>CALGYO010000111.1 GCA_937934715.1 uncultured Desulfovibrionaceae bacterium | reverse complement strand
TGAACCAGGGGGCCACCCTCAAGAATTGAGTGGCCCGAAGAAACCCGGCAGGTCAACCCTATTTTGGGGCCTCGGCATCCTCGTTCGTCTTTCAACGTTGGTCTTTTCCCTTGCTCTGGCCGCGCATCTGGTCGCGCGCCGAAGATCAGCGGCTTGATCGTGCAGGCCTGCGTCCTTTAAAGTACGTCGACCACGGCGGAGTAGTTCATACATGTCACGGAAGCCGCCGACCGACATGGTCGCTTTCGAGGGGGCGCTCATGCTTAATCAATAGAAAAGTTCGACGACCGCCGCAAGGGGAGCGGCGACGCGGCGCTTGAATTGGACGGAATTCAATTGTTATATGGGCGTTGCCTTCGGGCAACCATCTTGGATCGCGAAGGGTAAATCCGGTGACGATCAATACATCGAAAATCAGCCAATGGGCCGCGTTGGTCCTCACGTCGCTTGTTCTGGCCGGGACTTTGCGCTTTGCTTCCGTTCCCGCCGCCCCCATGCTTGGTTCAATGTTGGCTGCTGTGATCTTCGCCCTTAACGGGGCGCGGCTATCCGTTCCCCGAGCGTTTTTTTTGACGGCGCAGGCCGTCTTGGGTTGTATGGTGGCCATGACCGTCAATCCGACCACGCTGGCCGCCCTTGCCCGGAGTTGGCCGTTGCTGCTGCTGGTGGTCGCCATGGTGATCGTTTTTGGCGCATTGACGGCGTTCGGCCTGATGCGTTTCGGCTCACTGCCGGGTAATACCGCAGCCTGGGGCCTTTCTCCGGGCGGGGCCATGGCCATGACGGCCATGGCGGATTCCTTTGGCGCGGATATCCGTATGGTCGCGTTCATGCAGTATCTGCGGATATTCGTCGTGGTGCTCACGGCTTCGGCCGTTTCGCGCTTTTTACTCGGACGGGAGGTCGATTTTGGCGATGGCGCATTGTCCCCGGGCGTCGCCTCGCCCCTTTGGCCAGTCCTGGAGACCATGGCCCTGGCGGGCTCGGGCGTCCTCCTTGGCGGTCTGGTGCGTTTTCCCGGCGCGCCCCTGCTTGTTCCCATGGTTCTCGGAGCCGCGCTTAACACCATGGGGCTGATGACCATCATCCTGCCGTCCTGGCTGCTCTTTGGCGTATACGCCTTCCTGGGGTGGTACATAGGACTGCGCTTTACGTCCGAAACCGTACGCTATGCCATGAGAACCGTGCCCGAGCTCTTGCTCGCCACCTGCGCGCTTATGGCGCTTTGCTGCGGCGCGGCCTGGATGCTGACCGCCTTTGCCGGAGTGGACGCCCTGACCGCTTATTTGGCCACAAGCCCGGGAGGATTGGATTCGGTGGTGGTCATAGCCATGGGCAGCGGCTGCGATGTTCCCTTTGTCCTGTCCCTGCAGACCCTGCGTCTGTTCGCCGTGATCCTTGCCGGGCCGCTCGTGGCCAAATTGATTTGTCGCACAGGCGGGCGAAGCCCGAGGGAAGCGGGAGGATCTGCGGTGAAAAACCCCGGACAAGGCTGACTCGATTTTTCAAAACGCGGTCAATTCCAGTAGCGAGGTAGAAACAATGCATTCTGTAAGGATCGCTGAGGTTCAAGTCGGGAACCGCGCGCGGTGATGACGCCACAATCGCTTCAAACCCAACTGCATGTCCCTGCGGACCGCCGATTTTTGGCCATAATCCAGGGGCATGTTCGTGAACTGTCCAGGATTGCGGGGTTTGACTCCAGGGATGTCACGGCTCTGGAACTCGCCACTGAAGAGATCTTTCTAAACATCTGCAGCCATGCCTATCCCGACGGCGCCCCCGGCGACGTCTTTTTGGACTGCGAAATCCAGGCGCGGGCATTGCGCTTGGCCTTTCGCGACGAGGGCCTGCCTTTCGACCCAGAGCTGGTCAAAGCCCCAAGTCCGGCGGACACCGGCGGCGATCCTTGTCCGGGAAGCCTGGGGCTGAAGCTCATCCGCCATGCCGTGGACGAGGCGCAGTGGGTTAATTGCGGCCGGCAAGGCAAGGAATTGCGGCTATTGAAATGGCTGCCCCATTCCGTGGAACCGCTTGTGACAGAGCAGGAAGGCGAGACGCGGCAATCCGGACCGACCCGGTACGCCATCCGTACCATGGAGCCCGACGAGGCGCTCCAGGTCGCCCGTATTTTTTGGTTGGCTTACGGATATTCCTACAAAAATGAGAATTTCTACCGCCCCGAAGGGCTTCTTCATCTCGTGGGCAGCGGCAAGCTCATTAGTTTCGTCGCAGTCGCCGAAAACGGCGAAGTGGCTGCGCATGCGGGCCTTTTACGCGACAGCGCGAAGGATATGGCCGAGGCGGCGCTTCTCGTCGTGGCTCCCGCGCACAGGGGACGGGGGCTCATGAAGGCCCTCTCCGCGGCGATGACCGAAAAGGCGAAATCGCTCGGGCTTCTCGGTCTGTCCCTGAACCCGGTTACGAGCCATCCCGCCAGCCAGCGCGAGACCATTCACTCCGGCGGGAGGCCGTGCGGCCTTGACCTGGCCGCCTGCCCGCCCAGAATATTCAAGGCGATGCGCCTGGAACAGACCCCAACCCAGCGGGAATCTTACCTCCACTGCTTCAGATACCTGTATGACCCGCCGCCGGCCCTTGTTTACGCGCCGACGAGGCACAAGAATCAGATCAGACGCATTTACGAATGTCTTGAGCGCCCCCTGACCCTGGGACAGGCCGGCGAGGCCGAGGAGACGGGTGAATACCGGGTCTCCTTCGATCGCGAATTGAGCAAAGGACACATCCGGGTGGCGCGATCCGACACGCGGCAGTGGCCGGAAATATGCCGGGCGGCCGTGGATCTGGCGCAAATCGCGGAGGCGGCTGTGGTGGTCCTGGATTTGCCTCTGGCCCAGCCGGCCACGGCCCTTGTCTGGGAACAGGCCGAGACGGCGGGTTTTTTTTTCGCCGGTGTCTGGCCCCACGAGGCGGACGACGGCGATGCACTGCGTCTGACCCGGTTACGGGAGCCCCTCGATCTCGGGCTGTTACGCTTGCACCCGGGGTTTGCCCAGGAACTGGCTCAATATGTGGGAACGGAGATGGAACGGGCCGCCGGGCGTGGCCGCGCCCCCGGCTCGCCCTAGCCAGAATGCGCTATTTACCTCCAGGCCCCCCGTGTATTGAGGCGTCTGGGCGATATGGAAGCTTATCCAACCAAGAAGCCGAGGCCCTTGATCAAGCGGAGCATGAGCGGATAAGTCCCGGAGGGTAATAATCCCCCGGCCTCATTCTTCCCGGGACAAAAACCTTATGCTCTCCGGGTAAAAAACTGCGACTTGGGGTATGGGGCGCCCCCTTTTGGGGCCTCGGCATCCAATCATCGACGAGGCGTCCCCGACGGACCTTGAATACCCCCTGTATATCGCCGATCAACCCGTGGTCCACACGTCGGTCCACATCGCGTGTGTCTTCTCTGGATTTCCTGGAACGTGGGGAACGGGAAAAGTCGAACTATATGAAGGTGTTTGAAAAAGCGTACGAGCCTGCTCTGCCTCTTTCACGCCGGTAACAGGGGGTCAAATCCCCTTGGGGACGCCAAAGAATTCCAGCAGCTTACGGTGATTACAGTTTAGGTCCGATCAGCCGGAGACGGTGGCGGAAACGGTTTGAAGCCCTCGGCTACACCCCGCGGGCTGTTTTCTTTTCCAAAGCGCCTACGCCTACCCCTTGGCCGAAAACGTCGTCCAGGACGGCGCGTACGCCTCGCAGGCTATGCATGTAGCGGGCGGTCGTGGTGGCCGGCTTGTGCCGCAAAATGGCCTGGATGGTGGACATATCCATCCCCGCCTTGTCCAGGATTGAAGCGGTCAAGTGGCGGATCGCATGCAGGGAGAAGGAGCGAACCTCGGCGACCCCGCACAGATACCTGAGCCAATGCTGCCGGTTGGTGTACTTCAGTCCTCTTTCCCGGCTGAAAACGAACACGCTGTTCGTATGTTGCCGATGCTAGAACAAGGCGGTTCGCAGGTCGGCCGTCATGGGAATCCAATCGAACTCCCTTCCTCCCCCCTGACGCTTCTTGGTCCAAAGGCGCAGGCGGGAATTGGCGAAGTCCAGATCGTCCCAGCGGGGATTCAAGACTTCTGATCGTCTTGCCGCCGTGTGCAGGTAGGCCAGGAGCATCGCCCGGTCCTGCTCGGTCTCGGCCGCCTGGAAGACCTTCCAGAAGTCCTCCTCGCTTGGAACGTATCGTGGACGCTTGTCCTCGCCAAAGCGTTCCACGGCCTTGAAGGGGTTCTTCTCGGGCAGGCCCAGGTAATTGCCCCCCCCATGCCCAGGCTGCGGACCGATTCTTCCTGTCCTTGTTGGCCGTATGGCCGGAAACGGACTTCGCCCGTTTCCGCAGGGCGGCATAGGCATGGGCCACAGTGATCGCCTCGACCGCCCCCGCCCTGGGGAAGACGCCAAAAAACCGTTTGAATGCGGATTTCTTTTCTTCGTAGGTCTTCTCCGACATGGCCCGATCCTTGACGGCGTCAAGGTAGCTATTCGTCCAGCGCAAGGCCGTGACCGTTGTCGTCGCCGTGGTCGGCTCCTGGACTTCCCAGGTTGGACTTTTTCGCATCGCCGATTCCCACTCCAAGGCCTCGGCCCTGGTGCGAAACATCTTCGTTCTTATTTTTCCTTCCCGTTGGACGCGGGCTTTCCACAGGGCACGGCCGTTCTTTTTAGGTTTTGTTGCCCACAGGATTTGCCAAACCTGGCTCAGGGTTACAGCCAAGGCAATCTTTGGGCGGCCTCTTGTCACTACGTTTCAATCCAGCCCCCCGCGCGGAGCGTCGCCTGATAGCATCCTCAGGATCGTTTAAAAGCATACTGGCTAGCCTGCTGGCCATTCTTCAGCGCTGGGCCGCCAGGGTGTTCATTCTTCAAGCTTGAAAATAAATTCCGCGACCACCAGAGCCTCTTTCGCCGAGAGCATGAAAATCTCATTCTCATCCAGGTTTCTGTCCGCGGTCCATTGCCGATAGTGCTCCTTCGTACAGAAGAAGTTCATGATGTTTCAGCAACTCGTGGACCAGTCCTGGTTCCTGTTCAGGTCAACGTGCAGGGCCTGGAGCGTGTGCGGGTCGGCCAGGGCCAGGGCGCCGTTCTTGATCTCGACGCGCACCGGCGCGCCGCACTGGGCGCATGCGGACTCGACCACGACATCGCGACGGAAGGTGAAGGACGAACCCATGGCGTCGATGGCGCACATGGCGCAAAAGCGCCTGCCGTCCGAAAGAGTGACCGCGTGGCTCGTCGGTCTGGCCGAAACCGGGTAGATGAAGTCCACGTCGCCCCCGGAGCCCGCCACCGCCGCCCGTTTGGCCGTCAATTCGGGAAACGCCGCCGCGATCTCGGCAGAGGCGTCCTTCTCCAAGTTGAAGGGACGACCGTTTTCGATCGTGAAATTCATGATGGAAAGCCGCGCTTTTTTTCCCTGGGGGGAAAGCCGGGAATCGACGCTGTCGATGTAGAGCCGCTCCGCCGGATAATTTTCAAATTGCATAGCTGTCTCCAAGCTTCAGACCTCAGCCGATCATTTCAAGGAAGGCCTCGATGCGCACCTTGAGCTGCTCGGCGTCGGAGTCGGAATAATCAGTCTCGATTTGCAGGAAGGGCAGGCCGTGGCGCTCCTTCACATGCTTTTTGATTGAATAGGACTCGACGTTGTAGGTGTGGCAGGCCTGCCAGGTCAGATCCACCACGCCCTGGACGGAGAACTCGTCGATAAGGCGCGTAAGCAGTTCGAACCGCCCCGTATTGGGCGACATGACCGAACACGGCGTGGAGAGATACTGCGCGGCCAGGGCCTTCATGGGATCGCCTTCCTCGTCAACCTGGTAGATCTTCTTGTAGCCGCCGCAGCTCTCGAAGCAGACCACCGCCCCTCCGCTGTCCTCGATGAGCCTGACCGCCTTGTCCGAGCCCAGCCCCACGGGCACGCCGGTCAGAAGGATGCGCGGCGCGTCCGCCGGATGGGCCGCATGCCCGGCCCGGGCCAGCTCTTCCAGCTCCTCGACGATTTCCTCGACCACGGCCAGCCCCTGCTCCTTGTCCGGAAAAAAACCGAGCTTGAACTTGATCTGCAAAAGATCCATGCCGGAAATGGGAGAGGGCTGGTTCTTGGCCAGGTCCATGAGGCGCTTGAGGAGCATGCGCTCCCTGTTCATGAGCTTGATGGCCCTACGGATATCCGCCTCGGTTATGACCGCGCCGAGTTCGGCCTCCAGGCGGTCCTTGAGGCGGTACAATTCGTTTTCCCAGAACGGCAGCGCGGTCTCGGGGTCCTGATTCTGGGGAAGCTGGAGCACGTGCATGGGCTTATAAGCGGAAAGAAGCTCGAACATCTTCTTCTTCCCGTCGCAGGTGGTGTCTCCCACCAGGAAATCAGACACGGCGAAATACGGACACGTGTCCGTGGCCGCGAAGCCGAAGCTGCTTTTGATGAGCGGGCACAGATTGCGGGGCAGAACCTCTTCGGCCGCCGGGATGGGGTCGTTTCTCGTGCCGCACAGGGGCACGGGAATGGCTCCGGCCGCCAGGGCCAGCTCCGAGGGTGAATAGAGGCAGTAGTGCCCGACGACCTTCCTGCCCGCGTCATGGGCCTTGTTGATCTCAAGCACGTTGCGCTCGCTCAGCGCTTTCATCTTTTCCAACGCTGCCAGGGTCATGCGCGCTCCTTTGCGCTCCCGGCCAATCCATGGGCCAGGATGGCGGCGCCCAGGGCGCCGGTCAGTTGGGGGGCGTCCGAAACCTGAAATGGGACGCCCAGCTCTTGGGAAATGATGGCGCACACGGCCGGGCTCAGGGCCAGCCCGCCGGTGAACGCGCACTCGGGCCGTAAGGGCACGCGGCCGGAAAGGGAACGGACGCGCCGGGCGATGGAGCGGATGATTCCGGCGCAGATGGCCGCCTTATCGGTCCCCTGGGCCAAAAGACCGATGATTTCCGTTTCCGCGAACACCGTGCACATGCTGTTGATCTGAACGGGCTCCCCGGCAAGCGCCGCCTCGCCAAGCTCCAGGAGGCTCATGTCCAGGACTCCGGCCATGACCTGGAGGAACCGTCCGGTCCCGGCCGCGCATTTGTCGTTCATGACGAAATCCGTCACGGAGCCGTCCGCGTCCACCGACACCACTTTGAGATCCTGCCCGCCGATGTCGATCACCGTGCGGCAGGACGGGAAGAGATGCGCCGCGCCTTTGGCGTGGCAGCTGATCTCCGTTATCCGCTTGTCGATGAAAGGCAGACGGATGCGGCCGTAGCCCGTGCCGACCACCCTGGCCACCGCTTGCCTGTCCACCCCGGCTTCGGCCAGGGCCAGACGAAAGACCTCTTCCCCCGCCCTCTTGGGATCCCAGCCGGTGGGGATGACGGCCCCCCCCAGGATTTCGCCGTCAAAAATCACGGCCTTGGCGGCCACGGAGCCCACATCCACGCCCGCCGCGATCATGACGCGGCCAGCCCTTCGTTGAAGGCCGCCTTGAGATGCCCGGTCAGGGCGTCCTTGAATGCGTGATACTTTTGCCCCGTCCTGGCCCTCGGCCGTTCGAGGTCCACGTTCACATCGGCCACGATGCGTCCTTTCCGGGCGGACATGACGATCACCCGGTCGCTCAGGTAGATGGCCTCGTCCACGTCGTGGGTGACCATGACCACCGTGATCTTGTCCTTGAGCCAGAGGTTTTCCAGCTCTTCCTGGAGCGTCTGGCGCATCTGGTGGTCCACGGCGCCGAGAGGTTCGTCCATGAGGAGGACCTGGGGACCGCCCGCCAGCGCCCTGATGAATGCGGTGCGCTGTTTCATGCCGCCGGAAATCTGGCTGGGATAGAGCCGTTCCTTGCCCTCGAGCTGGGCCATGGCCAGAAGCGCGGCCAGACGCTCTTCGCGCTCCTTTTTGGGAATTTTCCGCTCCTTCATGGGAAATAGAATGTTCTCGCGCACGGTCATCCAGGGAAAGAGCGCATAATCCTGGAAAACGAAGCCCCGGTCAGGACAGGGCCTGGAGACGGCGGCGCCGTTTAGGACGATGCGGCCGGACGTGGCCTGCTGGAATCCGGCGAGGATGGTCAGCAAGGTGGTCTTGCCGCAGCCCGAGGGGCCGAGGAGGCTGACGAACTCGCTCGTGTGAACGCTGAAGTTCACCCTGTCCAGCACCGTGTTGGACGAGCCGTTTCTGGAAAAGGTCTTTGTGACGTTTTCGACGCGTAAATGCATGTGTCCTTGCCGAGAATGTTCTGGTTTCGGGAAAAAGGAGGCCCGCTAGGCCTCCAGGAAACGCCAGGGGGTCAAACGCCGGCTGACCATGACGATCAGCTGATCGATGGCGTACCCCACAAGCGCGGCCATAATCATCAGCGCGATCAGAAGCGGCGTATTCATCCGCGTCTGCGCTTCAACCATTGAGAAGCCGAACCCGGCGCTCGTTGCGATGAACTCCGCTCAGATGACGGACATCCACCCCGCGCTCACGGCCACTCGCATGCCCGTCAATATCTCCGGCAGGGAGGCCGGGATGATGATCCTGCGGAAGAGGCTCCAGAATCCGGCGCCCATGGAGCGCCCGGCGTTGTAATAGTCCCGGTTGATGGACTGGACGCCGGAGACCGTGCTCAGCAGGATGGGGAAAACGCCGACCATGGCGATGAGAAACAGCGTCGGGCCGTCTCCCAGACCGAACCAGACGATGGTCAGGGGCACCCAGGCCATGATGGGCACCTGGCGCAGGGGATTGATGACCGGATCGACAAGCTGCATGACGGTCTTGGAATACCCCATGGCGAACCCCAGGCTCATGCCCAGGCTGAGGGCGATGGCAAGGCCCAGGAGCACCCGGCGCAGGGTCAGGCCGAGATTGTAGAGGGTATCCGGATCGACCATGGCCAGACCGAAAGCCTGTACGACCTTGAGCGGTCCCGGCAAGAGCAGGTCGCTCTGGTAATGCCAGGCCGCCAACTGCCATGCCCCGGCGACGATGGCCAGGGTGGCGAGCCTGTACCAGATCTTGCGCCGCCCGGACGCCTCGGAGCCTACGATCCTGGCGAACCGGTTGGCGTATTTGTAGGAGAAACGAATCGAATCCGCATTTTCCGCCATAACCGCACCTCGTTCTCGCTTAGGGAAATGTTTTTGTGTTCCAACGCCGCCCGCCTCAGCCCGTCCGGGGCGTCCAGCATGTTCGCGGCGGCACGGAACGCTTCGATGATCCGGGGAAATTCCGGGCTGTCGCGCAGGCTCTTTTTGACGACCAGGACATAGGAAAGGTTGTCGCCGTCCGCGCCGGCCAAGGACGCCATGTCTCCCCGCATGAGAAGCGCCGTGAAAAAATCCACGGCCACGGCGTCCACCACGTTTTTTTCATAGGCGTACGGCAGGGAGGCGGGGAGCATGAAATCCACGACGGCGTCCTTTCCAAGCGCCTGCGCGATCAGCGCCGCCTGCCGGTCGCGCCCCTGGGCGACTCCGGCCGAGACCGCCCGAACGCCGGGACGCGAGACCAGGACCTCGGCGTTGTAAAGCGCCGGTCCCGCCGTCTCGAAGCGCGCATCCTTTTCCAGGAGCGCGGCGGCCGCGTCCGGGCACATCAGGGCCATGTCCACCGACTCCGAGGACATGGCCCACTGGGAAACCGTCGCGCAGCAATCGTTGACGGGAAAGGTTTCCACGCCGCCCACCAGGGCCAGCCTGTCGGGACCGGCCTCTCTCGCGACCACCGCCGCCAAGAGTCCGGCCGCGTCCGAGGGCGCGCCCAGCCGGATGGCCGGGACGCTCCCGGTTCGGGCGCCGAAGGCGGCCGCGACCACCACGATCGCGGCCAGCCCAAGCAACGCCGCGAACCAGCGCCCCATCACGCCGCCCTTGCCCGCGCGGCGTTCACAAAACCTTCCGGCAGCTCAGCTCGCATCCGCATCGCAACAGTTCCTGGTTCTTGATCGATGAACGCGGGACGATCGCTAGACCTTCTCTCCGTCGATCTCCAGGGCTTTGGCCTTCCACTGTTCGTAGGTCATGCCCATGGGAAAGACCGGATCGACCTTTTCCTTGATGAAGGTCTCGAAGTCGTCAACCTTGGCCGCCTTGAGAAATTCATCGTTGACGAATTCATCCAGGGGCGGAGCGGCGTCCAGAGTGCCGAGGGAAATGTTGTAATCGATCTCGGCCTGGACCTTTTTCTTGTCCACTTCCCAGTTGAGGGTGCGTTCTTCGGCCACGGTCTTTTTGTAAATGGTCATGAGCGCCACTTCCTCGGGCACGCTGTAGGCCTTGGCGAAGATCTCGGCCGCCCGCTTGGGATGGGTGTAGATGAATTCCAGGGCCTTGACGTGGGCCTGGATCATCTTCTTGGCCAGCTCGGGGTGCTCCTTGGCGAAATTCTTGTTCATGGAATAGACGCAACACACGCCCCAGTCATTGGTGGCCGGCAGCTTGGTGAACTTTTTCATGACCCAGCCCGCGTGGTCGTACTCAGCCATGGAGGCCCAGGGATCGCAGGTCAGGTAGGCGTCCAGCCTGCCGGTTTTCATGGCCAGAAACTCGTCCTTGTCCGCCATGGCGAAATTTTCGTACTTGGCCGGATCCACGGGGATCTTGACTTCGGCCGCGTATTCCACCCAGGAGCTGCTGTTCTTCAGCGGGTCGGCGCCAAGGGATATCTTCTTGCCGACGAGTTCCTGGGGCGTCTTGATGTCGTTGGAGACGACCAGATAGTAGGAGCCGCCCACGTGGTTGTTGGCGCTGACGAAGATGGGGGCGCCTTTGATGGAGGCGCGCATGAGGCGCTCGATGCCCACATAGCCCACGTCCATCTGGCCGGCGGCCATGGCCTCGGGCACCTTGCCGTTGCCCGTCACGTTCACCTTGAGCCCCATTTCGTCAAAGATGCCGGCGTCCTTGGCGATAGGCGCGGCGGTCATGTGGTCGCAGTTGTAGTACCCGAGCTGGACCACGTAATCGTCGTCCTCGGCCATGGCCTGACCGGCCGGAAAGACGAGAACAGCCAGCAGGGCGAAAGCCGGAAGGATTCGCCCGGGACCTTGAAAGATTCCAAAACGCTTTTTCATGAAACCTCCCCTTCATCCGTATTTGTCAGTCGTCATTCGCATGGACGCGGACGGCGCTCAGCAGCACTCGTCCATCCCCTCGCCGAATACATCCGTCAGTTCGCCGTTCTCCACCCGGTAGATGGCGAAGCCCGATTTCGCTCCTTTCATGCCCTGCACGATGAACTCGCATGGCGGCTTTTCGTCGATGTCCCGAAATCGCGCGGACTGGTTTTCCACCGGGGCTTTGTGCGCATTGGTGGCGACATAGCCGCCTTTTTCAGCGCGGAGTAAAACCCGCATCCAGGCGGCGCCGTCCCGGTCATGATAGAGCGTCACCAGATCCGCGGCGCCGTCGGCGTTCACATCCCCCTCAATCGCCAGAATAGGGCCGCAGTCCGGGTTGTTCCGGAAAAAAGCCTCGTACATGTCCGCGCAGGCGACGAGTCCGGCGGCCGGATCGGGCGCCGTCTTCGGCCGTTCGTCGCAGGCCGCGCAGGCGAGAACCAGGGCCAGGCAGACAAGGGCCGGATGGAGAAAACGCACGAGCCCCTCGCCTAGGCCGAAGCCCGCATGGCCGAGAGAACGCGGCCCAGCCGGGGCGCCAGGGAATAGGCCCCGAGCAGGATGACGGCCAGGGAACACAGGTATTGAACCGGCTCGGGCACGGATAGGATCAGAGCGTTCGCCAACCCCACGGCCGCGCTGTCCTTGCCCAGGGAAAACACCGGGATGAAACCGGGCATAAGCAGCTGATTGGCCAGCCAGCCCACGCCCAGAGACATGATGATCAGGACGCTTGCGTAGATGGCGACGCAGCGGGCGCCGATCATCTTGTACATGCTGAGGAGCTCGGGAAGGTTGGTGGCCGCGCCGGTCATGAGGAAGGTGATGGCCACGCCGGGCGCGGCCCCGCTGGCCACCAGTGCGGCGATAAAAGGAATGTGGCCCACGGCGCAGACGTACATGATCGACCCCAGAACCGCGACGCCGGCCAGAGAGATCATGCCTGGAGCGCCCAGGTATTCCTGGATGGCGCCCTGCGGGGTCAGGGCGATGATCAGTCCGGCCAGGAGAACGCCGAACACGATATAGCGGCTGACCATGACGCCGAGGTCGAGAAAGCCCCAGCGAAGCCCGGCCGCCAGTTTTTGTCCGAAACCAGGCGCCTCGCCCGAGTCGAGCTCAATCGGTCCGGCGAAATCCTCCATGCCAGGCGCCTGCAACTCGGGACCGGCGAAGCGGTTGGCGATGACGCCCACGACAAAGGGAACGGCGAAGCCGGCCAGCAGGTAGATCGTGGCGATCTGCGGGCCGAGAAGTCCGTAGGCCAGGACCACGGCGGCCGGATTGACGATGGGCGTGGCCGTCATGAAAGCCAGGGTGGGGCCGAGATAGGCGCCGGAATAGTACAGGCCGAGACCAAGGGGGATGACGCCGCAGCTGCAAATGGGCAGCAGCATCCCGGACAAGGTGGCCTTGGCGATGGAGGAAACGCGGGCGTTGCCCAGCATGCGCTGGAAACGCTCCGGTTTAAGGTGCTCGTGCAGAACCCCGGCCAAAAGGAAGCTGGCCAGGAGCCAGGGCGAAGCGTCATTCAGGATGTCCAGAGCCAGCCAGGGAACTCTTGCCAGATCATGGAACATCAGGCGGCGGCCTCCGCAACGGCGTCGGCGATGGCTTTTTCAATGAGGGGTGCGGTCAGCGAATCGAATTTCTTGCGGCCGTTGACGATCATGGTCCCTTTGTTCACCTGGCCGTATTTTTTTATGTAATCGAAATCCTTCCCAGCATAGTAGACCTTTAGGTCAACGGCATCTCCATGCTCTTGCGCGGTTTTTTTTATGATTTTCACATATTCATCACAACAGGGGCATGTGTTGATAAATTCAATAAAAACCTTGGCCATGGCATCACCTCATGGAGTTTTGTTATTTATAGCTACAGTAATGCTGACGTTATCACATTATAATTTTTAATATGCTTAACAATGCACAATAAGATTGTCGCCATACGATAGACAAATCAAATAGTTGTGTGTATCATTGCTGTCAAATATAAATTAATAATACATGCAAAGCGTATTGATAGAATAAAACTATGCCAAGCATAGCTCGTCCTTCGAGCTCCACCCCCGAAACCCGATACGGCCTTCACCATGGCGCCCCTGTGGGGCGGCCATGCCTGGATGCCCGCAACGCCGCGAAGAGGAGCGATCATGACCCCGCCCGCCACGTCGACGATATGCAGGATCTGCAAGGAAAACTGCGGATTGCTGGTCAAAGAGACAGGAGAGGGAATCCAGGTTTCAGGCAACCCTGAGCATCCTATCAGCCAGGGGTTCATCTGTTTTCGCGGCAAGAACTACGGCCATGTGCGGCTCGCCCCGGACAGACTCCACACGCCGCTCCTGCGAAAAAACGGGCGCTTCGTTCCCATTTCCTTCGACCAGGCCATGGACGTTCTGGCTGAAAACCTGGGCCGTTCCAGGGACCGCTTCGGCCCCGAGAGCGTATGCCTCTACAAAGGCGAATCCCTGAAGCATCAGGAAGTGGCCGCCTACATGAAACATCTGGCCCACGGCCTGGGGTCGCCGAACTATATTTCCGTGGGCAGCCTCTGCCACCGCTCCATGGCCATGGGACACGGCATGACCTATGGCGGCATCCCGGCCCCGGATTTTCAGCGCATGAAGGCCGCCCTGATCTGGGGCGCCAATCCGGCCGTATCGTCCCAGCGGACCTACGCCGCCCTCAAGAGCGCCCTTGCCTCGGGCGTCAAACTCGTGGTTATCGACCCCTCGCGCACCAAGACGGCCAGGGCGGCGGACATCCATCTGGCCGTCAGGCCCGGCGGAGACGGCTTTCTGGCCCTGGCCTTTCTGAAAATGGCGGTGGAGCGGACCGGCCTGCTCCCTGCGGGCAAGGCGGAGGGCTTCGACGCGCTGACAAGCATGCTGGCGGGGCTCTCGCTGGATAGGGCCATAGCCAAGGCCGGCCTTGAGCGTGAGGCCGTGGAGGCCGCCTGGAGACTCCTGTCTGAAAACCGTCCGGTCTGGGTCCAGACCGGCCTGGGACTTGAACTCAAACCCACCGGCGTGCAGACCATCCGGGCGGCGGCCTGCCTGCAGTCGCTCCTGGACGACGTACGTCCCGTCTCCATTGCCGCCGGGCTGGCGCCGCTGCCGGGCTCGGAGCGCTACCCGGAGCGGCCAAAGTCCGTCGGAACGCGCCAAACGCCGCTCTTTACCAGCGGGGACATTGAAGGCCAGGGCATGTTCTGGGACAAGGCCATCCTGAATGACGACCCCTACCCCCTGCGCTCCATGCTCATCATGGGCGCCAACCCCATGCTCACCTTCCCCAACGAGGCCGCCCAGAGAAACGCCCTGTCCGGCCTGGATTTTCTGGCCGTCTTCGATCTTTTCATGACCCCCACGGCGGAGCTGGCCGATCTGGTCATTCCGGCGGCTGACGCCTTCGACATGTTGGAACTGCACGATTACGGCGCGGCGGGAAAACCGTATTTGGGCCTGGTCCGCCCGGTCTTCGACCGGCCAGGCAAAGGAGTTCCCTCCTGGAAAGTTCTTTTCGAGCTGGCCGCGAGATTGGGAATGGCCGATCTGTTCCCATGGAAGGACAACCGCGAGGCCATTGGCGGGCGTCTCGAGGGCAGCGGCGTCTCGCTCAACGACCTGGAAGAAAGCTCCTCTTCCACGGCGCAGTATCTCGCCACCGCGGCGGCCCCAGGCGCCGTACGCTTCGTCTCGTCCAAGCTCGACGCCGCCGGGCTCGCGGCCATGCCCACGCCCGAATCCCTGACCCTGCCGTCGGAGCCGGATGCGGACTATCCCTTTTTCCTGAGTTCGGGCGATCGCGTCTCCCCGTATCAGCACAGCCAGTTCCACAATGTGCGGGAATATCACGCGGCCATGCCCGCGCCGTTTCTGGATATGCATCCCGGGGCCGCCCAGCCCCTCGGGGTCGAGGACGGCGACCGCGTCCGGCTCTCCACCAGACAAGGGGCCATTGAGCTGCCCGTCCGGTTGTGCGCCGACCTGCGCGCCGACAGCCTGCGCCTTGCCCATGGCTGGCGCAACGCCAACGCCAACGCCCTGACCGGCCTTACGGATTTCGATCCCATCTCCGGCTTCCCATGGCTCATGTCCCTGGCGGCGCGAGTGGAAAGGGTCTGAACCCGGCGCGGGCGGGGCGGACGTTCGGTTGTGGACGGTCTTTAGCCAGACTTTTGCCACGCGTCAGCCATGACAATATGCTGTTTTCATTGGATATTGTCAGAATTGGCAGCATTGGCAGGTTTTTCAATGTCGGATTTCCGGGCTGACACGCCCCAAGAACTTGCGCCGGAATGGAAACGGCAGGCGAAGCGGAAACGGCTTGGGAACGGTTCTGGTGAGAACCATGAATCTTATGCGTTCTATTGAGCCATATTATCAGTATGTTGCCGTAATAGGTCGGGGCCTTTCACGCCGGTAACCGGGGTTCAAATCGGCCGCGTCTATTCCAGCACCCTTCGGGCGTGGGTGAAACAGTTCGCATACCAGCCCGCATACGGCCGGGCCCGCACGCTGCCGGCATGGGCGTCGATAATCTCGCCCTCCCCCAGCCAGATGACCACATGGGAGACCCGGGAGCGGTCCTTTTTGGCAATGTAGAGGAGGTCGCCCACCGCAAACGATTCACCTTGGTTTAAGCATCGCCCGGGCGCTTGCAGCCCGTCGGCCTGGCGAGGGATGTCCGAGCTGAAACGGATGCCCAGGCCGTAGTCGTAGACCCAAGCGGTAAAGTTGGAGCAATCAAGGCCCGCCCCCTCCCCGGGCGGGGACCAACCCGGGATGTGGTGGTGACGGTAGGAGAAGCCCTCGTAACGCCGGGCCATGGCAGCGATCCGCTGCTGTTTCCAGATAAGGGGATCAGTGCCTTCCGGCGCGGTCACGGCTGGGTAGGCAGCGGGACGCGGCCCCCAGGAACCGAATCGTCCTGGCTTGTACCACTGGGCCTGGGCGTAACCGACTGGGGCAGGCGATCGCGTTGCGCAAAGTCCGCCGTCACACTCCCCGGGACGACCGCGCCGACGGACGCGGCATCTGCTATGGCCGCTTGAGCCATGCAGGCCAATCCCAACATCACGGCCAAGGCCACTCCCTGAGCCGCCCCATAGCGACGAAGCCATCTCGCGTCCATTTGCGAGCCCTACTGACCTTGCAAAAGCAAGAGCATGCCAGAGACGGACGAGGTGTCGGTTATTATTCGGAGTGCATGGTCGAAGCTTGTGAAATACCACTCATTTTCACGAAATGGCCGAATGTGGACGCCGGGCGGGATGGTGACGTTGTTGGAATCGACCACGGCCGGGCTGTTGTCGTGGCTGTCGATGACCAGCCAGTCGTCCTGGTTGTTGGCGTCCTGGCCCTTGAGTCCAAGCCACATGATCACATGGCTCACCGTGCCTTGCTCGTTGTTGATGTAGAGCAGGTCTCCGGCCACCAGCGTGTCGCACAGTTGCTGGAAGGTCAAGCCCGCGCCCGTGGGCGCCACGGCCACGGGCGTGACGGTCGAGCCGCCCTGGCCGTAGTAGACCGGGGTGGTGGTCAGGCCCTGCTCGGGCACGGCCGTGCTCAGTACGATGCCCAGGCCGAAATTGTAGTTCCAGGAGGAGAAATCCGAGCAGTCGATGCCCGGCGTCGGGTAGTTCACCAGCACGGCCGGATTGCTGGCCGGCCAGGCGGGCTTGCTGGCATAGGGGTTGAAATCCGGGATGTGATGGTGCTGGTAGTTGTAGCCGATGTATTGCTGGGCCACGATTAGAACGCGTTCCCGCTTCCAGGTCACGGCGTCGCAGGGGCTGGTCAGGCCGGAAGGCGCGGTCACCCAGGGATAGTTGGCCGCCCAGGGCCCCCAGGAGGCGGACGTGGTGTTGTTGTTGTTCGGATTGTGGACCGGGTAGTTGTTCTGGTCGTACCACTGGGCGAAGGGCGTGTTGGAGGCTTGGGTGTAGTCGTTGCGCGGTGAGGTGTTGAAGTCGAAGGTCAGGGAACTTTGGGTACAATTGTAGCTGATTGAGTAGGGCGAAACATAGGGGGAATAGTGGGCCTGTTGGGCCAGGGCCCCGGTCGCCACGCCGGCGACGATCAGGAAGGCGAGGGCCAGGGCCGACGTGAACCGCTTGAAGCGGGTGGCGCTCCTGGGTGGGGTGGCGATCATGGCAAATATCTCCGGTTGAGGGTTGGGGAGCGAAACCAGCCTCCCGCAGGACCGCCCAGGCCCGCCTCAGCGGGCCTGGGCGGTCCCGGGCTTGCCCGGAAGCGCAGCCGGCGACCGGCCGGACTGGTTCGCCCCGGCTGGCGGCGCGCCAGCGGACACGGCGGTGCTGAGCATGGCCGAGGCGACATCCAGGGTTCCGCCGTCGGCGTCGGACATCTCGATGCCGACCTGGCCCGAAGCCAGCGTCGTGTCCGTGAGGGTGTAGACCGACGTGCCGTTGATAAAAAATTGCAGGGAGGAGCCGGACGCCACGACCCGCAGGACGTTCCAGTCGATGGGGACGATGGCCGGGGTCTGGGTCTGGTTGACCAGGCAGGTCCAGGCGGCGTTCTGGGCCTTGTAGATGATGAAATAGCCGTTGTTCGAATAGGCGAACCAGTAGCCGGCGTTCCAGTCGCCGAAGCTGTCCTGGGGCGTGGACGTGCCGCGAAAATAAATGGCGTTGAAATCGGCATAGGCGTTTTTCCCGGTGCGTCGCATTTTCACGCTGTAATCCAGCGTGGAAAAGTCCTGATTGGCATAGGCCAGGTTGAAGTAATCGCCCGAGGACGAGCCGGTGACGCTGGCGTAGCCGTTGGTCACGCTCCAGGTAGCGAAGCTGTTCTGGGTCCAGTTGGCGAGCACCGAGGCGTCTGTGAACTGCTCGAGGAACCCGGCGTTGAATCCCGGGACGCTGGTGGCGGCCGGGATGTCGAGGGACATCAGCGAAGCCCCGGCGTTCATGTCCAGGGCGTAGGCGGCGCTCACCGGGGTGGTGGCTCCCTGGGAGATGGCGACGGTCTGGCTGGCGGGGGTGGTGTAGCCGCTGATGGCCGAGAAGGAAACCGTGTGGCTCCCGGGGGACAGGCCGGCCATGCTGGTCCCGCCGGTCTGCCAGCCGCCGCCGTCCACCTGCCATCTGGCCCCGCGATCCATGGCCGAGGTGGGCTCCAGGGTCACGTCCAGGGAGCCCACGTTCGTCGGCACGTTGAAGGCGACATCCAGCGTCCAGAAACCCTGCATGTTCTGGTCGTCGCCGTTTTTGTCCACGTAATAAGCGTCATAATTGGTGTCCATGTTGAGGAGCCAGACGCCGTTGGGCCGGTTGGTTGAGGCGCCCCAGCTGTTGAGCACGACCCAGTAACTGTGGGTGGCGTCGAGATCGATGTAGCCGACGATCACCATCTCGTGACCGCCGCCGCCCCCGTCGGAACCGTAGGTCTGTCCGCTGTACTGGCCCGGGTCGAAGACAGCGGTTTCATCCTGATTGTCCCAGAAATCATAGAAGGCGTCCCAGGCGGCCTTGGTGGCCAGGGTCATGGCGTAGGTGACCGCCTGGTTGTTGGCCAGGACGGCCTTGATGTTGGTGGCCGGCACGCCGCTCGTCTGGTTGGCGGTCTCGATCCGGGAGGCGGTCATGGAGGTCACGGTGTACTGCGGCGAGACGCCGATGGCCGAACAGGTCACGCTGCTGGGCGTGTCGCACGGGCTGACGAACCCGTCGGCAAAGTTGGCGTTGGCGTTGAGCCAGGGAAGCATGTACTGCTGCGTCGCATTGTAGAAATTGGCGAACGTGGTGGGATCGCCGCCGCAGCAGGCTCTTTTCTTGCCGCTCAGCCAGCAGGAGTTGAAGGCCTGGACGGAGAGGCGTTGCGTGATGTTCTGGCTGGCGCTCAGGGCGATTTCCGCCACCGCCGTGTTGGCCCACACCCAGCAATCACCGCAGCCGATCTGGTTGCGCTGGTAGATGTTGCTCGTGTTCCAGGGGGAGTTGGCCATAAGCGAAAGTGACGCCTGGCGCTGGGCAAAGTCCCTGCGGTCCGGTTCGATCCTGGCCGATGGGGCGTTTTTGTAGTTGTCGTTCCATTCCCGCAGCGTCTCGGGATCGGGGTGCATGATCGGATGTCGGTCAAGATCACTTCCGAACGCGAGGGAGACAGGCGCGACCGCGCAGAGAAAAACCGTGATTGCAAACAGTCGATTCAGCCAGAGAAGACGCAGACGGGACATAGTCGATCTCCACAAGGGGTGATGCTTTTCAGGGGTGCAGGCGTCTTGGCGGAATCCCTGGACTCTCATCCTGTGCCGGTGGTAGCTGTTTGAAAAAAGTCGCCAGTTCCGTCCAGTGCCGCTTCCAGAACAGCACGACCTGGGGATGCTTCCGCCCCAAGACTTCCTCGAATTGGGCAGCGCCATGAGACCCGCCTCCTCGGTGGGTGCTGTGTAAATCGAGCGCAGACAGGCGGCAACTTTCTTGCGGTCCTTCCAGGCCGTCTACGCCAGCGAATTCCTGACCTGGTGGATAAGGCAACGCTGGATCTCGGCCTGGGGATACACAGCTCTGATGGCTTCCGGGAAGCCGGTAGGCCTTGCCCCACAGACACACTGAGGACGCGATGCTCCAAATACCTCTGCGGCCATAGTCTGGCTCATCCCGCCCTCGACGACAGCCTTCACGGCTTTGCGCCGAATGGCGTCCTGGGCCGAAGGGGGCGGTTTTCTTGCGTCACCGGAATCCATGCAAGAAATCAATCAAAATGTCGCCCAAAATGCTCAATGTTTTATGCTCTGAGTAATACATAAACCCACGTGGCTGCCGTTCCTCCGCGAACCTCTCCACCCGCAAGAACGGGTTCAGTCCTTCAGGAAAACCCTCCAGGTAGGCCTGCCCCCATTTGCAGGCAGTGGCAAGGTTCTTTCGATCCTTGTTCACTCGGCGCCCACTGAGGTGTTGCCTTAGACCTTGAACGTGACGGAGCACGATTGCCTGAACTGATAGAATTCCACGAAAAAACGAAGGGTAAATGAATCCTAAGGCCCCAGATGATGGTTAGGCCGTCCCGACCTCTCAGATGTCCCGAAAGGCGGTTTTATCAGGGGCTCTGGAGGTGGACGCCTGTCTAGCGTGGCTTGCGTGCTACAACATGAAGATTGCCTCCTCCCAATATGCGTTCCAGTTTGATCCCTCCGGCGACCAGCTTGACCAGATGCGCTGCAGTCGAGGCGTAATGTACGCCCCGTACGAATCGGTGAGGCGCGGCCATGCCCTCGATCTCGCTCTCCATGATTTCGAATCCAGCCTTGTGCATAAGCCTCGCCAGGGAATTTCGGGAAAACAGATAGAGGTGCCCAGGAAAGTAGGTGAAGCCAAACTCTCCCCCAGCCATAAGGGACGAGAGATGGTTCAGAAGATTGCTCTGCCGGGGAACCTCGCAGTAAAAAAGGCCGCCCGGGCGCAGAAGCTGTCCGGCCTGGGCGAGGACGGCCAGAGGGTCTGGTATGTGTTCCAAGACGTGGTTCATGTGGACCAGGTCAAAGCTCCCCGGCTTCGCCCCAACAGTCTCAAGAGAGCCGCAATGCACCTTCACGCCGGAGATTTTTTCCGCATGGTCCGCCGCCGCCCGGGAGATGTCCTGCCCTGCGCACTCAAGGCCACGTTCGCGAGCCGCCTTGAGAAACAACCCGCGTCCTGTCCCGATCTCGAAGACCCGCTTGAACGACGTCCGCCCGAGTTTTTCCAGACGGGCAATCCGCGAGAGGAAGAGTTTTTTTTCCTCCTCGAGGATTTTTTCCGGATAGGTCTGGTTGTAATATTCCTCGCTGTACAGGGCGGTGAGTTCCTCGGGCGAGGGTATGGGCCAACGAAATTTCAGACCACACCCGGCGCAACGGAATAACTCTAACTCAGGACCGGAATAATAAGAACGAATGCAGTCGCCGTCGCAGACCGGACAGGATAAAGACGCGTTTGTTTCGGGCATAGAGGTCGTTTGTCCTATAAGAATTTCGGCTCGGTCCGGCCTGACGGCCCTGGCGTCGTTTGGCGTCCCCGTAACGATCCAGGCTATTTAGGGGATGTCGCGGTATTTGGGGAAAAAGCGCTCCTCTTCAAATTATCTTCCATGGAAGTTGTTGTCCACTGGGGGACCAACGAATTCGTTAGGCAGGCCGGGCAGGCAGGAGGTGTCGGGCAGCCATATACTCCACCAGTCCCGAACAGGGTCCAAGATGCATGGGGGTGGTGGCGGGGGTATGCCGGGGGAGGTTTTTCAGCCAGCCGGAACCCTGAGCAAGATGTATCAAGCGAAGAAGGCGCTGCCCTGATTTAAGGCGGGACAGGGACGCCAGCTGGCAGGAGAACGTCATGCCACGCGGGTGAGAGTAGATTCTGGAGGTGGATATTGTCGCAGCGGAAGACCGTGGGCGGGTAACCACATCTGGGCCTTATATTTTCTGGATCGAGTTGCGTCAGCAACGCGGGTGAATCTCTTCGGCTTGGCGTACGGGGCGGCTCATCATCGAAGTTTGTCTTCGCACCGCATTAAACCAGTTGGCGGGGCCTGGAGATGGTTGGCGGGCTGGTGGCGGATGGTGGCTGGCGCTCAGGAGTCCCTTGACGTCACACTCCAATTCTTCGCGGCAGTCCGGAACCAGAAGCCTTGGGCATGATAGGCGAGGATGGCGTTGGGAAGACTCTTGGCCGCCGGAGCCCAGCGCCAGCCGAGATCGGGCGTAATATCGTCGAGCGCTGGGAGAGAGGGCATGTCACACGCGGCGCCGATAGGGTCTGGCGGGGTGGCGATGGTTCCTAAGCAATCTGAGATAAAACGTGATCAACGAAGAGTCTGACTCTCTGGGGAAGCTGGCTGGAGCCCGTAACCAGATTTACGTCGTGGACGAATCCGCCGCTCCAATCCGGGAGCACGCGCACCAGACGCCCCGCTCTCTCATCCGGCTCAGCCCGTTCCTTGCGGAGCATGGCGACGCCATGTCCGGCCAGAAGAAAATCGCGGCACATCTCCACCGAGCTGAAATTATACCGGGGCTCCACTTCGACGGTCACTTGCCGGAAGCCGTTATGCATGGGCCATCGCCGCCCGAAGCGCTGCAGCACGATGCACGGCAGCCGGTGAAGGTCAAAGGGCTCCCCGGGCAGAGGATAACGTTCAAGGAGCTTGGGCGAGGCATACAGAAAAGGCTCTATGGTCATCAACCTCCTGGCGACCAACGCAGGCGCGATGGAGAGGCCGGTGATGAAGGCCACGTCGAAAGGGTCCGTTCGCATATCCACGGGATGTTCCTGGAAGGTCAGCTCCATTTGGATATCCGGCCACTTGGCGGCGAAATCCAAGAGCGCCTTTTTGAAAAACCCGTCGTACAGGTCCAAGAACATGCTGATGCGGATAAGCCCGGACGGCTTCTGCATGTTCATGACCACGGAGTCATAGGCCTTGCGCGCCTCTTCAAGGGCAAAGCCGCACCTGTCCAACAAATAGGCGCCATTATCCGTGAGTTCGACGTTGCGCGTGTCCCGGTAGAAGAGGAGCGCTCCCATGCGCTCTTCCAAGAGCTTGATGCGCCTGGACAGGGTCGAGACGCCTATGCCCAGCGTTTCCGCCGCTTTGGTAAAGCTTTTTCGCCGCGCCACCTCCACCAGCAGCGGAACATCATTGAGAAAATCCTGCATGATTATGCTCATTCAAGGAAAAGAGTTTTTCTGCAAACGCTATTTATTTCATTTGTGAGCATGATATGAAAAGTCATGTCGAAAGACAACGCCCTGCGTGGTCGCGAATAAAGGACGAACAATCAAAGGAGGAAGTTATGACGATGAAATCCATACTCGACGCCACAGCCACGTTCATGGACCATCTCGGCCTGGCCGAGGAGCCCTTTGGCGTCCATTACTCAGACGAAAAGCCGGAAAAAGCATTTGGCCCGAAGCCGGGAACCCCCATCTCGCGCGAATTGGAGGACCGGGGAGAGCTGGACATGCGGGAAGTCATGAAGACCTTCACCTGCGTCATGGGCAGCGTATGGCTGGCCAGGAAAAGAAACGGCGCGGCCTTCATCTCCTCGGAGGAATACGGATGCCCCGGAGGCATCTATTATTGTTCGATGTTAAAGCCCCATGTCAGGTTCATCGAGCATTACGTGTCCACGGGATTCGAGGGCACGCCCCTGCACGGCGAACGCTACATGCCCAACCCCGAGGCCATGCGCAAGTTCATGGTCGAGGTGAACCCCCGCAAGGCGCCGGGCAAGTATCTGATCTTCAAACCCCTGTCCCACTTCACCGACGGCGTGGAGCCGGAGTTCGTCATCTTTTTCGCCCGGCCCGAGATAATGACCGGCCTGTTCACCCAAGCGACATTCACCACGGGCGATATGGAGTGCGTGGTCTCCCCCTTCGGCGCGGGCTGCACGAACATGATCGCCTGGCCGCTCTACTATAAGGAAAAGGGCCTGGAGAAAGCCGTCATCGGCGGATTCGACCCATCAGCCAGGAAGTTCATGAAAGTCGATGAACTGACCTTCACGGTTCCCTTGAGCCTCTATGAAAAAATGCTGGCCGCCCTGCCGGAGTCCATGTTCACCCACGACACCGACTGGAAGAACGTGCGCAAGAAGGTGGCCCGCAGCGCCAGGGCCTGGGGGGAAGAGGAATAAAAGACAGCTGAAACGGAGGCTGCGGACCATGGAAATTCGAAGAAGCTATTGCGGCCTTTGCCATCCCCGATGCGGCATGTCGCTGCATATTGAAGACGGAAAAGTCGTAAAGATCACCGGCGATCCGGACCATCCGATCACTCGCGGCGCCCTGTGCGAACGCGGCCGCTTGATGCTGGACCACATCTATCACCCGCAACGCCTGAATTACCCTCTGAAACGGGTTGGCGAAAGGGGGGAGGGCCGCTGGCAGCGGGTGACCTGGGACCAGGCGCTTGACGAGGTGGCCGGGAAGCTGTCGAACCTGAAAGACGAATACGGCGCCGAGACCCTTGCGTTCACGCACGGCACCAAGCGGACGTATCATTGGGACTGCCGCCGCTTCTTCAACCTGTTCGGCTCTCCCAACACCTGCGGCGTGAACACCATCTGCATGTGCCCAAGCTACGCCACGGAGTATGCCACCTACGGCGGCATGGTCATGGGCAGCGAGATCATGGGCGCCCGGTGCATCGTCCTGTGGGGCAACAACGCCTCCAAATCAAGCCCCGTCGGCCTCTATCCGCAAATCCTCAAGGCCCGGAAAAACGGCGCAAAACTGATCGTCATCGACCCTCGCAGAACGCAGGAGGCGGAGATGGCGGATTTATGGCTGCAGATTCGCCCTGGCGCGGACCTCGCCCTGATGCTGGGCTGGATTCGCCATATCATAGCGAACGATCTGTACGACCATGACTTTGTCGCCAACTGGACGGTCGGTTTTGAAGAACTCAAAGCCGCCGTCGCATCCTACGTCCCGGAGAAGGTTTCCGGGATCACGGGATTGCCGGTTGATCTTATCCTGGAAGCGGCCAATGCGTACGCGACGATCAGCCCCGCCGTGATTCCTTTCGGTCTGGGCCTGGACAAGCAAGGGGTCAACTCCACGCAATGCGCCAGGGGCCGGGCGATCCTCCGGGCCATTACGGGCAATGTGGAAGTACCCGGCGGCGATGTCTTCAGCCTTGCGGGGGAGGTTGGGAAAATCCGGGATGCCGAGTATCTTGAACGCAACGACCTCATACCCGAGAGCCAGCGAGCCAAGCAGCTCGGCGCCCGGGAGTATCCGTTCTTCGGTTTTCCGGGTTGGGAAAAAAACTCGGCCGCCAACAAGAAGCTGCCGGAGGGGTACGTGATGGCGCCCGAGGCCTGGCATTCCAATCTGGCCCACGCCAGGGAGGTCATGAACGCCATTCTTACCGGCAAGCCGTATCCGGTGACGGCCGCGATCACCTTGGCGAACAATCCGCTTCTCGCCCTGCCGAATACGCAACGCGTCTTTGAAGCGCTCAAGGCCCTGCGGCTCTATGTGGTCATGGATTACTACATGACGCCGTCGGCGGCCCTGGCCGATTACGTCTTCCCGGCGTCCACCACGGTGGAGCAGCCGGAGCTCTGGCTGACCAGCAGATTCTGCGTGGCCTGCCCCCAGGGAATCGAGCCCATTGCCGAACGCCGCAACAGCTATGATTTCTACCGGGGGCTGGGCGTGCGGCTCGGCCAGGAAGAGTACTGGCCCTGGAAAACAGTGGAAGAAGTCTATGACCATTGCCTGGAACCGGTGGGCCTGACGTTTCAGCAATTGGCCAAGCAAAACGGCGTCCTGGGGAAGATGGAATACCGGCGGTACGAAAAGTTCGGCTTCGGCACCCCTTCCGGCAAAGTCGAACTCAAATCCTCGATCTTCGAGGAACTGGGGGCGGCCCCGCTTCCGGAATATCACGAGCCGCCATGGAGTCCGGTGAGCAGTCCCGAACTGGCGGAGGAGTATCCTCTGATCCTCATCACGGGAAGCCGCTTTATGCCGATGTATCATTCCGAGCAGCGGCAAATCGAAAAGGCACGGAAGAAAGTCCCCGACCCCCTGGTCTCGATCCACCCCGCCACCGCCGAAAAACTTGGGTTGTCCGAAGGCGACTGGGCCGTGATTTCGACCCCGCAGGGCTCGATACGCCAGCGCGTCAAGATCTCGGACGCCATCCATCCCAACATGGCGGATATTCAACATTCGTGGTGGTTCCCGGAGCGCGATCCGAACCTTCCGAGTCTATTTGGCGTCTTCGAATCGAACGCCAACATGCTTTGTCCGGATGACCCGGAGTTTTGCAGTCCGGAAATAGGCTGCTGGCCTCACTCCGCCTTGTTGTGCCGCATCGAAAAAGAACGTGAAGTAAAAATGGCCTCATGATTGAGGCGAAGCAGGAGTCCGGTCGGCCGGTTCTTCCCTAGGCAAAGCAAGGGAAGGACCGGCCGCTTTTTTGGGGTCAGGCGAGAGAGGTTCCGGGCGGCGCGCCCTCTTCCTTCAAACGCGCCTTGAGATCCCGGGCGGGGAAATGCGTTTGTCTACTCCCACCAACGGGAAAACGTCTGCTTCTCATCGGCGAGAGAGACCGCCTCTCCGATTTTCGGGGTGACCGTCCGGTAGGGTTTGTCCAGGCTCGCTTTCGTGAACCGCTGAAACGGCTCGTCCCAGGAATGATAGGAGATGCTGAATTTTCCCGTGTGGGAGGGGAGCGCGGCGCGGGCCCGCAGGTCGATGGCCGCCTGCGCCGCCTGCTCGGGCATCATGTGCACGTAAGGCCAGTCCTCGCTGTATTGGCCGCTGTCGAGCAGGGCGAGGTCGAAGCCGCCGAAGCGTTCGCCGATTTTCGCGAAATGTCCGCCGTAGCCGGAGTCGCCGCTGAAGAATACGCGGCGCGAGGGCGTCTCCAGCGCGAATGCGCCCCAGAGACTTTTGTTCCGGGTCAGCCAGCGGCCCGAAAAATGGCGCGCGGTCAGGAAATGGATCGTGAGACCGTCGTCCAGGTTGACCGCCGAATCCCAATCCATCTCATGGACCATCTCCCGGGGAAAGCCCCAGCGGGCGAAATGCTCGCCCACGCCGAGGCCTGTGACCACCTTGCCGGTTTTGGGCCGCAACGCCATTACGGTATCGTAGTCCAGATGGTCCCAGTGGTCGTGGGAAATGAGCAGATAGTCGATGTCAGGCATGTCCCCGGCCGTATAGAGGTTGGTCCCCGCGAAAGCACGCGTGCTGAAAAAGACCGGGGAGGCGTAGGCGCTGAAGACAGGGTCGATGAGGATGGTTTTGCCGCCGAGCCGCATGAAGGAGGAGGAATGCCCCAGCCAGACGACCGCGTCCCTCTCTTTCTCAAACTCGTTGAGGCCGGTCTTGACTACCGGAACCGGACCGGGCGGCTCGGGGTTTTGGCGCGGGTGGGTCATGAACTTGAAGAAGGTCGAGACGGTTCCCCCCTTGGCGACCGAGATAAAAGGCTCGCGGTTATGGAATTGTCCGTCGCGGTAATTGGGAGATCGGGATAGCATCGTAAGACGTTCCCCTTCGGGCAATCCGCCGAATTTTTCCTGGCCCAGATAGGCGCATCCGGCAATCGCCCCGCCTGCAAGGACGCCCCCTGTCAGGGCGAGCGCTTTTTTGTTGAAAGTCCGTCGCTTCATGTTTGCCGATTCCTGTTCGGGGCTGTCAGGCGTTGCGTTTCATTTCAGTCTGTTCATTTCGTGCGAAGCGCTTCATCGCTTATCGATTTGAACCATGCCCGACAAACTCTTTATGTGATCGCCGCCTTGTACGGCGCGGCCTAATTCGTACAATCCCGCGGCGGAGCCGAAACCGCCGTAGAACATCACCACGTCCCCCCAGGGAGCGTAGTAGGCAAGCGTTCCCGGCCGGGCCGATTTGACCAGCGGCGTGGCGCCGGTCGCAAGCTTCTTCGGGGGATAGAATATTTTTTCATTGTTGCTGTAGTTTTCCACGCTGATTTCAAGCGGCAGCTGGGCGTACAGGTCCTTCGCCGCCTGGCTGTCATTAAGCTCAAAGACGATTTCCTTTCCGTTCGCATGCGCTGTTATTTGCATGGCGGCGACCTCCTGCGACGCTTTCGGTTCCATTTTCTGGATCACGGCGCCGCCCGACATGGCGGCGATGTCGTCGATTCCGTTCAATCCCACGCCAAGGCGATGCATCTCGTCGCCAGCGTAAAAATCCTTGTAGAGCATGAACACGTCGCCCCAAGGCGCGTAGTAGCTCAGCTCGCCTTTTCTCCCGTCGTGGTAGGCCTCGTTCGCCGTGACGTTCAGCTTTTTCGGAGGGTAGAACATCCACTGCGCGTCCCGGAAGTTTTCCAAATCCAGCGTCAGCGGCAACTGCTCGTAGAATTCCTTCGCGGCGTTCGTGTCATAGAGTTGAAAGGTCGCGGTTCGCCCATTGGACGTGATCGCCACCTTCCTATCGGACAGGGAAAGGCCGCGCGCGGCGGGATCGGTCCCCTTTTCGGCGGCGTCGGCGTCGCCGGCGCACAGGGCGATGCCCGAGAATGCGGCGACCGCAAGCGCAAGGAACGCAACAAGACGGCTCATAACAACGTCCATGAATTTTCCCTCACATGGCATAGCCCGGCTTCTTGAAAAGAAACGCTTTCTTCCCTTGAATGTCCGGCTCATAGACCTTCTCTTTCCAATCGCCGGGAGCGACGTCCTCGATGGAGATCGAAACCGAGGCCTCGTCGCACCCGGTTATGGCGACGACGTCCTTCACGATGGCGTCCGCGAGCCGCCTTTTGGTCTCTTCCGGCCTGCCGGGGAAGAGTTTGACGCTGATATGGGGCAAGGCTTCCTCGCTTGTTTCTTTTGCAGCGGCCGCTTCAACGGCCGCTATTTTTCCCAGGCCGAAGCCCCCGGTCAGTTCAGATGCGGCCACGGTCCCAAGGGCGACGGCGCTTCTGGCCATGAAGGCGCGGCGCGTGAGTTTCTCGCTCATACATTTCCCCGGCCCTCTGGTCCTCCGGCGAGAGGCCGCAATCTCATCGAGACCGCCGCATAATTTCCTGAAAACCTGGAAGCGAATATATGCCATAATTATAGAAAGTTAAACTGGATGCGGGATTCCAAAGGGCGAGAGCCCTTTGGTCGCAGAAGGCCGTCGCCCCGGCCAATTATGCGGCGGTCTCTAATCGAGCGCCGCGTAATCTTCGTCGGAAACCGGCTCGAGCCACTCGTTGCTTCCGTTTTCCCCGGGAATCTCGATGGCCAGGTGCGTGAACCAGCTGTCCTTTGCGGCGCCGTGCCAGTGCTTCACGCCGGCGGGGATGTGGACGACGTCGCCGGGCTTGAGGGCGCGGGCCGGCTTGTCCCATTCCTGGTACCAGCCGCGTCCGGACGTACACAGGAGGATCTGTCCGCCGCCCTTGGCCGCCTGGTGGATGTGCCAGTTGTTCCGGCATTTCGGCTCAAAGGTGACGTTGGCGACGATCATGCCCTCGGTGTTGAGGATGTTCAGGTAGCTTTGCCCCACGAAGTATTTCGCATAGGCCGTGTTTTCTTTTCCACGACCGAAGACGTCGGTATTGGCTGCATCACTCATGGTTTTCTCTCCTTGTATTTCGTGAACAACGTGTTGGCGGGTCAGGCGCTCAAGCCCGCGTCGTATGCCTGTTTCATGACGTTCGTCCCTTCGACGCCGCCCTCGTCCCAGACTCCGGTTACGGCGATGACGCCTTTTTCACGGATGCCGCTCAGGCAGCCGGTGAAGATCCTGAAGCTCAGAACCGTGCTGTCCACAGGGAGCCTGCCTCCGGCCGCGGAGATGATGAAATAGACGTCCTTGTCGTTGATCCTGCCGTAAATGGGGCAGACCCTGTCGATGAACGTCTTCATCTGGCCGTTGAAGGAGCGGAAATAGACCGGACTGGCCAGGACAAGGACATCGGCGGCGAGGATTTTCTTGTGGATATCCGGCATGTCGTCCCGCTGGACGCACGTTCCCTTGCCGCCGATGCAGGAGCAGCACCCCGTGCAATAGTTGATGTTTTTCTCCGCCAGACGGATCTTTTCCGCATGGTTCCCGGCTTTCGTCGCTCCTTGCATGAAGGCGTCGCAGAGGATGTCGGAGTTGCCGCGCTTTCTGGGGCTTGAAGAGATGAGAAGTATATTCTTGCTCATGCTGTGTTCCCGATACGGTTTCGTTTGCGCCGCTTCCGGACGGGGACATTCCCGTTTCAAAGCGGACGCGCCGTTGTTTGCTTTATGAAGAGGCGCCCGGCTACGTGCGGCTAGCAAGAACGCTGGCGAGGACGTTATCCGCGGCTTCAGCCTGCTTCTTGCCGACACGGGAATCAAGCGTCTTGATGAAGTCGCGCATCTGGCCTTCGGACAGGCCGGTGTTCATGGCCGCGCCCATGTGGAACGTAAGCGGGCCTTCGGCGCCGCCGAGAGCGGCCAGACAGGCGATGGTGGCCAGCTCGCGCTCCTCGTAGGTCAGGATGTCGCGGGCGAAGATGTCCGCGAACAGATGCTCCTTGAGAAACGTATCGATGATCGGCGAGAACTCCTGGTACGGCGCCTTGGCCGCAGGCGCCTTGTCGAGCCCGGACAGTTCCGCGCGCACCTGATCGCCGAAGGCGTCCCTGTCGAGATCGGCCGGGATCGGGGAGGCGTCCTCGCCTTCCTCGTCCTTCACGCCTTTCGCCTTGCGTTCATCCATCACGCCCATGAAGGTCCAAATGCCTCCCAGGCTGCGGGGAAAACCCGCGTAGGCGTACATCTGGACCAGGACTTCCTTCACTTCGTTGACTGTCAGCCCCGCGTCCAAGCCTTCGTTCAGGGCGGGTTTCAGCCGTTCGACGTCGCCGCTGGTCGTAAAGGCGGCGATGGCGACGATGGACTGTTGGCGGGGATCGAGGGTTGTTTTCTCTTCCATGGCTTGCGCCTCCGTTAGGGTTGAAAGACCATAGACAAGCGCCATTGCGGTCAAGATCGCTGTATATCGAATGCGCGGCATCCCGGCCTCCTTATCGCTGCATATCGCTACATGCGTTGTTCGTCGATGAACGTGCGTTATTCCAGCTCGATGCTGACGGAAATGCTCCGGTCGAGCGCGTCCATGGCCGAAAGGGGAGCGCTTATCACGCCCATGTTCACGATCCCGTCGAACCGCTGGGAAATCTCCTCGTCCTTGTACAGGATCGTGAAGTAGTTTCCGTCCACGGCGAAGGCGATGTCCCCGTTCAGCCAGCCGCTGCGCATGTCTTTCTTGTCGTAGGGCAAGGGGGCGTCCATGACGCCGCAATAGTCATGCTCGTAGCGTTGCAGCCGCACCGTGTAGGGCAGTTTGGCTATGAGCGCCTTGGAGGACGCGCTGTCGTTCAGCAGGCCGGGGATCACGGTCTCGCCGGCGATCAGCTTGATTTTGGTCCCGCTTTCGAGGCTGCGGGTCGCGTATCCCTTTTTCCCCCCGTTTTTCCCCGGTTCGGCGCGGCAGGTCGCGGCGAACGCGAGGGAACCGAGGGTGACAAGACCGATCATTGCAAGTTTGATCATGATGCATTCCTTGTGGTTTTCATCCATTGAATCCGTCAGCTTATGTTTTCCCGCAGCCAAGCCGTATTCATCCTTTCTTTTCCGCCTCGGCGATCGTCTTGATGCGTTTCGCGGGCGTCCCGGCGACGATGACGTCCGGCGCGACGTCCTTCGTGACCACGGCCCCGGCGGCGACGATGGCGTTGTCCCCGATGGCGACGCCCGGAAGAACCATGGCGTTCGAACCGATCCAGACGTTCTTGCCGATAGTGATGGGCGCCATGTAGTTCCAATGCCGTTTTTCCGGGGCGAAGCCGTGATTGATGGTGGCCAGCGTAACTTTGTGCCCGATGAGGGCGCCGTCGCCGATGGTGATTCCGCCATGGTCCTGGAAATTGCAGCAGGAATTGATGAAGACGTTCTTGCCTATGGAGATGTTTTTCCCGAAATCGGTGTGGAACGGGGGGAATATGGTGAACGTTTCATCCACGTCTTTTCCGATGAGCTCCGACATGAGCGCCCTGACTTCATCGGGCTCGTGATAGGCGTTGTTCAGCTCGGCCGTTATCCGCATGGCCTCGTTGCTGTAACGCAGCATGAGGCGATGGATGTCGGATTCTCCCTTGACGGGCTCCCCGCTGTTGAAACGCTCCAGAAGCTGTGCGAGCTCCATTTCGTCCTCTTTATGCATCTTGTTCATACAGCCTCTTGTATCTCTTGCCGTTGAGGATTGCGCGCGAACACAAGGATGACGATACATGCGATCACGGCCAGAAATCCGTAGCAGACGGCCACCTGAAACAGATCCATGAAACGGGAAAGCCGTCCGGCGATAAAGCTCGGAACGGCCGCTCCGGCGTATGACGTGGCGTAGATCAACGACAAGACGCCGGCGCGGTCCTTGGCGGAAACGTCTTCAAGCAGGGAGCGGATGCTGCCCGTCACGGCCGCGCCCTGGACCGCTCCCGCGATGGCGCTGGTCAGGAGAAAGGCCGCGATCATGGACAATTTCAACGAGACAAGGCTTCCTACGACGGACAGGGCGAAGAGGACCATCCCCGCTTTTTGCGCCTTGGCCGGAGAAAAACGCGCCGTGAGCGGACCGCCGATGGCGCAGGGGAGCAGGTACGACGAAAAGACCAGGGCGGCCGTCAACGTATTGCGCGCGCCGAGCTGATTGGCCGTGATCGACGTGCCGTAGGCCTGGTAGAAGCCGCCCAGGGCCCATGTCGCCACGAAAACGCAGGCCGCGACGGGGTAGAGCCGCCGGTCGGCCTGGGGCAGGGAAAAATCGGGGCGCAGGGAGCGCGGCAGCCCCGGCGAGCGCTTGACCGTTTCCGGGCTCAAAGCGACCAGCGCGGCGCTTATCAGCAGTCCGGCCAGAACGGCCAGATAGCACAGGGTTCTCGGATAGGGGCCGTACTGGGCGAGCGCGCCCGAGGCCAGGGCCCCCAGGGTCAGGCCGACCATGGGGGAGTTGGCCACGACCACGGCGGCCAGCCAATGGGCTGACGGCGGCGCGCTGTCGACGATGTACGAGGCGATGGCGCTGGACGCCAAGCCGCAGGCCAGTCCGAGCAGAAAGCGTCCCATGATCAGGGGGGCGGGGCCGTCGACGTCCAGGAGGATCGCCGAGGCGGCCGCCGCCAGGCCGAAGGTCAGGAAGATGACCGGTTTTCTTCCCAGGTGGTTGGAAATCCGGCCGAATACGAGCAGCGCCGTGATGGCGCCGATGAAATAGACCACGGCGGTCAGGGAAAGATCGCCATAGGTCAATCCGTCGGCGCGACGGTAGATATCATAGAGGGGAATCGGCGTGGCCGAAGCGGCGAACGCCATGATCAGAGATATGGCGCCCGCCAGAAAACCCAGTGATGCATTAGACTTCAGCAATTATTTGCTCCATCATTCACAATGAATGCTACTACTTGGCGATGCTTTGGGAAGACCGCTCGATGGCGTCGAGCAGCTCGTGGAGTTTGAGCGCGTCATCGAAGCTGGGCGCTTTACGCGAGCCGTTTCGGATATCCCCGGCGACGAGAGCGTAAATGCCCGCCACATTGCGCGGGATGACGTTCTCCGGCAGCCCCGCGTACATTTCGGCGGGAGGCGTCAGCGGACTCATTTCCGTCTCGCCGCCCTGCGCCCCGAAAATGGAGAGTTGCGCCATTTGCCCATGCCCGAAAGCGGCCTTGACCTGGATGTCGCCTTGCGTTCCGTTGATTTCCCAGAGGAAATTCGTCCCCCGGGACATCCCGCCGCGATAGTGGGCGCTAAAGGCCGCGCCGCTTTTCAGGACGCCGCTTGCCATGGTCTGGTCCTCGGAGGTGGCCTTCAGCGTCTTTCCCGTGTCGGCGACCAGGACCTGGTCGCGGCGAAGAACCATGCGGCCGGAGATGTCCGCGAACTCCCCGAGGACGTCCGTCACGCCCGCCAGGGTATGGCCGAAGGGGATGGTCAGCATGGTAGCGCCGGTGGACTTGTCGTTGAGGTAGGCGAGATCGGCGACCGTTTCCGGTCCCCATCCTCCGGCGTCGGCCACCAATGTGGTGGACAGGACCTCGCCCACATACCCGTCGTCGATCAGCCGGCGCAGATATTTCACCTCGACGGCCGCGCGCATCTGCGTGCCCACGGTGGCCGAGACGCCCTTTTCACGGGCCAGCGCGGCCAGTTTGCGGGCTTCCTCCAGGCCGTTGCCCAGGGGCCATTCGCAGTGCGTATGCTTGCCCGCATTGAGCGCTGCGGTGACCAGTTCGTAGTGATACGGGACCTTGACGGTCACCACGATCAGATCGATCTCGCCGGACGCGACAAGCTCAAGGGGCGTGGCGAAAGCGTGTTTCAGGCCAAGCGCCTCAGCCGTGCGTCGCCCGCTTTCCGGGGTGGAGTTGGCGACGCCGACGACTTCGAAGTCTCCGGGAAGGGATTTGAGCGCCGGGATATGCGCGGTCGCCGCCCAGTGGCTGTCAGGGTTCAAGCCGATAAATCCCACTCTGATCTTGTTCATATCGACCTCCGCGGCGTTGGCGCCCTGCGTATGGAGCGCTGATCGTCTCTTCATCGTCCACGGCGGTCCCCCCGCCCCTTGACCGGGGCGCCCGGGGGCCGCCGGGTTTGTTTCAAGAGGTCATCGACCTTTCGGCGACGACCGCTTCATGCCGGTTATCGCAGCGCCTTGGTGAAGAAGTCCTGCATCTTGTCGAAGGGAATCATGTCCACCCGGTCGTACAGGTCGATGTGCCTGGCGCCGGGGACGATGACGAGCTCCTTGGGCTCCTTGGCCATCTTGTAGGCGTCCTCGGTGAAGTAGCGGGAGTGCGCGTTCTCGCCGATGATGAAGAGGATCGGGCGGGGCGAGATATCGGCGATGTTGTTCAGGAGCGGGAAGTTCATGAACGCCATGTTGCTGGTCGCCGTGAACGGACCGTGGGACCGGGGATGGTGGCCGCGCTCCATGGCGTAGTACTCCCAGAATTCGCTCGTGATGGGGTCCAATCCTTCCGGAATCGAGGCGGTCGGCTTGTCGGGAAATCCCTCGGGCAACAGCGGAGCGCCGTTTTCAAAATCCTTCCAGCGCTGTTCGCCAAGCTGGTCGAGGGTTTTGTTGCGCTCTTCGGCGGACATCCCGTCTTTCCATCCGTTGCGGATGACGCGGCTCATGTCATACATGCTCGCGGTGGCGACGGCCTTGATGCGATGGTCGACCTGGGCCGCCTTGAGGGCGAATCCGCCGCTGCCGCAGATGCCGATGGCGCCGATTTTATTCCTGTCCACGAAAGGACGCGTTCCCAGAAAATCCACGCCCGCGCTGAAATCCTCGGAGAAGATCTCGGGGGAGGAGATATGCCGGGGCTCGCCGCCGCTTTCGCCGTTGAACGACTCGTCGAAGGCGATGGTCACGAATCCGCGTTCCGCCATGGTCTGGGCGTAGATGCCCGCGCCCTGCTCCTTGACGCCGCCGTAGGGCGTGCCGATGACGAGCGCCGGATACTTCTTTGATTTGTCGATATTCTTCGGCAGGTACATGTCGGCGGACAGGGTGATGCCGTACCTGTTGGGGTAGGAGACTTTCTCGTGCGTCACCTTGTCGCTTAACTTGAAGGTCTTGTCCCAGGTCATAGAGTCCTCCGCATAGGCCAGGTTGGCCGCCAGAACCAAAGTCAGGATCGACAGCGCGGTTTGCATCGTTCTGGTCACAAGGGCGTTGATTATCATTGTGGCCTCCTTGAAATGATTGAGAACTGGTTTTTCGCTTACAGAGCGGACCGGAAAATCCCGACCATGTCCTCGACGCTCATGGGCGGACGTCCGGGCAGGTTGCCCTTGCCGTCGTTGACGATCTTCAGGGTGTCTTTGGCATAGGTCTCGAACAGCGCATCGCCTATGCCAAGCTCGGAAAAGCGGGTCGGACAGCCGATGGAGCGCAGGAATTCCTCGAAACGGTCGATGCCCGCCAGGGCGCAGACGAGATCGTGGCCGGACTTGGCCTTGAGGCCGAAGACGCGCTCGGCGAACTGAACGAATTTGGCGGCGTTGCTCTTGGCCGCGAAGCGCATCCAGGCCGGGTTGATGATCGACAGACCGGCCGCGTGGGTGATGTCGTGATAGGCGGAGACGGTGTGCTCCATCATGTGCACGGGGTACGGGGCGTTGGTTCCCACCTGGGCCCAGCCGATGAGCGCGACCGAAGCGGCCCACATGATCTGCGCGCGGGCTTCCACGTCCGAGCCGTCGGCGATGGCCTTTGGCCCCCACGTAAGAGCGGTCAGGATGACGCCTTCGGCCAGACGGTCCTGGATGGGCGTATTGCCGGAGCCGTTGAGGTAGGACTCGGTCAGGTGGGTGATCAGGTCGCAGACGCCGTAGGCGGTCTGGTCCTTGGGCACGCTCACGGTCAGTTCGGGATCCATCACCGCGGCCTTGGGGTAGAGCAGCGGATTCTGGATGAAGGACTTGACCGTGGTTTCCTCGTTGGTGATGACGGCGCCGCAGTTGGCCTCGGAGCCTGTGGCCGCCAGCGTGGGCACAGTGATCACGGGCAGGGCTTCGGAGGGCGCGTATACGTCTTTCTGGCCATGATAAATCATGTTCCAGGGATCGCCATCGTAAAGAGCCGCAGCTGCGATGACCTTGGAGGCGTCCATGACGCTTCCGCCGCCCAGGGCGACGATCACGTCGCATCCTTCCTTGCGGGCGATTTCCGCGCCGCGCGCGACGGAAGTGATGCGCGGGTTGGGTTCGACGCCGGAGCATTCCGCAAAGCCGATTCCGGCGGCTTTCAAGCTCGAGGCGGCTCGGTCGAACACGCCGCTGCGCTTGACGCTGCCTCCGCCGGTGACGAGCAGGGCCTTTTTGCCGTACTGGGCGACGACTTCACCGAGCCGGGACGCATTTCCGGCGCCAAATATGATCCGGGTGGGATTTTGGAATTCAAAATTCATTTTGATCTCCTTGTTTTCAGTTCCTCTGTGCAAGAACATCTAAGTTCTCCCCCCTGGCGCCGGAACACACATTTCTCTTCAAATCTTGCCCATTTCTCTAATCGGGTTATTTTTTCATTGAATTGAAGGCGGGAATGGCGTTCATAGGAGGCGTGAAGGAATGGAGGCGGTAAAAATGTCTAAGCTTGTTGATTTGCTTAAAGATCTTGCCACGATCGACGGGGACGCCGTCGAGTCGAAGCTCAAGGGCGTACGGTTTTTCAAGGATGCCAGGCACGTCCGGCGCAGGCCGATGCTGTACAATCCGGGAATCTGCATCGTCGCCTCGGGCCACAAGGTCGCCTATCTTGACGAGCGGGAATTCAGATACGATGCTGATAATTATCTGGTCACTTCGGTCGCCATGCCGTTCGAGTGCGAATCGTTTCCCAGCCAGGAAATCCCGTTGCTCGGCCTGTTCATCGATATCGACATGGGACAATTGAATGACCTGATCAGCCAGATGAACCTTCAAGCCGACGTCGCGAATCTGGAAGAAAACGATTATCCACTCGGCATAGGACCGTCCGCCATGGATGAAGATATGAAAGACGCGGCGATCAAACTGCTCAAAGCGCTTCGGACGGAAAGAGAGGCAAGGATTCTCGCGCCCGGCCTGGTTCGGGAAATCTATTACAGGGCGTTGTGCGGAAGCCAGGCATCGACGCTCTATTCTATCGCGAAAGGCAGCAGCGCCTTTTCACAGGTTGCGCGCGTCATAAACAATATGGAAGGTAATTATTCAAAGAAATTCGATGTGCAGCAGCTGGCGAGCTCGGCCAACATGAGCGTTTCGGCGTTTCATAAGGCCTTCAAAGAGGTCACGGCCGAGTCCCCCCTGCAATACCTGAAAAAGATTCGCCTCATGCGCGCACGGGATCTCATCGTGCAGAAGAACATGAAAGCCTATCTCGCCGCCGACGCGGTTGGGTACGAAAGCCCGTCCCAGTTCAGCCGCGAGTTCAAGCGGCATTTCGGGCAGAGCCCGGCGGAGTTCAAGCGGGAAGCGTGTCCGGCTTAACAACGCGCAGAAATAAACGACTAGCGTGAGGGCATTCCTCCCTTCCTGGCGGGGACCATCCCGCCCTGATAGGGAGACTCGACTACATGTCGCCCTTGGCCGATAAAAAAGGTACGGGCTCGGTTCATGAGGCCCCAAGTCGAAAACCCTCCACCGAATCGGGTCAACTCCACCAAACAGTTTGAACCATTCTAAAGATAATCTAGGATAAATGCTTGGAGCAAGATCAGGAGGAAGGCCTTATGGACGGTCCCCCTGTCCGCCGGTCAAACCGTGGGCCACACGCTGGTCCACATCACGTGTGGCTTCTCTGGATTTTCTGGAACGTGGGGAACGGAAATAGTCGGACTGCTGCGACGTCGCCGCTGGGCAATGGTATTTCTGGTGGGAGGCCCCCTTGTCTCCGTCGCCTTCGGCCTGCTGGAACTTTTCATCAACACGCCGGTCATGTTCATCAACCATCACGGCCTGGAACGTTGGGTCGACGCCGGGCTGGAAATACCCGGGGCGGGGACAGGGCTTGTCTACCCCCTCTTTTTGGTTCTCTTTCCGCTGCGCCACGAGGTCTGGGACTGCCGCCATGTCGGCGGCGGGAAGTCATACCTGGGTATGCATGCGCCTGGGAAGGGACCACAACGAAAAGGAGTCAATCGCATGGCTAGGAACGTGTTGCTGCTTGGAGCCGGGGCCATGGGCGCCCTGGCCGCGAAGACCATCTCCGCCTACGAGGAGGTGGATGAACTCGTCGTGGCGGACTTGAACGTATCCTCAGCGCAAAAAACCGCGCTTATGTGCCAAGGCAAGGCCAGCGCTGAAGCCGTCGATGTTACGGACCGGCAGGCGCTGGTCGCGCTTATGCGCAAGTCCGACGTGGTCATGAACTGCGTGGGGCCGTTCTTCCGTTTTGGCGTGCCCGTTCTGGAAGCGGCCATCGAGGCCGGCGTCGACTACCTGGATATCTGCGACGACCCCCAGCCCACCCGGGAAATGCTCGATCTTGACGAGAAGGCCAAGGCCGCCGGGGTCGCCGCCATCATCGGCATGGGCGCAAGTCCGGGCATCAACAATCTCCTGGGCGCCTGCGTGCGCGAGCGTCTGGACGAGGTCGACCTGCTCATGGCGGGCTGGAACATCGAGGAGAAGACCGGCGACTCCCTGGAATACTCCGCCGCCATCGTCCATTGGATGGAGCAGTGCTCAGGCGCCATCCTGGAATGCAAGGATGGCCGCCTTGTCGACGGCAAGCCTTTGGAGAACATGACGATCCGCTATCCCGGCAGGGGAAAGCGGACCCTCTACTCGGTTGGTCATCCGGAGCCGGTCTCGTTTCACTATTCCTGGCCCGAGGTCAAGGAAACGCACTGCGGCATGGTCATGCCCTCCGCCTGGATAGGCCTTTTCCGCCAGTACCGCGACGCGATCGACTCGCGCCGGATGACTCTGGAGGAAGCGGGCAAGAGCCTCGTCGAGTCGTCCTCCAAGGCGGGCTGGATAGACGGCCTTTTGACCACGCTGTCCCGGCTGGTGGACGGTCCCAGGCTGCCGCTGTTTTTCGTCCTGGGCAAGGGCAAGCGTGACGGGCAGCCGAGGACCGTGGCCGCGTCCATGCGCGCGACTCCGCCGGATATGGCGACCATGACCGGCATCCCTCTTGCGCTGGGCGCGCTGATGCATCTGCGGGGGCGGACCCTGCGCAAAGGCGTGGCCGCGCCGGAAAAGGCTTTCGAGCCACGGGCGTTTTTCGAGCTTTTCGCGCCTTACTGCACGCTGCCCAGGCCCTATCCGGCCGAGGAACTGGTGGAGTTGACTGAGGAGTAGTTCCAACCGCCGGAAATGTCCGCGCCAGACAAATCGTCCGCCCCAGGAGCCATCCCGAGGCGGACGATTGCGTTCATTCTCCGGCGTCGATCTCAGGCCGCGGCGGGATCGTCCGGGGTTGCGGGGGCTTGAGGCCGGTCCTCCTTGATGAGCTTGAGATCGAAGGCCACGATGGCGTAGATGACCGGCACCATAAGAAGCGTGATGAAGGTGGCCGCCGTCAGGCCGCCGATCTGGGCGTAGCACAGGGGTTCCCAGAGCGGGCCGCCCGAAATGGCCAGCGGGAAGAGCGCGATGACCGTGGCCCCCACGGTGATGAGCACGGGCCGCAGCCGCAGGATGCCCGCGTCCAGTATGGCCAGACGCAGATCCTCGCCTTCCTCGAGCTTCTCCTCGATGAAGTCGAAAAGCACGATGACGTGGCTGACGATGACGCCGACCAGGCTGATGACGCCGAGGAAGGCCATGAAGCCGAAAGGCGTCCCCATGACATACAAGGAGGCGAAGGCGCCGGCCGCGCCATAGGGGATGGCCGAGAACACGATGAGCGGCTTGACGGCGTTCTTGAACTGAAACAGAAGGGCCAGATAGATGCCCAGCACAGAGACGGCGAGCACGATCACAAGGTCATTGAACCCGTTGACCTGCTTCTCGTGTTCCCCGCCGATCTCCATGCGGATGCCGTGGGGCAGCTGGCTCCTGAAGGCGTCCAGTTCGTTGCGTCCCGCGGTCAGGACCTCGGAGGGGAGCCGTCCCGGCACGGGATAGCAGGAGACGATAATGGTCCTGTGCTGGTCGCGGCGGGCGATCTTCTCGTTGTCCATGCCGTACTTGATGGAGGACAATAGGCCCAACGGCGCGCGGACGCCGGGGTTGGAGGAGGAGTAGACATAGAGGTTTTCCACATCGTCGATGCGGGCGCGCTCCTCCCCTCGCAGCCTGACGATGACCGGTATGGAGAGACGTCCCTCGGTGAGCGAGGTGGCCTCGAAGCCGTTCAGGGCGTCGTAGGAAGACTTGGCCACATCCTCGTTGGTCACGCCTATCATATTGGCCTTGTCCGCGTTGATGGCCAGCCGGGCCTTGAATATCTCGGCGCCCCAGTCGTCGCGGACGCGGTAGGCTTCGGGCAATTTATGGAAGATGTCCTTGAGCTTGTCGGCCTGGTTGCGCAAGGCCTGGATGTTGTCTCCCGAGAGGCGGATCTGGACCGGGACGCCGACGGGTTCGCCGCTTTCGAGCTGGCGCACGTCCAGGCGCGCGCCCGGTATGCTTGACTCCAGCGCCACCTGGAACGGCGCCTCAAGCTCCGGCGTGAGCCGCTTGTCCGTGACCTCGATGAGCACTTGGGCGTAGTTGGGCTGCGACAATTCCGGCGAGAACGAAAACCAGAAGCGCGGTCCGCCGCCCCCGGCGAATGTGGTCAAACTCTTGAGGACCCGAAGGGGCTTGCCGTCCTCGTCCGGATGTTCGGCGCCGTACTTTTCAGCCGCCTTGCGGATGATGCCTTCGGCGAGGCGGGCGGTCTCGTCCGCCGACCAGACCGGAGCGTCCTCGGGCAGCCAGACGTCCACATAGGACAGGTAGGACAAATCCTTGGGAAAAAACTGCGGGATGAGCTGGGACTGGAGATAGAAGCCGCCGGCCACGGGCAAAAGCGACAGGACAAGCGCCTTCCAGCGGTGGCGGATGAGGAAACCGCCCAACCGGAAGTATGCGCCCGAAAAGCCCTTGGTCCGGCGATCCTCGGTCGAGGGTCGCGCTTTTTTGGAGGGCAGCAGCAGGTAGCGCCCCAGGAAGGGGATGAAGCTCATGGAGGCGAAGCGCGAGGCGATCAGCGACGCGGTGATGACCACGGGCATGGCGAACAGGTAACGCCCGGTGTCGCCTTTGAGCATCAGGAAGGGGAGGTAGGCGATGCAGTTGGTGACTGTGGCGTAAAGAATGGCCTTGGCCAGCTTGGTGGGGCCGAGCCATGCGGCGATGCTTCGGGAATGGCCCAGCTCCAGGTCGCGTTTGATGGCGTCGTTGGCCACCACCGGGTCGTCCACCAGCAGGCCCAGCGCCAGGATGAGCGAGGCGATGGACACCTGCTGCAGGTCCAGCCCCATCAAGCGCATCATGCCGAAGGTCATGGCCAGCGTGATCGGGATGGACAGGGCCATAAGCAGCGCCGAGCGCCACTCCCAGAAGCCGATCAGCGAAACCAGGATGACCAGGAAGACCGCGTCCCCAAGCGCTTCCATGAAAAGCTCGACGCTCTCCTCGACCTGGCGGGGCTGGTCGGACGTCCGCACCAGGATCAGATCCTCGGGCAGCGAGGCCGTCACCTCCGCGAGCGTCCTGTTCACCTCTTCGGAAAACGCATGGATCTGCTGGCCTTCGCGCATGTTCACGGCCAGGGTGATCGCCCTGGCCCGGCGCGTCTGACCGTTCTCGTCGATGAGGGAGAGATAGTTCAGGTTTTCAGGAGGCGAGCGGTAGGAGCGTTCCATGTCCGCCAGGTCGCGAAGATAGGCGCTGGTCCCCGTGGTGGTGGAGGAGATGATGGTCCCGCCCAGTTCCCGCTCGCTTGTGTAGGCGCCGCTGGGATCGATGAGGAAGTTCTTCCCCGCGAAGTCGAGATTGCCCCCGCTCATGATGATGTTGCGGGCGCCCAGAACCTGTTTGATGCGGCCGGGATCAAGCCCGTAGGACGCGAGGCGCTCCTGTGAGTATTCGAGGTAGACGGCCTCCTGCTGCACGCCCCACCGCGAGACTTTGGATACGATGGGCAGCTGTTGCAGACGCCGGACGAGCTTGTCCGTGTAATTCTCCAACTGGCGGAAGGCGTACTTGTCCCCGGCCGCCTGCTTGAGCCGGGCCGCCGCCTGCTCCGGGGCGCGGACCACCGCGGGCTCCCACAGGTCCGGATTCAACTCGGAGACGTGGCCCTGCTTGAACGCATATTCGTACACCCCTTCGATGAGCCGCGCATCCGATTCGCCGGTCGCTCCGTCCACGATCGCCAGACTTGGTCCGGCGTAGACCTTGGCGTCGCGGAGCAGCCCGGCGGATTCCATGCGCCGGGCCAACATGGAGGCTTCCCGGAGGACCTTGGCGTTGTCCACCGGACAGGAGAAGGCCAGGACCAGGCTTGCCCGGTCCTTGGCGGAAGCCGCCCTGGCCCGCAGATCGCCGATGACCCGGGAGACCTCCCGGGCCCGAAGCTCGGCCTCGACATCGCTTACCTTGGGCGAGGCCACGGTGAGCATCAGGGCCGCGGTGTCGCCGAAATCCTTCATGAAGATGATCGGGCCCGCGCCCTCGGGCAAATCCAGGATGCCTTTCAGCTTGAGGTCGATGTCGTCGAAAATCTCGCCGGTTTCATCGATCTCCTCGGTCAGCTCCACGGCCACCACGGACAACCCCGTGCGCGACGTGGACGTGATGTGCTTTATATGCTTGTTCTCGGCCGCCTTTTGCTCGATCTTGCGGGTGACCAACTGCTCCACCCGTTCTGCGTTCACCCCGGGCCACGGGCAGAGAACCATGGCGACCCGTACCGCCAGATACGGGTCCTTGCGCTGGGGCATGCTCATGACCCCCCACGCGCCCCAGGCCATGACAAGCAGGAGAAGGATGGCGGATATCTGCGGATTTTCGACGAAATAGCGTGCGATGTTGTGCGTTTTCGCGATCATCTCCGCGTCGGACTTGTGTGCGCTCATCGTCCGTCGCCTCCTCAGTTCTGGATCACGGTAACGATCGAGCCGTCCGAAACGATGGTCGCGCCTGTCGTAACAACCCGCGCGCCCGGCTCAACCCCTTTCTTGATGAGAACCTTGTCGCCGTAAACGTCTGCGATCTCCACAGGCGCGCCTTTGGCGATTTCCTGGCCGCCGGAGCTTTCCAGCGTGTAGACCATGAAGCCGTTGGGGTCGGCGGGGTTGCGGACAATGGATCGGATGGGGACGGCCAGGGGGGGCGTCCCGGCGTCCGCGCCCTCCAGGGAAACCGAAGCGATCATGCCGTCGCGCAGGGCGCCGTCCGGATTGGGTATGCTCACCTCCACGTCGAAGACGCGGCTTTTGGCGTCGGCGGAGGGCGAGACGGCCGTGACCATGCCGTTGACCACCGCGTTTCCCATAGCCTCGATCCGGATAGGCAGCTCGTCGCCGGTCTTGATTCTGGAAAGCAGGTAGTCGGGCAGGCCGAAGACCGCCTTGACCGCGTCCAGGTCCGCCAGGGTGAAGGCCGTATTGCCCGGACTGACCAGCGTCCCGACCTCGATCATACGGTTGAAGACCACGGCGTCCAGGGGCGCCGTGATGACCGTGTCGCCCAGGCGGATACGAGCCTCTTCGATCTCGTGGGCCGTGCGTTCCGAGCTGGCTTGGAAGTACTCGATCTTCTCCCTGGCCTTGTCGTATTCGCTTTTGGCCACGGCGTTGTCCGCGAACAGTTTGGTGTAGCGCGCAAAGTTGACCTTGGCTTCGCGCAGGGAGGCGAGCTCCTCGCGTTGGGCGGCTTCCGCCTTGCGCAAGGCGGCGAGGTAGTCGTTGTCGCGCAGCCTGGCCAGCGCGTCTCCCTTTTTCACCTTGTCGCCCATCTGGAGAATGCGCATGGCCCCGTCAGGGCCGGGGAGACGCATGATCTCCGTGACATAGCCCTCGACCTTGAACGCGATGTTGACCCGCTCCTTCGGGGTCAGGCTGGCCGAGTAGCGATTACTCCCGGCAAGAGGAACGGGGGCGATGGTTTCAATCTCGACCGGAGTGGGCGGTTTGACAAAGTCCTCCTTCTCGCGCTCGCATCCCGCTGCGAGCACGGATAGAAGAACCAGAATCGAAAAAAAGCCGAACAACCGTCCCAGTGATTTCTTTGGACGCATGGTCAAGTCTCCTGTCGGACAGAATGATCGGAAAAATCCGGAGGGGAAGGGCTGAAGGGTCTTGATGCGGGCGTCGCAGCCCAGGGAGCATGATCGCCATCTGTTGCCTTTTTACGCACAAGTACGGTCGCTTAATGACGTTTCATGAAGGCAGCGCAATGTCCCAGAAAGAGCGTATGTTCGTTGTGGAAACCGGATACGACATTTCAGAGTTATAATCCCGGAGGCGCTCGCGCAATATATTTCTGGATAAACGTGAAAGTATTCGCCAAGGAACGTCCCGCTCCTGAGAGCCGGGCGGCGTTCATGGCTCTTTACCCCTTGCGCGAAACCAAGCGCGAGAGAGCCAGCCTCAAACAATCTGAAAACGCCGTCCCCGGATTCTGGACGTCGAGATCGAACATCGTCTGGTCATCCAAGAAAAAGAGAGGCGATCCTTCTCGAATGCATCGCGATGCGTTTTGACGGCGGGCTTCAGAGCGGTCGCGACGTGGTTGCTTTGCATCGGGCGAAAGCTCCCCCGTTCGGAAGAATGTCGAACGAACAAGGGCGGAGCCGGGCGCTGACGCCTCCCGATCAGGCCGTACGGCGCACTGGATACCGGGCGCCGGCGCGGCGAAAGAGCCAGGCCCAGCCCGCGGCGCATTGTTCTCGACGCCGGTTCGCCCGTGCCTTAAGAAGAATCTGCGCTCGTCTTGCGAGGGACCCGTCCATCCCCGCGAAACCGGGAAGCCTCCGGGCGCGGGAACCGGCGCAATCAGGGCGCGAACCGTTCGAAAAGCTTGCCGAATGAAAAGCGAGGACGCCATGCATCAGCTTGAACATCCTGTCCTTCAATACCGGTGGGCGGTGCGGGACGGCCGCGAAGGAAAAGTCCTTGTCTATTACGGGCTGCGCAATCCGCCCCGCCACCAGGAAGCGGTCCTGCCCATACCGGACGATCTGGCCGAGGTCCTGGCCGGGCTTGACGGCGCCGTCTCCCTGGACGGCTTGCCGCGGGCCGTGCGCGAAAGCGATGCGTTTTGCCGGCTGGTCGCCCAGGGGATCGTCGTGGAGAAAAAGGATCAGCGGCAGCCGTCCACGGCCGATCACAAACAGACTTGCGCGCGATGCGTGACCGACGATCATTTGCTGCCGGGGCTGGAATTCGATGATCGCGGCGTGTGCGCCTTCTGCCAGTGCTACGAACTGGCCGAGCGGGCGGGCGATTCCGCCGGGCCGCGCAATACGGTGGACGACGCCGCGTTGCTGTCGATCGCCGAGAACAACAAGGACTCCCGTTTCGACGTCATGGTCCTTTGCACCGGGGGCAAGGATTCCACCTATCTGCTCTGGCATATGGCGAAAAAACTCGGGCTGCGCGTTCTGGCCGCGTCCTGGAACATGCCCTATACGCATGAGACCTGCCGCAAGAACCTCCGCCGTTCGCTGGAGCTGCTGCCGAACGTCGAACTGGTGGAACGGACCCTGCCGGTAAACGCCGCCCGCGACGCCATGCGCGCCCAGTTCGGCAACGTTGGGGCGCCGTGTCTCTGCCCGGTCGTGGCCCATGTCCTTTTCTTCCCGCTGGCCGCCGAGGAACGGATTCCGGTCGTCATGCAGGGGGTGGAGGAGATCCAGCTTGCGGTTATGAGCCATGTCATGCGCAAGCTGCAATCCGGCAAGGGGGGGGGGCCGTCCGCGCCTGTGTCCATCCGCGAGCTTACCCTCCAATTCCTGGAACTGGCGGCCAACGCCCCTGAGCCCCCCGATCCGTATTCCCTCATGGCGGATTTCATCCGTTTCCAACGGTCCGTCCGGAAAAGTCTCGACCCGATCTATGGGCCGCTCGACCGCCTCCTTCAGCGGGCAAGGCGGGATGACGCCGTTTTCGTCCCGCAGTTCCTCCGCTTGAAGACGAATGAACTGTACGGATCGTGGAGCCAGGCGGCGGCGTTGATGCGAAAGGAAATGGATTGGCGGACGCCTCCGGGACACAAGGGAATGCTGCACACCAGCTGCCGCATCGAACGCGTCAAGGACTACTGCCAGTACATGCGCTTCCGGAACATGCGCTCCACCGCGTTCCCGCAATCCATCGTGGAAGTGGGCGCGGGGGTCTATTTCGGGCTGCTCTCCCGGGAGGCGGGTTTTTTGGAGGTGGAGGAATTCGGCTATCGCCGCGAACCGGAGGTGATGGCCGAACTGCTCGACGACCTGGGCATACGCGACGAGGATCGCCAGAGCCACGGAGAGACTCTCTATTCCCTGTGCGACTGCGCGGCGGGCGGGGGCGGACATGGACAGTGAATTCCTGAACCGGGCCGCGCCCATTTTCACCGGGGACGGGCTTGCGGTCCTGCGGGAAAAACGCGTGGCGATCGCCGGTCTGGGCGGCGTGGGCGGGGGCGCGTTCCTCGCCCTGGTCCGTTGCGGGGTGACGCGTTTCCGGCTGGCGGAAAACGGCGTTTTCGACCCGCCGGACATGAACCGGCAGGCCGGCGCCTTCGGCCAGACCATCGGCCGCCCCAAGCTCGACGTCTATGTGGAGCTGGCCCGGTCCATCAATCCCGGCCTGGAATTGGAGCTTTTTCCGGAAGGGGTCGCCACCGGCAACCTCGAACGGTTCCTGACCGGCGCCGACGCGTATGTCGGCGTCATCGACGTGGAAAAAGGGCATGACGTCAAGGCCATGACCCCGCCGCTGCTGCAAAAGCTCGGCCTGCCCCTGTTCACCTGCGGGGCCATCGGCTTCGGCGCGCTGCTTGTGGCCCACGAGCCGGGCGGCATGATGCCGGAGGCGTTCTGGCGGCTCGCCCGGGAGCGGTCCGGCGGCGGCCAGGGCTTGCTGCCGTCGTTTATGGGGGACTTCTTCAACCGTCCGGTCATGGATCGCATTGCCGGAGCGCATGCTTGCGGCATTGTGCCCACCACGGCCATTGGGGCTTTAGCGGCGAACGGGCTCCTGGCCTGCGAAGTCCTCGCGTTCCTGTTGCGGGGAACCGGCCTGATGGACCGCGAACCGGTCTTCGCCCCACGCTTCATCGCGGTGGATTTCCTCAGCCAGAACCTGACGGTGGGCGATGCGCGGGCCGGTGAATGACGGTTTATGGGAGCATGCCGCGCGCCGCTAAGCTTGGGGCGCGGCATCATGCGAGGGACATGGTATGGGACGCGAGGCATTGATCCGAAAGCTCCAGGAGTCGCGCAGGGAGATCGAACCCGGCCAGGATGTCGAGGTCGGGCTTTTCCGCCCCGAGGACGCCTTGGGCGTCGCCCTGGCGTATTATGAGACCTATGGCGACGCCTTTCCGCTGGAGCACGTCTACGATCCCGCGGAAATCATCCGGCGCAACGCCACGGACGCCCAGCATACCCTGGTCGCCCGAACGCCCAAAAAAGACGTGACGGGGCTTGCCGGGCTGTTTCGCAGCGCGCCCAATCCCGATGTGTACGAGGCCGGGCAACTCATGGTCCTCAAAAGCTACCGGAAGCGGAAAATCGGCGTGCGATTCAGCGAAGAGGCGCTCGACAACCTGCCGAGAACGCTGCGAATCCCCGTGATCTTCGGCGAGTCGGTCTGCGACCACCTCCCTCCTCAAGCCCTGTTTTACGCCCAGGGCATGTCGTTCACCGGACTCGAGGCGGAGTGCATGCCGCCTCCCCCGGGCGCCGGGGAGGGCGGCGCGTCCCGCAAGCGTTCGCTTTTTTTGATGTTCAAGATATTCCAGAACGCCTTCCGCGAAACGCATACGCCCGAGGCGTATCGCGCGTTTTGCGAAGCGATCTATGCGGAACTGGCCCTCCCCCGCGCGGAGTCTCCTTCGGCGGCGCTCACGGGAGAGACCGCGTCGAGCCAATTCTTCCTCCAGGAGACCGGCTTGCTGCGCCTGACCGTAACCCGGGCCGGCGGGGATTTCGACGAGACCGTTTGCGCGGCCGAAGCCACGGCCGGCGATCTGGGCGTGGTCCAGGCGTTCCTGGACCTCGGCGACGCGGCGGCGCCCCGGGCCGTGGATGCGCTCCGGGACAGGGGGTATTTTCTTGGCGGGCTTTTGCCGTACTGGTTCGGCTCCGACGGTCTGCTCATGCAGAAGACCGGCCTGGAACCGGACTGGAACGCCATCCAGGTCTGTTGCCCCAAGGGCGCCGCGATGCGCGATGTGATCCGCGAGGACTACGAGCGCGCCAAACGCCGGGAACGCGGGGCGGCCTGACTCCTGTCGCGAGAGACGGGAACCCGGCCGCGGGAGTGACGGCGCTCCCTATCCGGCGAAACGCTCCGGTCAGGGTTCGCCGTCCCTCGCAGGGCGAGGCGGTCTTGCCGGGCGCATGCCGCGTCTTCGAAAAACCGGACGCGCAGGGTGGCGCTCCTGGATTGCGGTTGCCCAGGCAATATGAAATACAGAGGCGTCATCAACAAACCGATGCCTGATTTATCCTCGAGGGAGAGGGCGACATGCCCGGCGAACTGTCTGTTCTGATGGAAATTCCCAAGGATGCGGCGTTCGCCTGCCCAGCGGCGAACGTTGCGCAGACCTTGGCGGAGCGGAGCGGATTCGACCGCCGGGAAAGCTACCGCTTCCAGCTGACCGTCGAGGAATTTATCCTTTGTCTTATCGGGGTGATCCAGGAGGGCGATGGCCTGCGAGTCATTCTGACCGGCAAGCGGCATTTGCTTCGCGCCGCCTTCGCCTTCCGGGCGGCCGAGCTGTCCCTGGGCGGCCTCAACAGCGCGGTGCGCGACGTTGTCAGAAGCGCCGGGGAGCCTCCCCGCGATCTGGGACTCCTGTTGGCCGCCGCGTCGGCGGACCGCTACAACCTCGAACACCAGGGAGGGGACCGGTTCCGTATCGTGGCCGAAGTGGACAGGAGATATCCGGAGCCGCCCCCTGTCCACGCGCCCCAAAACCTCCAGCCGCCCTACAGGATCGTCCGCCATCCCGACGCGGCCCGTCTTACCCAGGCCGCCGCCCTGGCCGTGAACGCCTATCCGGCCTGGCAGAGCCCCGGCTGTTTCCAGACCCCGGAGAAATTCGCGGATCTCGCCGATGCGGGCGAGATCGCCTGCGTCCTGGCTCTCGACGCGGCGGAACAAACCGCGGGGCTGCTCACCTGGAGTCCGTGCAGCGATCAGGCGCTGTATTTTTCAGGCCCGTTCCTCTTCACGTCCGGGACGGACCGGGACGACGTGGCCAGACTCCTCCTGGACGGTTTTCTCGAAGCCGTGGCCAGGGAACCCCATGCCATCGTGCTGAGCGTCCGGGCCACCGCCGATCTGCTCCCGGGGTATTTCGAACCCCTCGGCTTCCTGCAGTCCTGCGCCGGGACCGTCTGCGAACAGCGGCCGGTGGTTTTCCGGCACCTGCGGGAGGACGCCGGCATGGCGGCGTGGTGCAGCCCGAGAATCGAGGATTTCCTTCGCCGGTCCTATGCAGGCCTGGCCATGACCCGGGACATCCTGCCGGTGGAGGAGCCGGGGGGCGCCGCCCGGCGTGAATCCCTGCTCGGCGCCACCCTCGATCGCTGGCGCGATCTGGCGGAACTGCGCCCCTTCCTCGACGGCCAGGACATGGCGGCGAATCTCACCGCCCATGTGAAGGCCATCCGTGAAAAAGGGATCAACACGATACTCTATTACATGGACCTGTCCCGCCCCTGGGACGCGGCCCTGGCCGGCGACCTGATCCGGTCGGGCTTCTCCCCGAAGCTCGTGCTTCCTTATGGGGGGCAAAGCGACATGGTCGTATGGCAGCATGATCAGACTGTTTGACCGCGCGCCGGACTATGTCCGGCGGTTCGAGCGCTATGTCCCCAGCCGTCCCGATCCCGAGCTCATGCGCCAGTACGGCGTATCGCATCTGTACCGGCTCAATAACAACGAAAACGCCCTGGGCCCGCCGCCCGCCGCCCGGGAGGCCATCGCCGCCTTCGCGCCGGGGCGGGCCGCCCTTTACCCCAGCGGCGACGCTTATGACCTGCGTCAGGCCCTGGCCGCGCGGTTCGGCAAGTCCCCGGAGCAGTTTCTGGCCGGCAACGGCTCCTGCGAGGTCATAAGCGCGATCATCCGGGCCTTTTGCGGTCCGGGCGACGCCATCGTCACCGCGGACAAGACCTTCGCGGTCTACGAGTGGGTGGCGAAATTCTCCGGGATCGAGGCGCGCCTGGTTCCGCTTGTCCGCCAGGCCCTGGACCCGGACGCCATGCTGGCGGCCGTCACGGAGAACGCCAAGATCGTTTTCGTGTGCAATCCCAACAATCCCACCGGCTCCTGGTGGGACAAAGCCGCCCTGGAGCGTTTCCTGGTCCGTCTCGGCGGCCGGGCTCTGGTCGTGCTCGACGAGGCCTACAGGGAATTTCTGGACGACCCGGATTTCCCGGACAGCATGAAGATCATGGAGCGCCACGACAATCTCCTGGTCTTTCGCACGTTTTCCAAAATGTACGGCCTGGCGGGACTGCGGGTGGGCTATCTGTGCGGATCCGAGGAGGCGGTGGACATGGTCCGGCGCACGCATATCGCCTATTCGGTCAACGCCCTGGGACAGGTCGCGGCGGCGGCCGCCCTGGAAAACGACGCGGATCACATCGCCGCCACCCGGGCCATGGTCGAGGACGCCGGACGCTTCCTGCGCGGCGTTTTCGACGCCATGGGACTGGAACACCTAGGCGGCGCGGGCAATTTCATCATGGTCCGCACCCCCGTCTCCGACACCCTGCTCTACCGCAGGCTCATGATGAAGGGCGTGATGGCGCGGACCATGACGGGCTTTCGCTACCCCAACTGGATCCGGGTCAGCCTGGCCCGGGAAGAGGCCATGGAAGCCTTCGCCTCGGCCCTGCGCGGCGCGCTGGACGTTCCGTGAACGAACCGCCCCGGAATCAGGGCGCCAAAAGCCGCAGGGGCGGCCTGCCCGCGACCTTGCGGAGGTAGGCCGCCGCGGCCCGGCCGCCGTCGATGGTCGTGATCGCCGCGCGGACGAGTTCCCCGGTCGCGAAAGGGCGCCTGGGAGGAGACGATCATGTCCAGGCTTCCGGAACCGCCCGGCTTTTTCGGCGGGAGGAACCTGGCGAGACCGTTTGGCGTCTCCAGGAAGGCGCGCTCCTGCAACCGACGGCGAAAACGCACAATCAAATCCACGCGACAGGCTCCTTGGGCGGCTCGCCGCAAGCGTACGGCGCGCGCTCGCTACAGAGCGTTCCCGGCGCTATTGCGAAGCGTCTCATGTGGCTGATGGCCTGTCGTCCGAGGGCATAGGGCGACCGCGCATGGCGGACGCTGCGGAGAACGCCGCCAGACGGAGAAGGGCTGGCGCAGCGCTCCCGCATGACATCGGGGGACAAAACGGGAAGCGCTTTGCGTTCCCGGCAAGAGCATGTAGGGTACAGCGTAAGAAGGAGGAGAATCAGCAACATGCCGTGCGGTTCCGGGAAGCCGGGAACGCGGGCCCGGGACGCCCGCCCCGGGCGAAGCCGCGCGTTCTTCTTCAAGGAAAAGGATGGGTGGAAGAGAAAACCAGCGTGCGACAGCGATACAACGAACTTCAGGAGGCTTTTCCATGAGCGAACGGACGATGCTGAAGCTTTTCATCAATGGCGCCATCTATCAGGACGCCGTCAAGCGCGTGGACAACATGCTCGTACAGGACGGCCTGGTCGCGGCCGTCAACGTCGATCCGTCGCAAAGAAAGGACGCCGAAGTGGTCGATCTTGCCGGCGCCGCCGTCTATCCCGGGTTTTGCGACAGCCACGTCCACCTGGTCGAATCGGGCCTCATGTTCAGCGGCGCGGACCTGCGCGGCAAGGATGACCCGGAAAGCATCGCCCAGGCCGTGGGCGAGGCCATGGCCAGTCATCCGGGCGACGCGCCTTTTTTCGGCGGCGCGTTCATGGTGACGGACTACGACGCCTGGTCCCTGGCCGATCTGGCCAGGCTGGACGCCGTGACCGGCGGCCGCATCGTCCTCCTGGTGGACGATCTCGGCCATAACATGCTCGTCAACTCCGCGGCCATGGCCAGGGCGGGCATCACCGCCGCCACGCCGGTTCCCTCCGGCGGCAAGGTCGTCGTCCAGGACGGCAGGCCCACGGGCATGCTGCGCGAAGAGGCCATGACCCTGGCCGGGAACACGCTTCTTCCGCTTTTTACCGAAAAAATCATTCTTCCCGGGGCCCTTCAGTTCATGAACGACTGGGCCGCCATGGGGTATACGGCCATCGTGGACCTCATGGGCGCGCCCATCGGCCGGGTCAACCATCCGGACATGTGCCGGGAGATGGAGCGAAAAGGCGTCCTGCCGCTGCGCGTGAACTACAATTACACCTTCTTCGGGCTGGACGATCTCGAGGGCGGGCTCGACGAACGGGGCAAGGACACCGATCTGGTGCGCTTCATCGGCAACAAGCTCTTCATCGACGGCGCCTATACGGCCGGACAGGCCTGGACCACCTGGGAGAACGCCAAGGGCGGCCACGGACTGCACACGGTGGCGACCGACGACTCCATGGGCAAGAACCAGAACATCAATCGCATCATAGCCCGTCTGGAGGAAGTCGGCCTCAACTGCCATTATCATATCCAGGGCGACAAGGCCCTGGACGCGACCCTCGACGCCCTGGCGGCTTCCGCCGCCAAAACCGGCGGCCTCAAATGCGCGCACACGCTCATCCACCTGGCCTTTCCCCGTCCCGACCAGATCAAGCGCATCACCACCTTCGGCGGCAAGGTCGTCGCCACCATGCAGCCGGGATTCTGGCAGGCCGAAGCGGGATTGGACCGGTATTACGGCGAGGCGAACAACGCCTCCTATCCCGTCAAGGAACTGATCGAGGCGGGCGTGTCCGTGGGCATGAGCACGGATTTCGGCGTCTCTCCCCTGGAACTGAGCGCGCCCGCCAAGATCATGAACATCGCCATGACCGGCGGCGGGGCGGCGCGTACGCCGCTTGCCATGCGGGACGTCATCGACGGCTTGTCCCGGGGCAGCGCCGCCACCACGGGCAGGGACGATTGCGGCGCGCTCTATCCCGGCAAAAAGGCCGACATGGTCGTCTACGGGAAGGATCTCTACGCTGTGGCGCCTGAGGAGCTTTCCAAAGACAACCCGAAGGTCCTGGCGACCTGGATCAGCGGCCGCAAGGTTTACGACGCCAGCGCAAGCTGAGGCGAAGGCGGCCGGCGGCGCATCCTCAAAAGACGCGCCCGGGCGCATCGAGGGCGCAAGGCTTGCGGCGTGACGTTGCGGCGACGAGCGCGCCATGGTTTTCAAGACCGGGAGTCCGGAAGGCGCGCGCATTGCGGGGCGCGGGACAGGTGGATGGCCCGTCGCCCCGCCAGACGCGAGAGACGACGGAATCCCTTGCGGCGGGCTGTTTTCACCGGCTCCTGGGGCGACGCTGTCGCGGTGACAAGGGCGTGACGCTTTTCGCCGCAGGAAAGGCATGGCGGCATGACACGCATGAATGCGCAAGGGGGAAAGGGCATGTCTGAGCAGAGACAAGGCGGGGCGAAAGGCTCCTGGGGCGTATTGATGGCTTTTCTCGCCCTGACCCAGATCGGGCTCGTGGCGGACAACATCCTGCTGACGAACGCCATGTCCGCCATCGCCGGAAGCCTGCATGCGACCGTATCCGATCTGCAGATCGCCAACCTCATCTATCCGCTGATCAGCGCCCCGGTCATGGTGGCCGCCGGGATTCTGGGCGGCGCGCTCGGCTGGAGAACGCTCCTTATCGCCGGGCTGGCCATTGTGGTTGTGGCCGAGACCCTGGCGAGCGTCAGCACGAACATTCACTTTTTCAACTATGCCGCCCGCACGCTGGTGGGCGTGGGCGCCGGACTGTGCATCCCCGCTGTTCTCGGGTACATTACCGATAATTTCAGCCGCGCCCGGATGGCGACCTCGTTCGCCCTCATCAGCGCGTCCGTGGCGCTCAGCGCCGCATTGGCGCCGGTCGGCAGCGGGTTCGTCGTCATGTACCTGAGCTGGCAGGCCGGTTTTCTCATGCTGGCGGGGCTGTTTGTCCTGTGCCTGCTCGGCTTTTTCCTCTTCGCGCCGCGCGAAGCCGCGACCGGCTCCCTGGCCCGGTTCGACGTGACGGGATTCATCCTTCTTTTCGCCGGGCTGACGACCGTCTTGCTCGCCTTGTCAAAGGCCAGCGCGTGGGGCGTCTTTTTCGCGAACTCCCAGGCGCCGTTTTCCTTGTATCATCTTTCCCCATGCCTGTTCCTCGTCCTGGCCGGGGTCGCCGTCCTGTTTTTTTTCATGCGCTATGAACAAAAGCGGGAGCGGACGTACGGAAAGGACGCGGTCCTTTTGCGATGCGCGCTTTTGACGACCCCCGGCATCCGGGCGGGTCTCTTCATGACCGGCTTCTATTATTATCTGGCCATGGGCGCCGCGTTTATCCTGGTGCTCTATCTGCAGATCGTCCTCAAGTACGACGCCGTCATCTCGGGCGTCATTTTCGCCGTGGTCTCGGTGGGGATGATCGCGGGATCCCTGCTCACGCCCAAGTTCGGTCGGAACGTTTCCCTGAGAGGAATAAGTCTCGCGGGCATTGCGCTGAGCATCGCGTCCACGCTCCTCATCGTCGCGGCCATCGGCCCGGACGGCTTTTCGTTCTGGTTGTACGTGGGATCGTTTTTCATGGGCGTGGGCTCCGGCATGGTCACGGCGGAGTCGCCCTGCGCCGTCACCACGGCCATCGAGGACGCTTTCCACGACAAGCAACTGGCCGGTCAGTCCTCGGGCGCCCAGGGGGCGGCGCGCAACGTCGGCCAGGCCTTGGGGCTGGCCCTGGCGGGACTGGCGCTTGGTGTCGGACTGACCACGTTCACGAGGACGGAGATTCTGAAGAACAAGTCGTTTCCCCCTTCCGTGGACAACTTAAGCCGCATGGTCGACAGCATGGCCTTTGTGGTGGACGACAATGTCCGGGCTTTTTTGAAGAAGAGGAACATCGAGGAACAATATGTCGAGGAAATCGTCGCGGAGTACAACAAGGGACGGATCTTCTCGGTCCGCGCCTCCCTCCTGCTTCTCGCCGTGGGCGGCGCCTTGTTTCTCTTTCCGGCCATGAGCCTGACCCGCCGCAAGCTCAAGGACATGCGGGACTGAGGAATCCGTGGCGGATTGCCCGCGCGGCTTGCGCCCCTGGCTGGGGCGGCGAGCGCCGTCAACGATGCCTGCCGGAAAGCGCCCGCCTCCCGGCAGGGCAAGGAAAACCCCATGCGCGACATGCTCCGGCGCCTAGGCGGCCGCATCGGCGTCCCGCCGCTCCTGTTCTTCCTGTGGCTTCCCGGCGCCGCCCTGGCCGCCGAGGGCGGCGCCAGCCACTACATGCAGGGGGCCTATGGGGACTTCCTCATGGCCTATGTTCCGGATCCCGGGTTCAGCGTGCGCAACGACTCGGTCTTCCTGTCCGCCCACATGGGCGGCGCGCTCAAGGGCGGCCGCCTCTACGCCGGTCTCGACCAGACCTCGGTGATGAACATCACCACAGTCACCGGCATGTTCGAGGTTCCGGCCATGGGCGGGTTCCTCGGCCTGGGCTTCGGCCTGCCCTTCATCGTCAACGAGCATGTCACGGGCGACGCGGCGGCGGACTACGGCGCGCGGTCCCGCCGGACCGGCCTTACGTCCGTGCATCATGTGGCTTTTGGCGGAGGAGGGGACCGGGGAGGCCTTTCCGATATCTTCCTCATGCCGCTCATTGCGAACTGGACTTTCGGCGAATGCCATCTGACCGTCATGCCCATGGTCTTTCTGCCGACGGGCTATTACAGCGCAAGCTCGCTCACCAGTCTTGGGATGAATTACGCGAGCTTCGACGGGAACGTCGCCTTCACCTGGCTGCATGACGAACGATACGAGTTGTCGCTCGACGCGGGCTATATGATAAATACCGAGAACATGGCCACGCGCTATGTGTCCGGGAACCAGATCCATGTGGACTGGACCCTGGCCTATCACGTCAACGAAGGCCTGGCCCTTGGCGCGGTGGGGTATCTGTTCGCCCAGACGACGCCGGATTCGGGCCCGGGAGCGAGTCTGGGAGGATTCTATTCCTCGGGCGCGGGGATCGGTCCGGCCATCTCCTGCGCGGCGCCTCTCTGGGGCAATGATTTCACCGTTGAGACCAAATGGCTCCACGGCCTGGGCGCCAGCCACAGTTTTTTAGGGGAGACCGTGTACGGCTCGCTTCTTCTGGCGTTCTGATCCGGCGGTCCGCGTCTCAGGGGAAAACAGCGCCGGGAATGGTCGCGGTCCCGGTCCGGCCGTTGAGACGGGCCAGGAAGCGGTACTGGGCGGCTGCGTCCCCCAAGGCTCCTGCGGGGCGTTCGCGCGAAAACGATCCTGGCGTTTATCGCGACGGCCGCCCGCATGGCATCCGGGGCGCGGCTCCCGCGGACACGCGGAATCCGGCGCGCCTTGATCCCCGGGGCGTTTGTCTCCCCATAGGCGGGCCGGAACGTCCTGCCCGCGCGCGGCGCCTGGAAGGGCCGACCCGCTCACGCCCCACCCCCTGCCGAACGTCCTGCCCGCGCGCGGCGCCTGGTTTGTCCAAAATACGCGACGGCGGGGATTGGGGCGACGTAACGTCCCGGCGTCCGATGAAACGGAGAATATCGGTTTACCAAAGAAGCGTATGGCAAACGAAAGGAAGGGGCCGTCCTCTGCCGCCAAGCGCAAGACCTCTTGATGGCGGGCCGGAAATGGCGCATTCTCTCACTTGAAGGAAAGCAACCCTGTTATTACTGAGAGCGCAAAATGTTTAACATTTTGTTGCTCGAAATTCTAAGAACGGCCACGCGGAGCGGGGCCTGCGGCGAATGCCGCGGGAGCGGGTTGTTAGGTATTTTCCGCTCCCAGTAATAGATGAGGCGCCAGGAACCATGGTTCAACCCAAGCATTCCTTCCCCGTCCGGCTGGGAGCCTTTCCGGTCTTCGACGCCAGAAGCCCCGATCCCGTGGTCGACGCCATCAAAACGAATTTCCACCAGGCCGACGTCGACATCCCCAGCACGCGGTATTTCCGGGTCTGCTACAATTTCGTCGATCTTGGCGGCGTATCCCTGCATTGGGCGCATTTCACGTCGGGATTTCATATCATGTCCGAGCCCACCCTGGCGGATCTGGTCCTCATCCGCCTGTTTCGCGGCGAATTATGCGTGGCTTCGGGCAAGGACCGCTTTTCCGCAAGCCCGGGACGGCGGGCCGCCCTGCTGGATTTCAACCAGCGGACCTTCCTGTATCAGGAACAGGGGTACGACAACATCACCACGCGGTTTGTCCGGGCCAAGGTGGAGGACGTCCTGGCCCGCCTGATCGGGGCCCCATGCGCGACGCCGATTTCCTTTTCCCCCGCCGTGGACCTGGAGGCGCCCGGATCCCGCCGGATGGCCGGGGTGCTCGACCGGGTTGTGGATATGTTCAGCGACGATCCCGGGATCCTTGGGGCGCCGCTCATCGTGGCCCAGTGCGAGGAGCTTCTCGTCACGGCCCTGCTTGCCTGTCTTCCCCATAATTACAGTCACATCCTCAGACAGGAGGCCGCGCCCGCGCCGTCCAGGGTGGTGCGTCTGGCCGAGGCCTATATCGAGGCCAATGCGGACAAGCCCCTGCGACTGGCCGATTTGTCCTCGGTCACCGGCATGAGCGCGCGCTCCGTCCAGGCGGCTTTTCAAAAAACCCGGGGGTATTCGCCTTCCATGTTCCTGCGCGAGCGCCGCCTGGCCAAGGCGCGGCAAATCCTTCGCAACGCCCCGCCGGGCGCCACCATTTCCTCCGTGGCTCTTGCCTGCGGCTTCGCCTCGCACAGCGCTTTTTCCCGGCTCTACCGCGAACGTTTCGGGGAATTTCCCTCGCAAACGTTGCGCAACGGCGGCTAGCGCCGCGGCCTCGAAACAGGCGGATGCGATGTTGAGGAGGGTTCGCCCCATCGAACATTGTTCTTGAAAAACAGGGGCATGTTTTTCAAGGACGCGATACGGGGCGCGGGCTTCGCGCCGCGTCCTTTCCCCCGTCTTGCGGCGCTCGTACCGCCGGCCGCCTCGCAACGCCCGGGCCGCGCCGCCCGGATGCGTCCGCGTTGCGCGATCCATCCAATGTCTGCGCTTTCCTGATAGACCGTTTCCTGAAAATCGCTAGGCTTGGTCCGTTTTCGTGATACGCTCCAAAAGCTGGCCGCGCCTTCGTCTTGCCGGGCGCAGGCCGCGCCGGGGACTCCCGGCCTTGTCCCCTTGATCCTGCGCCGCCTGCGCCCGATACCGCTTCATCGGGCGGCGCGGCCATTGAAGATGCAACCTCAACGTCCTGGCTGTCCGGAGATCGCATATGAAACGCCGCCTGCTTTTCCTGGTTTCGCTTCTTGTCCCGCTTTGCCTGGCTTTCGGGGGCCCGGGCGCCCCGGCCGCCAGGGCCTTCGAAACGCCCTCGGCGCCGCCCGCCGCCTCCATCCTGCCCCCGGACATGCTGTCCGGACCGAATTTCAGCGTGGATCCGGCCGTCGCCACCGACGGCTACCTCTACGTCTACATGCTGCGCACCAGTTTCGGCGACCTGCGCGTGGCTTCCACGGCCCTTCTGGCCAAACGCATCGCCGAAACCGCCGCCCTGGCCAAGATGGAGCAGGTCAATTCGCTCGCGCAGTTCGGCGGCGGCATCGTCGGCAAGGGCGAGCAAACCCTGCAAGGCGCGGCCGACCTCATCACCAACCCCCTGGGAACGATCGGCGGCGCGGTGACGGGCGTCGGGCGCATGTTCGCGAATATCGGGCGGGACCTTTCCTCGGGCAACGCCGGAGACGGATCCGCCGCTTCGAAAATCCTCGGCGTGCCCCAGCTCAAGCGGCAATACGCCGTTCAGTTCGGGGTGGACCCCTACACCGCCAACCCGCTCGTGCAAAAGCGCCTGAACGAACTGGCCTCCGCCGGAGCGGCCGGGAACATCACGGGCTCGGCCCTGTCCGCGCTCATCCCCGGCGGAGTCGGCGTGGCCGTATCCGCCGCCGGGACCTCGGCCATGCTCAACGACATCGATCTGACGGCGTCGCCGGAATCCCTGGCCCAGGGGAACCTGTCCCGGCTGGGGGACATGGGCGTTCCGTCGCGGACCGCGGCCCTTTTTATCGGCAACCAGGTCTTCACCCCCACCGAACAGTGCCGGGTGGTCTCCTCCCTGGCCGCCATGCCCGGAACGGGCGGCAAGGACGCCCTGGTCCGCTTCCTGGCCGATACCGACGATCCGGACGTGGCCCGGTTCCGCATGCGCATGACCGGGATGTACGCCGGATACGCCGCCAAGGTCTCGCCGATTTCCGGATTCGTCGACATCGGCGGGCATATCGCCGCCATGAACGCCGCCGGGCGGCTGGTTCTGGTCTTCCCGACGGACTGCTTCTTCTGGACCGAAACCAATGCCAGGATCGCCCGGGCGTTCGCCGACTTTGCCCGGCGGTATCCGGCGAACGGGATCGAGATCTGGGTTTCCGGCAAGGCCAGCCGTCTTTTCGCGGAAAAGCTCCGGGCCATGGGCTGGCGGTTTCATGAGGACGGCGCGCTCCAGCTTCTCGGGGAGCCGTACTGACGCGAAAGGAACGCCTCGGGGTAGGGGCGTAGGAACGTCCGGGGGTAGGGGGCGTAGGAACGCCCGGGGGTAGGGGGCGTAGGAACGCCCCGGGGTAGGGGGCGTAGGAACGCCCCGGGGTAGGGGCGTAGGAACGCCCCGGGGTGAGGGCCGGGCGGCGTCTTTCCGGGAAGCCTCGCCCCATGTCCGCCGCCGCATGCGCGATTCATGCAAATGCTGCGCGTTTCATCTAGACGCGCTGGCATGATCTGCTATCTTGCGGGCAGGATAGCGTCCGTTCGCCGTAAGGCGCCGCGAAGGCCCACGGCGCGCGGGCGCCCTGGATTATAGCGGAAATAAGCCGTTCAAGGGCTTTCCCCTGGCCGTCATCAAAACGAATGCGGAGATACTCGACCCGGCTTGGCGGTTGGAAGCGTCGTTTGAGCGGAGCCGGCGACATGCCGTGAACCCTTTTGGAGGCCGTTATGAGACACCGTTTCCTTTTCCTTTGGATGGCGCTTGCGCTTTGCGCGTTTTTCGTTTGCCCGGCGTGGGCCCAAAAGATCGATGGAACGCCGGGCTCGCCCAGCGCCACCATCACCATCAAAGGCGATCAGCTTCCCGCGCCGCCGCAGAAATTCAAGGGCGTCATCAAGGATACCGCGCAACAGTCCACGCCGTATTGGCCCGCGCGCATCATGCCGCCCAAGGGGGCGCCCAACGTCCTGCTCATCATGACGGACGACTCGGGCTTCGGCGTGCCGAGCGCGTTCGGCGGCGTCATTCCCACCCCGGCTCTTGACCGCATCGCGAATAACGGTCTGCGCTTCACCAATTTCAATTCGACCGCCCTGTGCTCCCCGACGCGCGCCGCCATCATCACCGGCCGCAACCACCACTCCGTGGGCTTCGGCGTCATCGCCGAGCAGGCCACGGGCTATCCGGGCTACGACAGCTTCATTCCCGAGGACAAGGCCACCATCGGCCGCATCCTGAAGGACCACGGCTACCGCACCTCCTGGTTCGGCAAGGACCACAACACCCCGGCCTTCC
>CALGYO010000110.1 GCA_937934715.1 uncultured Desulfovibrionaceae bacterium | reverse complement strand
GGTTTTCGCGGCGTCTCCGCCGCCCGGTTTTCGCGGCGTCTCCGCCGCCCGGTTTATTCCTTGGGACGGGTTCGTACTCATTTTGCGGACCCGGCCCGGGACGCCGCCTTTTTTACGGCGCGCCGCCGCAGGAGAACCAGCAGCAGGATCAGTCCGCACAGGAAGACGACGGTGACCATGAGCAGGGCGCGCAGGCTGTCGGTGATGAGCCATTCCACGAAGCTTTTCCGGTCGATGCGCGCAAGCGTTCCGTTCTCCCAGGCGGTCTTCACGGCCGCGAGGTCGCGGGCCAGGGCCGGCATGGGCAGGTCTTCGAGTCCGGCCACGGGCAGCGCCCCGAGAATGCGGCCCATGTCCGGGAGTCCGCCGCCCTCCGCGTCCGAGGGAAGCTCCCGGAAAAGCGCCGCCGCCTGGGTTTCGTAAGGGAAATACTTCCTGGACAGGGTGATGGGGTAGAGCGTGGTTTTTCCGGTCATGGCGAGCTCCACGGCCGCGTTGGCGTCGTTGCACACCCCCAGGTTGAAATACCCGCCGAAGGGCAGGGCTGGATTGTCCCTCTGGGCCTGGCGGTAGAGGCGCATGATCGCGCTTAACAAATCCGCCGCGGCGGCCGCCTGTTCGCCCTGGTAACGGTGGGCCGCATGGCCCAGGACCCAGCTTTGATCCGCCGTGACCATGGGCCGGAATTCGGCCTTGCCGTCGATGCCGAAATAGAAGCAGACGTCGGCGTTCACGGCGGGGCCGTGCACGATGATCTCGTGCTGGGAATGGGAGACCGGCACGAGCAGGGGCCGGTTCTCGCCGGGCACGGCCAGACCGGTGTTCACCCAGAAGGGGGTCATCACGTCCCGGTCATGGTAGAAGAGGTCCCCGAAATTGGCGAAATAACGCGAATCCCGGATCTGCACCGCATGGCCCGAGTCCTGGAGCAGGCGAATAAGGGCCTTGACCGTGCGGGCCTCGCCGCGGGAAAGGGTCACGCGGGCCTCGCCCGCGCCGTCCGTTTCGCCAAGCGCCAGGATATTCAGGGCCTGGGCCAGCCGCAGGCTTTCCGGATAGAGGGCGTTTTGGGCGGGGTCGATCCGGTCGCCCACGGACAGGCCGAAATCCAGGGGCTTGATGAGGCTTCCCGCCGCAAGCGGCGCGCCCGGGGCCGGGCCGTTGAGCGAAAGGACGCCGCTTGCGCCGGAATCGGGCGAGACGGCGGCCTCGATGGCCCCGTCCGCCGGAGCGGGCTCTTTGTTCTCCCCCACGGCCTTGGCGGCCAGGGACACGGATTTTCCGAGCCCGTCCACGGTCATGGCCGGGAAGCTGTCCAGCTCCTCGAACCGCTTGCCCAGGATGATCTCGCGCAGTTTCTTGATCTGGTCCGGGCCGAGGATGGCTCCGGCGGCCGGGTCCTGGCCGATCAGCTTGAGAAACGCCTCCACGGCGGCCGGGTTTTGGGAAAGATCGGTCATGGCTTCGGAAAAGGATAGCCACGGCGATTCCCCGGCGCGCGCCGGGCTGAAGCACGGGCACAGGGCGAGGAGAAGGGCCATGGACAAGCATGTGATGCGCAAGCGAGCCTCCTTCGCCGGAAGGCTTCCTCAAAACCTCGCGAACCCTGCGGCGTGAAACAGAAATTTCACGAAGACTACGCGAGATTTCCAGGAAATCAAAATTGACTTTGGTCTTGGGATGTAGTCAATTTCACAAGCCGGAGGCGCCGAGGTCCGATTTCTACAGCGCGGCGGCGGGACGAAAGCGGCGAAACAGGGCGAGGGCGGTCGCCCGGATCGAAAACGCGGAATATGAAAACCATGAAGAAATGTTGTCTTCTCGTAGCGTTGCTGTTTGTCTTTCCCTCGTTCTGCCTCGCGCAGGAGGAGGCTCCAAGCATCAAGGAAAGCGTTAATTATTTTACCAATTTTTTCAACGAAAGCGTCGTGCAGGCCATTGAGATTCAGCAATACCTGCAAAAGGAAAAGCCCGGACGCGACGAAAGCTTTTTCTGTCTCGAACTTATTTCCAATCTGGAAAAATCCATAGACCTGGCCTTCAACCTGCGGGATCTGTACTTCATCTACGGCAGAACCATGTATTGCTACGCCAAGGAAGAGCGGAAATTCGTCATCGACCGCATCGGCAATATCCTCGTCTCCTTGAACAGCGTCCTGCAGACCAGGTATTTCGGGCTTGATCCCGCGGCCCAGGACCCCAAGAGCTTCGCCGCCCAAAACGCCGCCAAGTTCGAAGACCGGCTGAAGAAACTGATGGCCTTCGCCGAAAAGTCCTCGGTCATCTTCAAATAGACTCCAGGGCCGCAGGCCCCGCCGCCCCGCCATGACGCAAACGCCCCGCCAGCCATCGGCCGTCCGCGCAGGACGCCTGTTGCCCATGACCCCGGACGGCGCCGTGATCAACGACGGCGCCCTCATCCTTGACGGAAACCGCATCCTGGCCGCCGGACCGGCCGCCTCCACCCTCAAGGGCTTTTCCGGCCGGGTCCGCGACCTGGGCGAGGCCGTTCTCGTCCCCGGCCTGTGCAACATGCACAACCACCTGGAGCTTTCCCACGTCAAAGGCCTGCCGCCCAAGGGCAAAGGCTTTTCCGAGTGGGTGGCCTGGCTCATCAAGCAACCCCTCCAGTTCCTGACCGAGGACGCCGTCGCCGCCGCCGTGCGCGAAATGCGTGAAACGGGAACCGTCTTCACGGCGGATATCGCCAGCCGCAACCCCGGCATGATCGCCCGGGCCTGCGCCCGCGAAGGCCTCGACATCCTCCACTTTATCGAGTTTTTCGGCTTCTCGGCCCCGAAAGACGGCGTCCTGGACTGGCCCAAGGCGGCCTCCCAGCCGCCTCTGGACCCGGCCCTGCCCAATTTCGCCGCCGCCGGGCACGCCCTGTATTCCACCCACCCGGAGACCCTGCGTCTGGCCAAGGCCTGGGACGCCGCGCGCGGACGGGTCTTTTCCCTGCATCTGGCCGAACACCAGGGCGAAACGGAAATGCTCGCCTCCGGAACAGGCGCATTCGCCGATCTTCTCAAGGTCCGGGTCGTCCCCAAAACCTACGCCCCCCCTGGCCTTTCTCCGGTCATGACCGCCGCCTCCCTGGGACTTCTGGACGAAAAAACCCTGGCCGCGCACTGCGTCCGGCTGGACGGCCGCGACATCGCCGCGCTGGCCGGAAGCGGCGCCAGCGTCTGCCTGTGCCCGCGCAGCAACGCCTACATCGGCGTGGGCCAGGCGCCCGCCGGAGCGCTGAAAAAGGCCGGTCTCAACCTTTGCCTGGGCACGGACAGCCTGGCCTCCAACGACGACCTCGATCTGTGGAACGAGGTCCGCCATCTCCTCGAACACGATGCGGGCCTGACCCTGCGCGACTGTCTGAAAGCCATGACCGTGAATCCCGCCAGGCTGCTCGGCCGGGAGGGCGAACTCGGCGTCCTGGCGCCGGGCGCCGTGGGCGGCTACGCCGTCATGCCCCCGGATCTGTCCTCCCTGCCTCTGGATTAAGCCGCTCGTTGCGCGGTTTTCTGCGCAGTTCTTCATTTTTGGGCTTGGTATTCTTGACGCCATCATGTATAGGAGGCCACTGCGTCTAGGACCGGTGGTCCCGGGGCATGAAGAGGATTGGGAAATTTTTCACGGGTTCATGAGCTAAAATCCATTAAGGAGGCGTGATAACATGTCCAAACTGGTTCCCCCCCATGGCGGCAAAGGCCTGACCATCTGCCTGCTCG
>CALGYO010000109.1 GCA_937934715.1 uncultured Desulfovibrionaceae bacterium | reverse complement strand
AAGTTCTGGGAAGGGGTCCAGGGGGAACCTTCTCCGAAAGAAGGTTCCCCCTGGCCGCCGGAGGCATTGCCGCTCTTGCCCGCGTCCCGGCGTCCGGGTACAAGGCCGCATGCTTGGACAACGTTTGGGACTCGGACGGGATTTTTCCGCTTCCTACATGGCGGTACAGCGGCTTTTGGCGCTTGCCGAATCCGAGCCCCACGCCGTGGAGCCGGAAACCATCGGCCTCATCGGCCGGGTGCTCGCCGGGGACATGCACGCCGAGCGGCCCCAGGCGGGGTTTCTGTACCGGGACGCGGCGGGGATTCTGGCGGAACTCACCGTGAAGGGCGCGGCGCTGGCGACCGCGCCCATGGCCTTCGCCACTCTGGGCGAGGTCCTGGCGGTTCCGGGCAGGCCGCGCATGGCGGCGGCCGAGGCCATGGGGGCCATGCCCCTTTCATTGCCGGAAGTCAGTCCGCCCCAGGCCCGGGAGACGTTCGGCGCGGCCGTTTCCTTTGCCGGGCTGTGCGCGATCGCCCAGGCGGATTCGGGCGCCGGACCGGTGATCGCGGGCCGCAGCCGCCTCGTCAGGACCAGGACGCCGGGAGGCCTGCTGGTCGTGAAGCTTTTGCGCGCGACCGAAAATCCCGTCTCGCTTGCGGCCGAAGCCGCCTGGATGCGGCGCTTGGAAGAGCTGGCCCACGTCTTCGACGTTCCTTTCCACATCCCCAGACCCGTAAAGATCGATGGCCAGGAGGTGTTCAGGATACTCGATCCGCCGGGCGCCACGGCCGATCTGCATCCCGAATTTCTGGCCATGGGCTATCTCACCCGCGAGGAGTATTTCCACTATCCCAACGAGCATGAGCCCGATCGTCCGTTTTCCCCTCAGCGGCTCCTGGAGAACCTCGGGCGCAACGCCAGGCTCCTGGGACGGCTCACGGCCCATGGGGTCATCCACGAGGCCGTCATCCCCCTTTTCCACAACCGCGCCCAGCAGCACCGCCGCGACGACCACGGCCTCTACGATTGGCGGCGCATGGGGCGGCTGGACCGCTGGCTCGGCTCCGCGCGTTTTCCCAATATCGCCCACTCGGGCCTGCGCGATTTCGAACACCTGGCGCCCATACCGGCCGGAAAAAACAGCCTTTACAAAGCCATCGGCGACCACATCCTGGGCCTGACTTTGGTAGCCGGAAGCGCCTTCCGGCTGAAAAATCCGTCCCTTATGGGCGTCGATCCGGACGGACGGCCCGTGGACGCCCGCTCCCTCTTCGACAAGGATCTTTTCACGGATGTCCTCGGCGCCATCTTCCGGCAATATTATCATGGCTTCACAGGCGCTCCTCACCCCGGCCCCGATCCTTTCGACCTTCGCGCGCTGGCGGGGACTCTCATCGACGCCATGGGCGTGGACCGCCACATGTTCGAACTGTTGCGGGTGGTGGACCAGGAACCCATGAGCGAGGATCAGTTCCGCCGGTTTGTCGCCGAACGCGGCCTGTCCGCCGAAGAGGCGGCGGCCCTGGTCAAAGGCCGGGAAGACATCCCCTTGCCTACCGGCCCCCACCTCGGCGAATTCAACGGCCGCATCTCCGTCCCCGAACTCCTGGAATTCACCGCCTGCTGCGCGGCGGCGTGTATCAGCGGACGATTCTTTCTGGAGAAGGGCAGAGCGGGGAACGGATAAGGACAAGGAATGCCTCAGGCGGCCAGAGGGGAAACTTTTGCGAAAGTTTCCCTCTGGACTCCCTTCAAAAGCTTTTACCGGCGCTTCGCGGGAGCCCTGTTTACGCGTCTCGCGTAAAGGCGGGGAAGATGGGGAATGGGAACGCCACAGGGGGGAGATTCGGGCGGGCCTTTGATTTCCAGCGGGCCGGTGGGCGAAGACGTCCCGAAACGCTGCCAGCCATGCCACCCCATGCGCCCAATCGCGCCATAACCGGCCCAGCAACCATGCGACGATTCGCCGTCCCATGCGCGAAGCCCGATAAGAAGGCTTGGGGAAAGGGAAGGGGGTCTGGGGGAAGGGGAACCCCTTTTCCTAAAAAGGGGTTCCCCTTCCCCCAGCGCGCCGCAGGCGACTTTGCGGTTCTAGACGTTGAACCTGAATTCGATGATATCGCCGTCCTGGACGCGGTATTCCTTGCCTTCCAGGCGGAACAGGCCGAGTTCCTTGGCTTTTTTGAAGTCCCCAGCCTTGATGAAGTCCTCGTAGCCCAGCACTTCGGCGCGGATGAAGCCTTTTTGGATATCCGAGTGGATGACGCCCGCGGCGATGGGCGCCAGGGAGTCCTTGCGCAGGGCCCAGGCGCGCACCTCGTCCTCGCCCGCCGTGAAAAACGAGATGAGCCCCATGAGCTGGTAGGTTTTCTTGATGACCCGGTCCAGGGCGGAATCCGTCAGGCCGAGGTCGGCGAGGAACATTTCGCGTTCCTCGGGGTCGGTGATTTCGGCCAGTTCGCGTTCGAGCTTGGCGGACACGATGAGGTGGGTTTGTCCGGGCGCGTCGCCGGGCGTTTCGAACGTATCGAGGATGGTTTCGGCGCAGTTCCAGGCGTAGACGATGGGTTTGGCCGAGAGGAATTTGAAGCCGCGCATGACCGGGTCTTCGGTGAGTTCCGGGGCCACGCGCAGGGGCTGTTCCTTTTCCAGGCAGGCCAGCGCCTTGGTCAGTCCCTCCTCTTCCTTGGGATTGACGAGGTCCTTGTTTTTCTTCTTGTCCGTGGCGATGCGCTCCAGGCGTTTTTCGACCACGGCCAGGTCGGCCACGAGCAGGTCGGTTTCCACGGCCTGCCATTGTTCCTTGGGCTCGTAGAGGCCGGAAAAGGCGTCGAGGACGCACAGCAGGCAGTCGCTGGGGCGGATGTCGTTTAAGACGCGTTGTCCCAGACCGTCGCCTTTTCCGCCGCCGCCGGGAATGTCGAGGTATTCGATTTCGCTGTAGGTGGTCTTTTTGGGATGATAGAGGGCGACGAGGGGGGCCAGTCGCGGTTCGGGGACTTTGGCCATGCCTCTGGCGCCCGCTTTGGCGGCGGCTTCACCGGCCAGGGCGGCGAACAGGTCGGACTTGCCGCTTCCGGCGAATCCGAAAATCGCGGTTTTCATGGTTCCTCGGGGGGGTTGAACATTCGTGTTTGGAGGGCTTTTTCAGTACCGGCAATCGGGCTCAAGGTCCAGTTGAAATCGTTTTGGGCCCGTTAGCGGATATCCACGTAGCGGCATTCGCCTTTTTTGATGGGCAGGTGGTGGAAGGCGTTTTCCTCGCGCATGGCGGCCATGCGTCCGGGGAGCGTGGACTGGTGCTTCTTCACCCAGACGTCGCCGGTTACCGTATGAAAATAGAGGGTGCGCCCCACCTCGCCGCGCACGTCCTGGGCGCGCAGGCGGAAGCCGTAGTTTTTCAGGTGAGCCTTGGCCACGGCCACGTTTTTCATGCCCACGTCCAGGAGTTTCTGGGTGGCGGTCTGGTTCTGGGAGCTGAATTTGTTGGTGCCGCCGAACAGTTTGACCACCACATCGTCGAAGGGGATGTCGCGCTGCACGAAGCGGAAGACCACGCTGGAGATGGCGGTATCCACGAATTTGCAGAACTGCGTGCCCGTGCTTATGTCCGCCTCGGGCATGACGGCGTGGAAGGCGCCGAAGAAACGGTTGGGAGCGTGGAAAAAGGTGACGCACACGCAGGAGCCGAGCACGGTGCGGATGAGCATGGGCGCGTTGGTGAAGACGCATTCGCCGATGCCCAGTTCGAATTTTTCTATGGGCGAACTGAGAATGTCGTTCAGGTTGGGAAAGAGTTCGGGCATGGCGGTCACATGTTCCTCAAAGCGCAAAGCGGCGAAGCAGGCGGGTTTTCTTCACTGCGCGAAAGAAAAAATACATAATCCCTTTGTCCGCGGTCTACAAGAGGGGCGGCGGGCGGAAAATCAAGGAGGAGCGTCATGGCGGACCTACGGTTATTGGAGCGGCGCGAGATCGAGGCGGGCATAGCCGCTCCGCTCTTGGAAGGATTCATCAAGGCATTCGGCGAGGAGCGCGCCATAGGCGCGGCGCTTGCGGTCATCTCCGGCCAGGCGCGCAAGGCGGGCGAGGCGGCGGCCGCGCGCTACGGCGCCGGAGGGCTTGCGGGGCTTGCCCGGGCGGTGCGGGAGATGTGGTCGGCCGGAGGGGCGCTGGAGGCGGAGTTCTTGGAAGAAAGCCCGTCGCGGCTTTGCTTCAACGTGGTCCGCTGCGGGTACGCCGAATCCTATGAGCGCATGGGCGTCAGGCGGTTCGGGGGGTGTCTGTCGTGTTCGCGGGACGCGGCCTTCGCGGCGGGGTTCGACCCCGCGATCCGCCTGGAACGGACGCAAACCATCATGGAAGGCGCGCCGTTTTGCGATTTCAGGTTTTATCTCGATGACGAGGGGTAGGTCAGGTTCTCCGGCTCCGGCGGACGGTTCTTTTCTTTGGCGGACCAGAATTTGGCCAGGCAGATGCCCGCCAGGTTTTGTTCCAGGCTGAAGATGGCGCCGGGCAGGGCGGCCAGCGGGGTGAAGAAGGCGTTGGCGAGCGCCACCCCCAGGCCCGAGTTCTGCATGCCCACCTCGATGGACAGGGTGATGGCGTCCTTGCGGGAGCGGGTGAAGAATCTGGCAAAGAGGTAGCCGAGACCGAAGCCGCCCAGGTTGTGGCAGATGACGGCCGCGATGACCAGGCCTGGAAAGTCCAGGATGTTCTGCCTGTTGAGCGCCACCACGCAGGCGATGACCAGGGAGATGGTCAGGATGGACACCGACGGAAAGGCCTGGATGAAAGGGGTCAGGCGTTTCTGGAAGAGTCTGCGCAGGATGAGGCCGTCCATGAGCGGGAAGACCACGATCCAGAAGACCGAGGCGGCCATGGCGTAGGCGTCGATGCTGATGCGCTGGTTGAAGATGGCGTAGACGATGGCCGGGGTGAGGATGGGGGCCAGCATGGTGGAGGCCAGGGTCAGGGTGACGGACAGGGCCACGTTGGCCCGGGCCAGGTAGGCGATGACGTTGGAGGCCGTGCCGCCCGGGCAGGCGCCCACGATGACCAGCCCCAGGGCGGCCTGGGCGGGCAGGTTGAAGGCCTGCCCCAGCGCGGCGGCCAGGACGGGCATGATGGCGTATTGCAGGACGATGCCGAGCAGGATGAGCTTCCAGTTGGCGAGGACCCGGGTGAAATCGCGCATGGTGAGCGTCAGGCCCATGCCGAACATGATGACGCCGAGCGCCAGGGGGATATGGGGCTTGAGCCAGACGATATAGCTCGGCCAGGCCAGGGCGGCGGCCGAAAGGGCCAGGGCGATAGGGAGAAACAGGGTCTCGATGAGCCGGGCTGTTTTCAGGATCATGCGGGCGGCTACCGCGTTTTGGGAGGGCTCGTCAAGGCGGGGCCGGATTTCCCTTCTTGAAAGGCCGCCTCGGGAAGAGTAAAGGCCTTTCTTTCATGGAACATTCGCCGCACGCTTCGCAAAAGAGCCTTTGGCTGCGCAGTCTGGCCATCGTCTCCCCCATCATCCTGGGCTACATCCCGGTGGGCTTCGCCTATGGGGTTCTGGCCAAGAGCCAGGGGCTTTCGGCCTTCAACACGGTGGCCATGTCGGTTCTGGTGTTCGCCGGGTCGTCCCAGCTGATCGCGGTGAGTCTTTTCGGCGCGGGCGCGTCGGCGGCCTCGATCATCTTGACCACCTTTGTGGTCAACCTGCGGCATCTGCTCATGTCGGCCTCGCTTTCGCCCTTTTTGCGCGGCTGGAAGAAATCCGAAATCACGTTTTTTTCCTTCGAGCTGACGGACGAGAGTTTCGCGGCGCATTCGGCGCGCTTTCCCGAAGGCGGGGCGAACGACAAGGCCGAGACTTTTTGCGTGAACGTCATGGCCCAGGCGGGCTGGGTCTGCGGCACGGTTCTCGGCGTGCTGGCGGGCGAGGCCATCACGGACGTCAGGCCCATCGCCCTGGACTACGCGCTTCCCGCCATGTTCATCGCGCTTTTGGCCGGGCAGCTCAAAGGCAAGACCCACGTGTTCGCGGCCCTGGTCGCGGGCGCGGTCTCCACCGGGCTCTCCCTGGCCGGGGTGGACCAGTGGGGCGTGATCATCGCCACGGTAACGGCGGCTCTGGCCGCGACGGTATGGAAGGAATGGATCAGCGCCTGATATTTTTCGTGATCGTGGGCATGATGGCGGTGACGTACCTGCCCCGCCTTTTGCCCGCGCTGTTTCTGTCGTCCCGGAGTCTTTCCCCGGTCATCGTCCGGTTTCTGGGCTACGTGCCCGCGGCGGTGCTTTCGGCCATGCTCTTCCCCTCGCTTCTCCTGCGCGAAGGCAGGCCGGACCTCTCCCTCGACAATCTCTTTCTCTGGGCGGCCATCCCCTGTTTCCTCCTGGCCATACGGACCAGGAGCATGTTCGGCGCAGTGGCGCTCGGCATGGGCCTGGTGGCGGCCGGGCGGTATTTTCTCGGCGCCTGAGGGCGCGTCTTCCCGGCGGGCGCTTTCGGGCGTCCGGCGGCGCTTCGGTTTTTCTCCCGGGTCTTCCTCTTCATGAACCGGCCTTCCCGGCGGGCCGCGCCCTTTCTCGCTTCCTCGAAGAACGCATGCGTTTTCGAAAGCAATGCGCAGTCATTATTCTACTTTCCTGAAAAATACGGCGGCGTCGCCGAAGGGACGCCGTATTGCGGGGAAGGGCGCCTGCCCATGCGTCGCATCCGTTTTCGGGGCGCGCCGGGCGGAAAGAGGGGGCGTCCCGGGCGCCGGATCAGCGTTCCCGGGCCAGGCTCCGGCGAAAGAGGGCCAGGGCGAGGAGGAAAAACCCCAGGCCGATGCCCGCGATGGCCGCGAAACGCGGCCAGACCATGCCGAACTCCGCGCCCCGGTACAGGATGGCCTGGGAAAGGCCGACGAAATGGGTGGTGGGCGCGATCTGCATGATGTCCTGCACGAGCCGGGGCATGCTTTCCCTGGGGCTCGCGCCGCCGGAGAGGATCTGCAAGGGCAGGATGACCAGGATCATGGACAGGCCGAGCTGGGGCATGTTCCTGGAGATCGTACCCAGAAAGATCCCGATGGCGGAGGCGGCGTAGAACTGGAGCAGGGCCGCGCACAGGAAAAGGGGGACCGATCCGGCCAGAGGAACCCCCAAGGCCCCGCGCACCACGAAGACCAGGGAGAAGGCCGCCGCCGCAACCACCACAAGCCCCATGGACCAGGTTTTGGCCAGGAGGATCTCCACGGCGGAAAGGGGCATGACCATGAGATGCTCCAGCGTGCCGCGCTCGCGTTCGCGCACCAGGGCCGCCCCGGCCAGGAGGATGGACAGCAGGGTGATGTTGTTGATGATCTCCATCACCGCGCCGAACCAGGCGCTGGTCAGGTTGGGGTTGAACTTGATCCGTTCGGCCAGCTCCACCGGCGAGGCGGCCGCGACCCTTCGCCGCTCGACGAAGGCGTTGACCTCGCCGAGGGCGATGTTCTGGATGTAGCTCGCCCCGATGAACGCCTGGGACATCATGGTGGCGTCGATGTTCACCTGGATGTCCGGCCGTCTGCCGGCCAGGACGTCGCGTTCGAAATTGGGCGGAATGTCCAGCGCGAAGATGCATTTTCCGGAATCCAGGACCGCGTCCATGCGGCTTAAGGGAATGAGGACGGGCGCCCGGAAATAGGGGCCGTAGAACGCCTGGACGATGCGCGAGGAAAGGGCGGAACGATCCTCGTCCACCACGGCGACGGGCGCGTTGTGCAGCTCCTGGGAGGTGGCCCTGGCCACCACATAGACCCCGCCGGTGAAGACCCAGATGATGATGCACAAGAGCGCCTTGTCGCGCCACAGGCTCCACAGCTCCTTGATTCCCAGCCGGTAGACGTTGTTGAGCATGCGGCGCACTGTTATTTCTCCTGCTTGGGCAGAAGGGCCACGCTTACGCCCATAAGGACCGGAACCCAGGCGCACAGGGCCAGGATGTCCGGGACCAGGGCGGACGGCGGCAGGGCCTTGGTGAAGACGCCCCTGCTGATGTTGAGGAAAAACGTGGCCGGAAACACGGCGCCGATGAAGGCGCCCGGTCCCTGCAACGCCGCCACCGGGGTGGTCAGCCCGGAAAAGGTGATGGTGGCCAGCAAGGTGGCGATGGCGGTCACGGCCAGGGCGGCGACCTGGGTTTTCGTGAACGAGGAGACGAACAGGCCGATGCCGGTGGTGACGGTCACGAAGAGAAGGGCGGTCAGGGCCAAGGCGGTGAAGCCGCCCTTGATGGGGACCCGGAAGACCAGGACGGCTAAAAGGCACAGGCCGAAAAAGCTGACCATGCTTACGCCGACGTAGGGGAGCTGCTTGCCCAGGAGAAATTCCGTCCGGGTCACCGGGGTGACGTAGAGATTGATGATGGAGCCCAGCTCTTTTTCACGCACCACCCCAAGGGCCATCATGATGGCCGGGATGAACACCAGAAGAAGCGGGATCACCGCCGGAACCATGGCGTAGATGCTCTTGAAATCCTGGTTGTAGCGGTAGCGGACCTGGATGCCCGCGGGCGATGCGGCGCTTGCGCCCGAGGCCCGGGCCAGCCGCTCGAGATACAGGGCGTGGGCGCCCTCGACGTATCCCCGGATGGTTTCCCCGCGAAAGGGCATGGCCCCGTCGATCCAGACGCCCAAAGTCGTCTTGCGGCCGCGCCGCAGGTCCCGGCCGAAGTCCGGCGGAATCTCCACGGCCAGGCTGAGCTCGCCCGAGGCCATGCGCCGGTCCATGTCGGACGCGCTCGAGAGAGGCGGGCGTTCGCTGAAAGAGCGCGAGCCTTTGAAATTTCGCGCGTATTCCCGGCTTTCTGGGGAGTCGTCCCGGTCCAGGATGGCGAAGCTCAGGTTTTCCACGTCGAAGGTGATGCCGTAGCCCAGGATGAGCATGAGGATCACCGAGCCGAGCAGGGAGATGGTCAGCCGCACCGGGTCGCGCAGGATTTCCCGCAATTCCCGGCCCGCGTAGGCGAAAAGCCGGGCCGGGCTGAAGCCCGCCGGGCGCCGCGGCGCGCCCTCGTCCCGGCCGGTCTCCACGGCCGCCTGGGCGGGGGCGTCCGCGCCTTCGCCCGAGGCTTCCTCGAGATAGTCGATGAAGGCCTCTTCCAGGGAAGTCTTGCCGCGCAGCCGGGTAAGCTCCGCAGGGGCGCCGCTGGCCAGGACCCGGCCCGCGTGCATCAGGGAAATCCGGTCGCAGCGCTCGCCCTCGTTCATGAAATGGGTGGAAACGAAGATGGTCGCGCCGTGGTTGCGCGACAGATCGGCCAACAGTTCCCAGAACGTGTCCCGGGCCACGGGATCCACTCCGGAGGTGGGCTCGTCCAGGATGAGCGTCTCGGGGCCGTGGATGACGGCCACGGCCAGGGACAGGCGCTGGCGGATGCCCAGGGGGAGCCGGCCGGGCAGGTCGTTCTCGTAGGCCGTAAGGCCGAAGCGCGCGAGCATCTCCTCCACCCGGGGGCCGATCGCGGCCGGGGGCAACTGGAAGAGCTGGGCGTGCAGCGTCAGGTTGCGGCGTACGGAGAATTCCTCGTACAGGGAAAACGACTGGGTCATGTAGCCCACGCGCTTTCGGGTATCGAGGTCCCGGGGATCGGTCTTGCGCCCGAAAAGCAGGGCCTGGCCCTCGCTCGGCGTCAGAAGCCCGGTGAGCATCTTCATGGTGGTGGTCTTGCCGCAGCCGTTGGAGCCGAGAAAACCGAAGATCTCCCCCCGGCGGATCGACAGATCCACGTGGTCCACGGCGGTGAACGATCCGAAGCGCATGGTCAGGCCGTGGGCCTCGATGGCCGGGGGCTCGTCCGTTCGGGGCGGCAGGGGCGGGATCGTCAGGGCATGGCGTCCCCGGCGCCTGGCTTCGGGCAAAAGCCGGATGAAAGCCTCGTCCAGGTCTTGGGCGCCCGTGCGCGCGAGCAGGTCCCCGGGCGTTCCCACGGCCAGAATCCGCCCCTCGTCCATGGCCGCCAGCCAGTCGAAGCGCGCGGCCTCCTCCATGTAGGCGGTGGCCACCAGGACGCTCATGTCCGGTCTTCCCTGGCGGATGCGCTCGATCAGCCGCCAGAACTGGCGCCGGGAAAGGGGGTCCACCCCGGTGGTGGGCTCGTCCAGGATGAGCAGGTCCGGGTCGTGGATAAGCGCGCAGCAAAGTCCCAGTTTCTGCTTCATCCCGCCCGAGAGCTTGCCCGCCGCCCGGTCCGCGAAGGGCTCAAGCCCCGTGCTTTCCAGCAGGCGCCCGATGCGCCGGTTTCGCTCCCCGGGGGACAGGCCGAAGAGTCTGGCGAAAAAGTCCGCGTTTTCGCGCACGGACAATGTCATGTACAGGTTTTTCCCCAGGCCCTGGGGCATGTAGGCGATGCGCGGGCAGATGCGCCTGCGATGGCCGGGATCGGCCATGTCGCCGCCAAGGACCTCCACCGCTCCCCGCTGGATGCGCCGGGCGCCGGAAACCAGGGCCAGGAGACTGGATTTTCCCACCCCGTCCGGGCCGATCAGACCGGCCATGCGGCCGGAGGGAACGGCCAGATCCACGCCGCAAAGCGCCTGGGTCTTGCCGTAGCGCAGCCCCACGCCTCGCAGCAGGGCCGCGTATGCCGGGCTCATTCGGCCGGGCCCTCGACCTGGATCAGGGGCGGAACCTCCTTCGGCCAGGGCGCCTTGGGATCAAGGCGCACGTAGGCCACTCCGGGCAGGCCCGTCTTCACCAGCTTGGCGTATTTGCGCAACAGCGCGGGGGGGATGGCCACCTTGACGCGGAACATGAGCTTTTCCCGCTCCTCGCTGGTTTCCACGGCCTTGGGGGTGAACTGGGCCTGGGGGGACACGAAGGTCACCCGGGCCGGAATGGACAGATCCGGCCGGGCGTCCAGCACGATGCGCGCCTCGGCGTCCAGGGCGGCCCGGCCCGCCTGGGAGGTGGGCAGGAACAGGGTCATGTAGACGTCGCTTACGTCGAGCAGGGTCAGGACGCGCCCTCCCGCGGCCAGCACCTCCCCGGGTTCGGCCAGGCGGTAGAGCGCGCGGCCGTCGATGGGCGAGACGAGGGAAGAGTCCGCGATGTCCGCCTGGATTCCCTCCGCCCTGGCTTCCGCCGCCTCGACGGCCGCCTGGGCCTGAAGAACGCCGGCCTTGGCCGCTTCCAGGGCGGATTTTGCGGCGTAAAGCTGGGCATTGGCCGCATCGAGCTGGGCCGCGCCGGTCCTGGCCGCGGTCTGGTCCACGTCCAGCCGCTCCTGGGCCACGTTGCCCCCGGCATGCAAGGTCCTGGTCCGGTCGAGCTCGGCTTGCGAGAGGCGCAGCTGGCTGGCCCGCTGGGCCGTCAGGGCCTCGGCCGCGAGGATCTCGTTGCGGCGCTGTTCCACCACGGCCTCGGCGCTGGCCTTTTTCTGCCCGGCCTCCAGCACGGCCGCCCGGGCCGCGCGCAGTTCGGCCTTCAGGACCTTCGCGTCCATCGTGGCCAGAACCTGGCCCGCGGTCACGTCGTCGCCCTCCTGGACCAGAACGGCCGTCAGGCGCCCGGCCAGCTTGGCGGCGACGTCCACCTCCGTGGCCTCGATGCGTCCGTTTCCCCTGGCGAAGGCCCCGTCGTCGCCGCCTGGGCGCAGCTTGTACCACCAGTAGAGGCCTCCCCCGGCCAGGAGCGGGAGCAGGATGAGAACGAGCAGGCGATGGGATTTCGTGAACGGCATGGGGTCCTCCATTGCGGCGCCCCGGGATGGTGTCGCGTTCCCGCAAGGACGAAACGTCCCGGGGAGGCGATACGCGCGGTAGGAGCAGCCTAGCGCAATGTCCACGGGCGATCAATGCCCGAACTCCCGGGAAATGTTCTTGAAATTGCCCGCGCCAGGGTCCGGGGGACGGGCGCGTGGATCTTCAGGAAACGGATGCGTCCGCGTCCTTCCGGGATTTCAGCCCGGGATTTCAGCCAGACAAGGGGCGTGATTATTCAGCGTTGCGGCGCCGCCACATGGTTTCCGGGAAAGCCGGGACGGCGCGCCGGATTCCCCTCATGCCGTTTTCTCCCGCAAAACGTCCATGCCGGTTTTGATTTTGCCGTCAGGAGGGCCGAGCCGCTTGTCCGGGGAGGGGGAGGCGGGATTGCCGCCTGGAACCAGCGTGAAGGGGGGGGAGAACATGCGACCGGGCAGGCTTTCGAGATGGAGGGGCCTGATCCTTTCCGCCGCGCTTTCCTCCATCAACGGCGACGTCAACGCGTCCTTCCGTTCCCGTTCCGCCGGCCGGATGGTTCCGCCCCCGTCCCGCTCGCCGGGCGCGGGGGCGGTATGTTCGTCACGCGGTCGCTTCGGCCGTGGTCACCGCGCCCGTCTGGTCGTACATGAGGCCGCAGCGCAGGTCGAAATGCCTGTTCACGCTCATGGTCGGGCAGCCGGAATTGAGCGCCACCGTGGTCACGGTGGACCCCAGGAAGGCCTTTTCCGGGTCGGTCTCCTTGGAATGGTGGGCCATGATGACCAGGTCGGCCTTCGTCTTTTGCGACATGTCCAGGATTTCCATGGGCGGATCGCCGTAGGCGCAGACATAGGCCTGATTCTTCACGCCCGCGAGCCTGGGGCCGTATTCCTCTTCCAGGCGGCGTCTTGCGTATTCCATGCGCCGGTCCGCCTCGGCCGGAAATTCCTCGCCCGGCTCGAGGACGTTGAACACGGTGAGCCCGGCCTTGTAGTGCCTGGCCAGCTGGCCGGCGTAGGCCACGGCGCATTCGGCCTGCTCGGAAAAATCCGTTGCGGCCAGGATGCTCTTGAAATCCAGAGCCTTCGGCGCCTCCTTGGTCACGATCATCACCGGGCAGCGGGCCCGCTGGCTCACGCGCTCCAGGGTGCTGCCCGCCATGCCCCACATCTTGGAGCGCTTTTCGGCGTGTTCCTTGGTGTGGGGGCCCATGATGATGAGGTCCGCGTTCTTCTTGCGCGCCACCCGCAGGATTTCGTTGTGCGGAATCCCCGCGACCACAAGCACCTCGCAGTGGGACAGATCGCGGATGCGGTCCTTGTAGTATTCCTTCATCTTTTCCCGGATGCGGTCGGCGGCGCCCGAGGCCTCGAGATGTTCCATGGCGCCCCAGCCCTGTTCCAGACCGCAGACGTGGAGCAGGTAGAGCTTGGACTCGAAGCGGCTGGCGAAGTCGAAAGCCTTTTCCGCGGCGTTCTCGCAGATCGCCGAAGGCGTTACGGCAAGCACGATGTCCTTGAACATGATATGTCCCTCCTCAAAAAAGGGTTGGGGGCGTTCACGCCTCTTGCGCGAGCGGGGCGGAAGGCTCCTTCAGGCCGGCGAGCCTGGAACGGAAACTCCCGGTCACGGCCAGACTCTTGTCCAGGAGCGTCTTTTCGGGCGCAAGCCCCATGGCCGCTCCCATGAGCTGGGTCAGGTACAGGACCGTCACGGGCTTTCCGCCTTCCCTCGCCCGAAGGGCCTGGCCCTGGTAGGCCTCCAGGTTCATCTGGCACATGGGGCAGACCGTGACGATCACATCGGCGCCCCGGGCGGCGTCCTCCGCGTCCCCGGCGTTTTCCTCCGCCGCGGGATCGGTCCGTGCGGCGGCCCGCAGGATTTCCCCCACGTGGACCAGGGCCGTCTCCTTGTGGGTGGCCATGAGCGAGGCGCCGCAGCACCGGCCGCCCATGTTCCAGGGATGAATGTCCGCCCCCAGGGCCGTAAGGATGGGCTCCATGGAGGACGGGCGTTCGGGATCGTCGAACACCCTGAAGGGCCTGAGAATCTGGCAGCCGTAGTAGGGCGCGACCCGAAGTCCGGTGAGCGGCCTGACGACCTGGTCCCGTATCGCTTCCGGGGGAGCGTCGTTTATGAGGACGTCCAACAGATGACGGACGGTTCCGCCCTTGGCGGGCGCGGACAGCCCTTCGGCGCTGAGCAGTTCGCCCGCCTCGGCCCGGGCCTCGCGGCTGGTCCGGATCGCGCGCTGGGCCGTCAGCAGGTTCAGGTAGCAGGCGCTGCACGGCGCCAGAATGTCGAGACCCGGGGACGCGCGTTCGGCCAGGGCCAGGTTCCGGGCGGGAAGCCCCAGGGCCAGCCGCTCGTCCAGGCTTGCCACGGCGCTGGCGCCGCAGCAGGTCCAGTCCGGGATTTCCTCAAGCTCCGCCCCCAGGCGCTCCATGACCGCCCGGACCGAGACGTCGAATTCCCGTGCGCTCTCGCGCAGGGAACAGCCGGGATAGTAGGCGTATTTCATGGCCGCTCCCCCTTGTGCGCCGCCTTGTCGAACAGCGGTTGCAGCTCGCCCTTCTGGGCGGCGCTCGGCCCGTGGAGCTTGCCCTTGCCGAGCATGCGCAGCCCGAGCGGGGCGTATTCCAGGGGAAGGAACGGGTTTTTCATGGCCAGGAAATAGCTGGTCATGAGCGCCGTCTCCTGCACCCGGCCGTAACGGCGGACGTTGTCCATGAACGTTTCGTAGAAGGCGGCGTTGCGTCCGGCCGTCCGGGGAAAGCGCCTCGCGGCCAGACGGCGCAGGGCGGCCATGGCCTCGGTCAGCGGCAGGCCGCGCGGACAGCGCAGCGCGCACGTGTAGCACGACGAGCACATCCAGAAGGGGCCGTGGGCCAGAACCTCCTCCTCGAAGCCCAGAAGGAGCAGCCGCCACAGGGTTCGCGGCGGGTCCTTCATGGCGAAGGCGTTGGGACAGGAAGCCGTGCAGGTTCCGCACTGCATGCAGGGCCGCACCATCTCGCGGATGGCCTCCAGTTCCCGTTGCGCCGTATCGAGGGTGAACGGCGTCTGTTCGTTTCTCATGTCTGACTCCCTTGACCGGGCTAGCCGCGTCCTTGAAGAACTTGCCAATGCTTTTTCAAGGAAAAGTGTGATATTTTAAAATATTATCCTTAAATTCCGGTCTGCTCGTTTTGCGGACGCGACGCTAGGAGCCAGCCGCATCGTCCATGGTTACGGGTTTTCGCTCCGTTCTGGGGCGGCCGAGCCCGGCCAGGGAGGCGTCGATGACGGCCATGACCTGGCGGTCGCCGAATCCCCGCAGGTAGCTCGCGCTGTTGGGGCACACGGCCGCGCAGGATCCGCAGCCCTGGCAGGCCAGCTCGTCCACCACGATCCGGTCGTTGGCGATGTCCATGGTCCGGGCTCCGTAGGGACAGACGTCCAGGCATTTGCCGCAGCGCGAACACAGGCTTTCCCTGACCTTGGCCGTGACCACGGCCTTGGCCATGCTCTTGTCGCACAGGATGCGCAGGGCGCGCTGGGCGGCCGCCTTGGCCGAGACGATGGTTTCGGCCATGTTGGCCGGTCCCCGGGCCACGCCGCAGACGAAGACGCCTTGCTTCAGAAAATCCACGGGCCGCCATTTGGATTCCGCTTCCTGGAAGAATCCCGCCGGTCCCACGGGAACGCCGAAGATTTCGGACAGCTCGCTTACGTCGTTGGGCTCGATGCCGTCGGACAGGGACAGAATGTCGGCGTGGATCTCCAGGTCCCGCCGCAGAACCGGGTCATGGACCGTAACCACCGGCCGGTTCTCCTGGTCGAACCGCACCTGGGGCTTGTGGTCGAGATCATAGCGGATGAACAGGGCCCCGGCCTTGCGGGCCTTGGTGAAGTATTCCTCGGAAAAGCCGTAGCTCATGATGTCCCGGTACAGGATGAAGACGCGCAGGCCGGGATTTTTCTCCTTGAGCCGGAGCGTATTCTTGATCGCCCCGGCGCAGCACACCCGGGAGCAGTAGTCCCGGGTCGCGTCCCGGGAGCGCCAGCACTGGATCATGACCACGGTGGAAAGAGCCGCCGTGTCCAAAACGCCCGTGGCGATGCGATCCTCCAGCTCCTGGTGGGTGAGGACGGTCTTGCGTTCCAGGAAGCCGAAGTCGTAGACCTTGGCCCGCTTGCCGCCCGTGGCCAGGATGGCGGCGCCGTGCTCCACGGGAACGCCGCCTTCGGGGGTGGAGACGATGCTCATGAAACGTCCGGCCCTGCCTGTGGACAGGGAGACCCGGGCGTTCGTCATGACCCGGATGTTGGGGTGTTTCATGGTCTGGTCCACGAGGGCCTCCATGAGCGCGGCCGGGTCGGCGCCCTGGAGGGTCGTGCGCAGGTTCATGGCCAGCCCGCCCAGCTTGTCAGACTTTTCCACCAGGGTGACCTTGTAGTCGTGGTCCGCGATGCCGATGGCCGCCGTCATGCCGGCCAGGCCGCCGCCCACCACCAGGGCGGACGGCGCGGCGGGCGCGACCTTGTCCACGGGCGCGGGATCGGCCCCGAGCAGCTTGGCGGCGGACATGCTCATCCTGGCCAGGATGTCCTCCCCGGCCCTGGCCTGGCCCTCGGGCGTGGCGGCGGCGGGCTGCGAGAAAAGCGGGGTATGGATGTCGACCACGTCCATGAGGGACGGATTGAGGCCGATGAGGGCGCCAAGTTCCCGCAGCCGCGGCGCGTAGGCGTAGGGCATGCAGGCCCCGATGAGGATTCTGTTGGGCTTTCCGGCGGCGGCCAGTTCCCGGATGCGCTCCCAGCCTTCCTTGGCGCAGGCCCGCTCCACGGTTTCCACCGCGCGCACGGACGGCATGGCGGCGATGCGGTCCCGGATCAGATCCATGTCCGGGCCATGCTCCATGACCGGGCAGGAACGGCAAAGCAGGGCCAGGATGGCGGGCGTTTCCCGGGAGACGTCCCTGAATACGGGAACGGGCTCCTCGACGCGCCCCCGGATGGGGGCGAAGAGGTTGACCAGCCGGGAGGCGCCCAGGGCGGCCGCGCCGGACTGGAGCAGGGATTCGGCGATGTCCTTGGCCCCGTTGGCCGATCCGGCGGCGAACACGCCCAGACGGCTGGTCCGGCCGGGATTGAGGTCCTGGGTCTTGCAGAAACCGAAGGCGTTGGTTTCGATCCCGGCGGCCCCGGCCAGGGCGGGCATGGAGGCCGGGGGCCTGGCGCCCACGGCCAGGACCGCCATATCATACGTCTCCTCCCGCATGACGCCCTGGTCGTCCATATGGGTCAGCCGCAGATCGCCCGGGTGGGCGGAGTCCGGCAGGACCGAATGGGGCCTGGCGCGGATGAAACGCACGCCGTCCATCTGCTGGGCGTTGCGGCGGTAGCGGTCGAAATCACGGCCGAAGGTGCGCATGTCCATGTAATAAATGGTCGTTTCCACGTCCTTGCCCAGGGCGCGCTTGGCCAGGACCGCTTCCTTGATGGAGGCCATGCAGCAAAACGAGGAGCAGAAATCGGCGTTGCGCTTGACGTCCCTGGAGCCCACGCACTGGATCCAGGCGATCCGGCGCACGGGTCCGCCGTCGGCGGGGCGGGTCAGGCGGCCGCCCGTGGGGCCGGAGCCGCTCAAAAGACGTTCGAATTCCACGGAAGTGACCACGCCCGGCAGCTCGCCGTAGCCGAGGATGCCGGACATTTCCGAAGGATCGTAGCAGGCGAATCCCGTGGCCAGGATGACGGCGGCCACGTCCAGGCTGGCTTTCTCGTCGGACATGATGCGCATGTACTGCTTGTCGAGCCAGGGCGTGAACGTGGAGCGCTTCAGGGGATGGAGCATGAAATCGCGCGCGCCGAGGCCCACGAGCTTTTTGGCCTGTTCGCCTTTGTTGGGCCCGCCGAGCACGATGACCGCCAAGTCCGGACGCAGCTCCAGGGCGCGGGTCAGGATGCGCTCGGGCTCCATGTCCTTGATGCTCAAGTCAAGCAGCAGCATCCAGACGGAGTCGTCCACGCTCAGAAGGCTCAGGGTCTCATCCCCTGTCCTTGTCTGGATGAAGGGGAATTTCAGATCCTCGAACCATTTCGTATACTGCCCCAGGGCCTTTTCATCGGGGTCGGCCAGGAGGATGTTGAACTGCTCCCGGGCTTCCAGCTTGAAGTCGATGGCCCCGGCCGGACAGGCCTCGAAGCATTTCCAGCAGCGCTGGCAGGCTTCGAGGTCAACCACGTAGTGATTGGGGATGCTGTGGGGAATGGGCAGATGGACGGCGGGGCGTTCGGACAGACCGGCGTTGAATTCGTCCTTGACCCTGACCGGACAGACTTCCGCGCATTTGCCGCAGCCGATGCATTTCGTGGGGTCCACGAAGGAGGATTTCCTGTTGATCACGGCCTGGAAATGGCCGGGTTCGCCTTCCAGGGAGACCAGCTCGCTGCCCGTCATGAGGTCGATGTTCCTGTGGAACAGCCCCTTGCGCATGCAGAACTGGCTGGAGGCGTCGCGCTCGGTCAGGGGCAGCATCTTGCACATGCCGCAATGGTCCGTGGGGAACTGGTTGTCGAGCTTGGCCAAAAGCCCGCCGATGCCCGGGCGCTTGTCGATCAGGGCGACCTTGCGCCCGGCTTCGGCCAGGTCCAGGGCGGCCCTGACGCCGCCGATGCCCGCGCCCACAACCAGGACGTCATACGCGCTTTTCATGTCGCTCTCCTTGCCTTTTGCCCGGGGCTTGCGTCACGGCCTCGAAGAAGGCGCATGCTTTTTTCGAGGATAATATATTAATATAATTATTTTTTATTAAAAATACCCTTGCATTTTTTAAGGGACGCAGGCTAATCCACGCCCCCCGTGACCTCGGAAAATTCCCGCTCCTGGAAGACCGAAAGCGGGGGCGGCGCCTCGGGGTCGCTCCCGGCCTCGTAGCCGAAGGCCTTCTGGACCCCCGCCGCCGTCATGCGGAACAGCTCCATCACCGGAACGTCATTGGGGCAGGCGTTGGAGCACTGGCCGCAGCCCACGCAGGCGGCGCTCATGTGGGCCAGCCTGGTCAGGTGGTAGAACAGGGTGTCGGGCGGCAGCTTGAGGGCGCCCTTGCGTCCGGCCCAGTTCAGGTATTCCCAGGGCTCGTGGTCGAATACGTCCGTGACGAAGACGCATTCCCGGCAGTAGCAGACCGGGCAGGCAACCCGGCAGTTGTAGCAATTGACGCAGCCGGACAGAAACGCTCCGAGCTTTTCCAGGCCATTCGTGGCCTTGGCCGTCTCCTCGAACATGGCGTCGCGATAGGCCGTCCGCGTTTCGATCAGGGTTTCCAGGGCGGCCGTCCGGCTCTCGATCAACTCCCGTCCGGCCTCGGGCAGGCCCAGGCGGTTGATGAGGGCCTGACCCTTGGGGGTCTGGGAGACCAGGGTCATGACCTTTTCCGGGTCCTCGCCGAAAAGGCCGATCATGCAGTCCGCCGCCCGGGCCGTGGGATGCTCGCAGGCCCGGCAGGCCCTGGCCAGGGGCGGGGCGCCTTCGGCTTCGGCCACGGCCGCGCCGCCCGGGAGAAACGCGGCCAGAAAGTCCCGCGAGACGCCGGACGGGGCGCGATCCAGGGCGAATTCCCGGTAGCCCGCGTTGGCGAAGGCGCCCGGGCAGTCCAGGCCGAGGAGCAGGACGTTGTCCATGCTGCCCTGGTTGAGCTTGCACAGTTCCACGAAGGCCCGGATTTCGCAGGGACGAAGGACCGCCGCGATCATGCCCCGGGATTCGCCCCGGGTCAGTCTGCCCAGAAGCCTGGCGCTGTTCAAGGGAAAGGCCGGGGCCAGGGGGTCGGCCTCGTCCAGCCGGTCCGGATCGGCGATGAGCGCGGGCATGACCGCTCCGCCCCCAGGAGTCCGCCGGGCCGTCAGGACCGCCGAGACGGCCTCGTCGGCCAGGATCATCCGCAACGTCTCCCGCATCGCCTCGGCGGGCCCCTGGCCGCCGGTCTCTATTTTCGCCGTGGTTGCCATGCCGTCCTCCGGTGTGTGGCGGTCAGATGACCATGGTTGTGGCGGCCTCGCTGGGCCCCAGCTCCCGGACCAGCCGGGTCATTTCGTTGATGGTGGCCGCGAACTCGTTTCCCTCGCTTGCGCCCACCCAGGTCAGTTTGAGACGCCGCTCGTCGATGCCGAAGCGGGGAAGGATTTCCTTCAAGAGCTTCATCCTGCGCCGGGCCTTGTAGTTGCCGTTGATGTAGTGGCAGTCCCCGGGATGGCAGCCGCTGACCAGGACCGCGTCCGCTCCGGATAAAAGCGCCTTGATCACGTATTTGGGATCCACCATGCCTGTGCACATCATGCGGATGAGCCTGACGTTGGGGGACTGGATCATCCGGGCCGTGCCGGCCAGGTCCGCGGCGGTGTAGGTGCACCAGTTGCAGACGAAAGCCACGATGGTGGGCTGAAATTCCTCGCTCGTCGCGCTCATGCCGTCCTCCATGGATGGGTTTCCTCAAAGGATCCGCCCGGCTCCCGCGCCGGACGACCAGAGATCGTCGTCGGGAATGGTTTCGGGCTCGATGTCCCGCAAGGGTTCGAGCAGGCCGTCCAGTTCCGCGAATATGGATTTTTCCGTGAAATGCCGTATCTGAGCCGCGCCGCTCGGGCAGTATCCGGCGCAGGAGCCGCAACCCTTGCACATGGCCTCGTTGACCACGGCCACTCCCCGGCGCTCGTCGAAATCGATGGCCGAGTAGGGGCACAGCCCCACGCAGATCCGGCAGCCCACGCACACGTCCGGGTTGATCCGGCTGGTGGTGGGCGAGATGGTCACCTCGCCCCTGGCGGCCAGGGCCAGGGCCTGGCAGGCCGCCCCGGAGGCGTGGGACACGGCGTCCGGGATGTCCTTGGGCCCCTGGCAGGCCCCGGCCAGGAAGATGCCGTCCGTGGCCGTGGAGACCGGCCCGAGCTTGGGATGCTCCTCCAGGAAGAACTTGTCCATGCCCTGGCTTATGCCGAAGACCCGGGCCACCTGGGCGGCGTCATGCCTGGGCTCCATGGCCGTGCACAGGATGGCCATGTCCACGGGGATGCGCAGGTTGCGGCCGAGGAGGGTGTCCTCGCACACGACCACGAGCTTTCCCTCCTCCCCGGGGGCTTGGGCCTGGTCCGTGATCTCGGCGGGTCTGCCCCTGATGAAGGTCACGCCCTCCTCCTGGACCCGGCGGTAGAACTCCTCGTAGCCTTTG
>CALGYO010000108.1 GCA_937934715.1 uncultured Desulfovibrionaceae bacterium | reverse complement strand
CCCTGCAAGCCGAACAGAAGCAATCGAAAGACCTGCTCGAAAAAGTCAGTCAGGAATGGCAAGTTGAGAAAGAGGCCTTGACCAAGGCGAACAAGGAGCAGGAACGGCTTGCTTGCGAACGGCTCGACGCGTTGAACGCTCTGCAATCCCGCTTTGAGGCCTTGCAGGATGACATCAAGAAATTGCAGGGAAAATACAACGCCGCGGAAGCATCGCTCGCAAAAGAGAAACAGGAAAGGGCGAAACTGAATCAGGATTTGGAGACGAACGCCAAACTGGCTCAGGAGCGTTCAACTCGCATCACGACGTTGGAGCGCGACATGCGCGAACTGGAAGCGCGCCACCACGCCTACCAAGAGGAAATGACCAAGGCGGCGGCGCAGCTCGAATTCATCAAGGATGTCGTATTTCGCGAACCCGGGCTTTAGGGCGATAAATCATGTTTGCCTTGCTAAAAAAATATCTTGCGCGCTGGTTCGGCGGGCCTTCAACAAATGGAAACCTGACGGATCGGACCCGGAATCTTCAGAGCGAAGATGCGCTGGCCCATCAGGAGGGGCAGGTGGACGCTTCTCCTGATAACCATCTCCTGCCTTATGATGAAACGCTGCTGGAACGCGCCCGGATGCAATGGCAATTCGGCGATTGGAACAGTCTGTCCCGGATAGACATTGAAACGCTGCGCCGTCACCCGGATCGTGCGAAACTGGCGTTGCTGGCTGCGGCGGGCCATCTGCAGACGAACGATCCCGCCACGGCGAAACAATGCATTCAACTCGCCGGGGATTGGGGCGTCAGTAAAAAGCTTATTGCGCGCATTCTCGTCGCGGGCGTACATAACAGCCTGGGCCGCGCGGCGGCCTTGTCCTCCAATTCCGCGCTCGCGGTCGAACATTTCGAGTCCTCCATCGCGGTCGGCGCGCCTGGGTGCGACCCAAAGCTCCTGGTGAAAGCTCGTATTGGCGAGCAGCTAGACCAGCTAGGCCTGCAAAATAACATCTCTTCGACAAAAATAGCTTTAGAAAAAAAGCAGACATTCGCCCCGACTTCTATGGCGGACGCCAAGGATTTGAAGTTCGAGACGTACCCATGTATCTTTTCAATACCCATGAACGTTGAGGGGACGGATATTTTTGGTCTTTTCAATACAACTGAAATTAGCCATTTCAATTATAGTGATGGCACGTTGACCTATGATGCGCCAGACAGTCACCCTCTCTATTTTCTAACAAGCTCATCTGGTAATTTTAATGATCCATCTATCGCACAATTCAAGCTTGCTCCGGATTGCAAATATGTTGTTGAAGGTTTTATTGATTATGCCGCTCAGAATCCTCCCGTTTTTTGGATATTTCAATATTCCGGTAACGCAAAAGCCGATGTGAAGAAGTCCTTTGGCATTGTCGAGGGGAAGTTTAGAGCCAATTTTAAAGTGGCAACGCAGATCAAGTCTGTTGTGTTTGGACTTAGAACAGCAAGTAAGGGAACAATAAATACAGAGCGATCATGGATCCGTATCAAAAGTTATGAAAACGAAATACTTGATTCTAATGCCACTGCGCTGCCGGCATTGGATCTAGAACCATTAAGCGAGAACATCAAAGTACTAACGGAAATGCTCAAGCAGCAAAAAGCTGAGCTTAAAGCACAGCGCGTAAAGCAGAATGACGAACTCCTTCGTCTACGCAATTTCCTGGGCAGCAATATAAAAACAGAGATCAGCAAATCCACCAAGCAAATTGAAGCCTTCGTCGGGCTACAAAACTATTTTTCCACAGGCGAACTGCCCAACGTTAACGTCGAACTTCATACCTGGCCTATCAGCCCTGATTTTTCTCTCTATCTCGTTGAGCTTCTTCAACTGAACGATTACGATATCATTATAGAATTCGGATCTGGGCTTTCCACCGTCATTATTGCGAAAACGCTTGCCAAGATGGCGGCTCTCCAGCAGGGTACATCCTCTCCCCCTGAATTCATCTCGTTTGACCATTTGGAGAAATTCTATCAGCAAACGCGCTCCAATCTGCAATCCATCGGTCTGGAAGATCTGGTACGGCTCACCTTTGCCCCGTTACATGACTGGAACGCTCCCAATGGCAAGATTTATCCCTATTACGACTGCGAGCCCGTCCTGGCCGAGCTTGTCCAAAGACGCCCGCCCGCCGGCCTGCGCCTTCTGGTCATCGTGGATGGACCGCCGGAAGGCACAGGCAAGCACGCCCGTTATCCAGCAGGCCCGCTCATCCTGAAGTATTTTTCAGGAGGGCGAATCGATCTGTTGGCTGATGACTACATTCGCCCTGATGAAAAAGAGGTTGTTCAACTTTGGCAGGCGGACATCGCCGCCGCCGGACTCACACAGACCACCACCGAGCGCCAGTTGGAAAAGGGAGCCTGTCTCATCCGCATCCATCCTGCCGGCGACAACGCTGTTTCATGAAAATCCTGCGATACGCGGCGTCTCGCCAGAAGCCAGGAAGATGGCCTTGATCGGCGAGATGCTGACAAACGACGTTTGTTAACGACAAACTCCGCGTCATCGCCTTGCGGAGCGAGATGGAGACAGGAGCGAACAACATGAAAATCATCTTCCTGGCCGGAACGCGGCCTGAAGCCATCAAGATGGCGCCCGTGGTCCGTCATTTCAAGGAGCAGGGCCAGGGCTTTCAGAGCCTGCTGTGCTCCACGGGGCAGCACAAGGAAATGCTGGCCCAGGCGTTTCTGGATTTTGAGCTGACGCCGGACATGGACCTGGCCGTCATGCAGCCCGGCCAGACCCTGGCCAGCCTGAGCGCCGCCCTTTTCGTGGCGGTCGACGCCATGCTGGAGCGGGAAAAACCGGATTGGATCATGGTCCAGGGCGACACGACGACGGTGATGGTCGCCAGCCTGTGCGCCTTTTACCGCGGCGTCAAAGTCGGCCATGTGGAGGCGGGCCTGCGCAGTCATGACCGCTTCCATCCCTTCCCCGAGGAGATCAACCGCCGCGTGGCGGGACTTGTGGCGGACCACCATTTTCCGCCCACCGAGGGCGACCGGGCCAACCTCCTGCGCGAAGGGACGCCGGATCAGAGCATCACCGTCACCGGCAACACCGTCATCGACGCCCTGCTCTGGATGGCCCAAAAGGTCCGCAGCCAGCCGCCTCAACTCGCTCCCGAACTCGAGGAGGTTCTCGGCCGGGGCGGACGGTACGTGCTCATCACGGGGCACCGCCGGGAAAGCTTTGGAGACGGTTTCCTGAACATCTGCCAGGCCATCAGGGATCTGGCCCTGGCTTTCCCGGACGTCGCTTTCATCTACCCGGTGCATCTCAATCCCAATGTCCAGAAACCCGTCCTGAACATCCTGGGCGACGTCCCCGGCGTGATTCTCACCCAGCCCCAGACCTACAAGCCTTTTGTGCGCCTCATGGATAATTGCAACCTGATCCTGACGGATTCGGGAGGCATTCAGGAGGAGGCCCCCAGCCTGGGCAAGCCGGTTCTTGTCATGCGGGACGTCACGGAGCGCCCGGACGGAGTCACGGCCGGTTCGAGCAAGCTCGTGGGCGCCAACCGGGAAAACATCGTCAAGAACGTAAGCGCCCTGCTCGAGGATCAGAACGCCTACGATCGTATGGCAAGGGTGCGCAATCCCTACGGAGACGGTCTGGCCAGCGAGCGGATACTGCAAACCATGCGCAAGCTCGCCCAACCGAACAATTGATCACAAGCGAGGAAAATCGCCATGGCACAACTGCCTACCGTAAGCGTCATCGGTCTCGGATATATCGGTCTGCCCACGGCCAGCCTTTTGGCCACAAAAGGGTTTCAGGTCTATGGCATGGACGTAAGCCCCAAGATCGTTGAAAACCTCAACCAGGGACGCATCCTGATCACCGAGCCGAGTCTTGACATCATGGTCAAGTCCGCGGTGAATTCCGGCCAGCTCGTCGCTTCTCTGGAGCCGCACGAGGCCGACATTTTCATTATCGCCGTACCCACGCCCTTCAAGGACGGCCATGCGCCGGACCTGACCTATGTCGAGCAGGCGGCCATGTCGCTGACGCCAGTCCTTCGGCCGGGCAACATGGTCATTCTCGAGTCCACCTCCCCAGTGGGAACCACGGAATTGATCGCGGACATCATCACGCGCCAGCGGCCGGACCTGAACACCTGCCGGCGCTGCGTGACCGGAGCCGCCCATGCCGCCAATCCCATCTACCTGGCGCATTGCCCTGAGCGGGTCATACCGGGCCAGATATTGCGTGAACTCGTGGAAAACGATCGGATCGTAGGCGGCATCGACGCCGATTCCACGGAAAAAGCCAAAGCGTTCTACCAGACCTTCGTCTCCGGAAACATACTCGCCACGGACAGCCGGACCGCTGAAATGGCCAAGCTCACGGAAAACGCCTTCCGCGACGTCAACATCGCCTTCGCGAACGAACTGTCCTACATCTGCGAACAGATGGACATGGATGTCTGGGAGTTGATCGCGTTGGCCAACCGGCATCCTCGCGTCAATATCCTCCAGCCGGGGCCGGGCGTGGGAGGACATTGCATCGCCGTGGACCCCTGGTTCATCATCCACGCCGCCCCCGAACAGACCAGGCTCATGCGCGCGGCCAGGGAGGTCAACGACCATAAACCCGACTACGTGTTGCAAAAAATCAACGCCAAGGCCCAGCGCTTCAAGCGTCCGGTCATCGCCTGCCTGGGACTGAGCTACAAGCCGGACATCGACGATCTGCGGGAAAGCCCGGCTATCAAGATCGTTCAGAAACTTCGCGCGCAGGACGAAGCGGATGTCCTGGTGGTGGAGCCCAATATCAGGGAACTGCCCCCAAGCCTGGCCAACGCCGTGGAGCTGGTCGAACTGGAGGAGGCCCTTGCGCGCGCCGACATTCTGGCGGCGCTTGTGGGACACAGGGAGTTCAAGGCGTTGACCCGCGCCAGCCTGAAAGACAAGATTGTCCTCGATATGGTCAACGTCTTCGAGTAACGCCGGGATGACGATGATGACGTCGACGGCATCCGGCTCCGGCAAAAACGCCTCGCAGAACAACGATCCGCCCTGGCGCGAGGCGTGCGCGCATGCGGACAAGCCTGAAATGCTTACGGGGTCAGCGCGGCATCATGATCACGCATTGTCAATAGCGGACAAGGCTGCTTCACGCCCGTACGGATGAAGCGGCCTTGCCGTAACGCGCATGGATAGGAAGAATTCGACCGCCGCTGCTCCGTAACCGTCTCGTTTCAGGCGGTTTGGGCTGTGGGGAGATGTCCAAGCGCGGTTGGCGTCGTGGGGCATGGAGCGATGTTCTCGCCTCTTGGTTACGCGTCTCTCGTCTCATGAAGCCCCGCTCCTCGCCCACGCAGTTCGCTTCTTTTTGAGAACCCCGGTTTGTGACCACCGGAAAGCATGGAATGGCTGTCGGTGACTCCGCCGCAGGCGCCAATTTCACAGATTTTTCTGTTGGATGAGAATCTGGCATATATCTTTATATATCATGGGAATAAAGGCATGGTTGTTCGAAACTATGGAATGCATATGATCTAGAAAAAGGGAAGACATTGGGAAGGACAGCTGAGTAATACTGTGCTACTCAATCATGAGTCTTGACCAAAAAGCAATTCTTTATGCTCTAATGTCTCAAAATCGTATCCGAAACGGCGTATCAAGATCGAGTTTCACCTGACGACAACACAAAAGATAAAGTAAAGAGAACCGTTCCAATGGCCAATCTGCAATCAACCAGGGTTTCAACAACTATTCCAGGGCGTCTCCTGTACGTCGTTAATCACTCCTTTCCCTACTCTTCCAACGGATACGCTGTGCGAACGCACGGCATCGCCACCGCCCTGGCCAACAAGGGGTATTCAGTCATTGTCGTCAATCGTCCTGGCATGCCATGGGATTTCCCCGGTTATTCCTCGCAGGAGGCGCTTTCCAGCAAGATCATCGACGGCGTCCGCTACCTCTTCCTGCGTCAGCCGAGTTCTAAAGCAATGTCCTGGGACGAATATCTCAGCGCTGCGAAGAACGCTCTTTTGGAAGTATTGCGCGTCTTTAAGCCAGGCGCGGTGATGGCTGCATCCAATTGGGAAAACGCGTTGCCCGCCAGGGATGCGGCCAAAGACGCGGGGCTCCCGTTTTTTTATGAAGTACGCGGGTTTTGGGAAATATCAAAACTGTCCAGAGAACCTGGTTATGAAAAGAGCGATGATTTCAAACACCGGGTAAGGATGGAAACCCAGGTGGCTCTCAGCGCGCAAAGCGTCTTTACCTTGAACCGGTTCATGAAGGACGAACTCATCAGGCGGGGGGTGGATGCGGATAAGATCGATCTCGTTCCCAACGCCTTGGGAAAAGCGCCGGTCGCAAGCGCTCCGTCTCAAACAGTCAGAAAGCATTTGGGCATTACGAGCAAGCGCGTTGTGGGATATATCGGCTCATTCACGCCGTACGAAGG
>CALGYO010000107.1 GCA_937934715.1 uncultured Desulfovibrionaceae bacterium | reverse complement strand
GATATCTACGGATTTCACTCCTACACCCGGAATTCCGCCACCCTCTCCAGGACTCGAGCAACGCAGTATCGAGCGCAATTCCTCGGTTGAGCCGAGGGCTTTCACGCCCGACTTACGTCGCCGCCTACGTGCGCTTTACGCCCAGTGATTCCGATTAACGCTTGCGCCCTCCGTATTACCGCGGCTGCTGGCACGGAGTTAGCCGGCGCTTCCTCTGAAGGTACCGTCAGACGCAGGCCCTGTTCGGACCCACGCGGTTCTTCCCTTCTGACAGAGGTTTACGACCCGAAAGCCTTCTTCCCTCACACGGCGTCGCTGCGTCAGGGTTTCCCCCATTGCGCAATATTCCCCACTGCTGCCTCCCGTAGGAGTCTGGACCGTGTTTCAGTTCCAGTGTGGCTGATCATCCTCTCAGACCAGCTACCCATCGTCGCCTTGGTGAGCCGTTACCTCACCAACAAGCTAATGGGACGCGGACCCATCTGGAAACGACAGCTTGAGACAGAGGCCGCCTTTCCCCCCAACATACATTGGGAGCGTATCCGGTATTAGCGGCGGTTTCCCGCCGTTATCCCAAATTTCCAGGAAGGTTATCCACGCGTTACTCACCCGTGCGCCGCTCTACTCAGGGACCGAAGTCCCCTTTCTCGCACGACTTGCATGTGTTAAGCACGCCGCCAGCGTTCAATCTGAGCCAGGATCAAACTCTCCAGTTTAAATCCTTTTTCAATGTCGCAGGCGCCTTGTCATAGAGCCCTATGACGTGGCGATGCATTTGAATCACCCGACTCGCTATTTAATTGTCAAAGATCCCGCCGCTTCGTTACTTCAAGCGGCCCGCCCTTATGGGCCATTTCGTTTTCCGGGTCAAGCGTTTTTTTCTCGGTCCCGGAAACTTTCCGCGTGGACTCAAACTACGTTTTCATCCGCGCAGAGCCGAACTGTTTACTTCGGCCCGCTCGCTTCGTCAACGTTTTTTTTCAAAATGTTTTTCAAACCGTTTTGAAAAACCGCCGTCGTCGCGAACAGAAGGGGGTGTCTATAGGAGCCGTCACGAATGGTCAAGCGCTTTTTTGGCCCGGAGACGAATATTTTACGTATTGCCCTCGTTCTTCGTATGCTCCAGGATGTCGTCGGCGTTGTAGGTTTCTGAATCGTAACCACCGGGATATATTGCATATCTCGTCACGGTCCAGTCCACATTGTCGATGAGATCCACGTTGGCCTCGCCGCCGGGCGGCAAGGCGGACGCGATCTCCCCGGCCGCCTCTTCCACGTCGATCCAGCCGCCCTCATGCTCCAGAACCAGAACCCCGTCCTCGAACGACGCCTCCGCGAACGGCAAGGCCGCGCCCAGCCTTTCGGCCAGGGCCGCATCAAGCCCCCAGACCTGGCCGTAAACCCGGTAGCCGCTTCTAGCGCCCACTCAACCCTCGTCGGCCAGCAGACGCTTGGCTACGTTTATATCATACATTTCCAGAGGATCCACGCCCACGCCCCGCTTGGCGTACTCGCCCGCCGCCTCCACGATGGCGTCGTAGGGAACCCAGTCGTGGCGCTCCCAGATTTCCGGGTGCTCCTGATTCCACAGCCTGAATTCCACATCCCCATAGCGCTCCCGCACGTACATCCGGACCCGCTTCTCGGCCGGATTGGGGTAATAGTACACGCCATTGCCATCTTTCATAACTTCCCCTTTTCCCTCAAGTATTCTAGCCCGCAAGAGCTTTTGCGAACGTCTCGTACGTCTTTTTCGCCGTCTCGCCCCAGGAAAACCGGCCCGCCTGAACGAGCCCGCGCTCCCGCATGCCCCCGCGCAAGGCTTCGTCGCCCGCGACCCGGCGCAAGACCTCGGCCATCTCCTTGGGATTGCTCGGATTCTCCAGGTACAAGGCCGCATCGCCGCCCACTTCCGGCAGGCTGGACATGGCCGAGGTGACCACCGGGCAGCCGCAGGCCATGGCCTCCAGGACGGGCAGCCCGAAGCCCTCGTACACGCTGGGGTAGACCAGGGCCGTGGCCCGGGAATAGAGCGCGGCCAGGACCTCGTCCCCTTGATAGCCAAGCTCGATGGGCGCGGCGCCCTCCATGCGTTCCTGGGACCAGCCCGACCAGCCCACCGTGACCAGCGGAACATCCAGCCCGCTGGCGGCCAGGGCCTTCGGGATCACATGCATGTTCTTGCGCGGGTCATTGGTGCCCACGAAAAGAAAGAACCGCTCCGGCAACGTCCGGCCGAGCCTGGACAGGTCCGCCCCGGGCCTTGGATGAAAGACTTCGGGCTCATGGGCGTTGTGGGTCACGGCGATGCGCCCGGGATCAAGCCCGAGCATGGAGACCATCTCGGACTTGGTGAAGGCCGAAACCGCCAGATACCGGGCCACCTTGGCGGAGCGCTTGCGGAAAAACATGTTGAAATAACGCACGCGCTCTTTGGGATGATGGCCCGGGAACTTGATGAGCGAGAGGTCGTGCACCGTGAAGACCGTGGGCATGCCCTTTGGGGCCGCGAACGGGAAAAAGGCCGCCTCGTGATAGAGGTCGTAGCCCTCGGCGGCCTTCCTGAAAGCCGCCTCGCGCTGGTAATGCCGGGCCAGGCGTACGGCCAGGGCCGCCGTGGACGGCAGCTTCCACAACAGGCTGGTCAGCCTGGAACGGCGGCCCAGATTGGACGGCCCGGCGGGCGGAATGGGCGAAACCGTACGGCCGTCGAAATACCCGACCTCGATTTCGTCCCCGTAGAGCCGTTCCAGCTGGGCGTACAGGCAGCGCAGATACCGCCCGATGCCCGTGTTCACCGTGGCCAGCGGGATGGCGTTGACTATGATGCGATGTTTTTTCATGGCGTTGTCGCGAGGCGCCTCCGGCGGCCAGAGGGGCGCCGCCCCTCTGGACTCCCCGCCAGGGGG
>CALGYO010000106.1 GCA_937934715.1 uncultured Desulfovibrionaceae bacterium | reverse complement strand
CCGAGATCTACACTCTTTCCCTACACGACGCTCTTCCGATCTGGCGGCGGCGGAGCCAGCGTTTGAAGGCCATGCGGGATGGCGGGAAGAGGAGGAGCAGGCCGAAGGCGTCGGTCACGAAGCCCGGGGTGAGCAGCATGAGTCCGGCGGCGAAGATGAGGAAGGCGTCGAGGATTTCCTCGGCGGGCATGATGCCCTGATTGAGATTTTCGCGCAGTTTGAGCATGGTTTGCAGGCCCTGGGTCCGGGCGAGCCAGGCGCCCAGCATGGCGCTCATGAGGACCAGGGCCAGGGTATTGAGGGCGCCTATGGCCGAGCCCACCGTGATGAGGATATAGATTTCCAGGGCCGGGATGAGGCTCATGGCCAGGAACAGTTTGAAAAGCATGCGTTCCTCCGGTCGCGTTTTCACGGGATGGTGGCTGGAAACGGCGAACAAGGCAAGAAAATACGGCGGGGGAAAAAGTCCGGGGCACCGTGCGGCGGCTGATCCAGGAACGCTCTGTTTAATGGCTTTCGCCTTCCTATTCTGAGCTATTCGTTCCCTGGTGAAACCGCCTGTCACGTACGCCCCAGGCACAATTAAAATAAGCATTTATTGTCTACCGTCAAAGTATAAAATCATATTAGGCTGGACGAACGATGAAGAAATACGCCGAGGCGAGGCTGTCCGGGCCTGGGGACTATGGGGGGGCGGTGGCTGAGGTATTGGACGCCATCGGGGCGGCGGCTGTCTTGTCCGGGGTGGACAAGGTGTTGCTGAAGCCCAATCTGGTCAACGCCTCGGCGCCGCCCGTGACCACGCCGGCGGCGTTTTGCGAGGCGGTCATCGGCTACGTCCGTAAGGTCAGCCGGGCGGAAATCACGGTGGCCGAGGGCTGCGGGGACATGCGCCGGGAGACCCCGGAGATATTTGCGGCGCTGGGCTATGCGGACATGGCCGGACGGCTGGGCGTCCGGCTTGCGGATTTGAACCGGGAGCCGCTCGTCCGGGTGGAGCGTCGAGAAAACAAGGTTTTTCCGGTCATATACCTGCCGAGGATCGCCTTTACGCATTTCGTGATCTCACTGCCTACGCTCAAGGCGCATTCCCTGGCCGAGGTCACGGGGGCGCTGAAGAACATGATGGGGTTCGCGCCGCCGAAGCACTACGGCGGGACGTGCGGAAGCTGGAAGAAGGCGCGGTTTCACGGGCGGATGCAGGAGTCGATCATGGACCTGACGCGTTGCCGGGCGCCGGATCTGTCGGTCATGGACGCGAGCCGGGGGCTTGCTGACTATCATCTGGGCGGCCGGGAGCTTTCGCCCGCACCGGGGCTTGTGCTGGCGGGATTCGACGCCTGGGAGACGGACGCGCGGGCCTGCGGGCTGCTCGGGATCGATCCGGGCCGGGTCGCGCATGTGGCCCGCCGCCCGGATGCGCCCGGGCGCTGGCCGTTCCCGCCGGGCTATGCGCGGGAGGAGGCGGGGTAAGGCGCGCCGCGGCAAGAAGCGGCCGGGAAGCGCGGGGAGCCTATCCGGGGTCTTGCGCTGCGCTTGAAGGCGTCGCGCGAAAAACGCCGTCCTAGCTTCCCGCCTGGCTGGCCGTTTCCTTGAGCATGCGTTCGGCCTCTTCCTGGGGCAGGGGACGGAATTTGTCCACCGCGCGCATGGCTTCGCGCACGGCCGGGTTTTCGGGCAGACGGATTTCCGGGTGGATGGCCTTGAGGGTTTTTCCGGACAGCATCTTGGCCCCGCTTATGGTCAGGTGCACGCCGTCCGGCGTTCTGATGGAGCGCAGGTCGCCGTCGTCGTCCACGGCGTAGCGGGCGAAGGCGCCTGTTTCGTCGGCGAACAGGGAAAGGGTCTCCACGTAGCGGACGCGTTTCTGGGCGCAGGTCTTGGCGATGACGGCGCTTATGCGGCGCATGGCCTGGGAGAGGGGGGCGCCGCCCATGACTGGCGGGCCGATCCAGGTGATGGGGACGTCCGGGTTTTGCGAGCGGGCGATGTCGATGAATTCCGCCACGGCCCTGGAGTAGGCTTCGTCCCATCCCGGGGCGCCGAACAGCGCGGGCGGACCGTCTTTTTGGGGCACGGGCTTGTCGTCGTTGGCGCCGATCATGATGAGGACGGCGTCGGGACGTTCGCGGCGGACGAGATCGGCCAGGGTCTTGGGCCAATCGAGCAGGTCCGGCCGGGTCAGGCCGCTGGACACCTTGCCCAGGTGAGCGAATCTCCAGGATTTTTGACCTTCGACGGCCAGGCTCAGCTGTTCTGCCAGGCTGATGGACAGGGAATCTCCGGCCAGAAGCAGGGTCTTGGCGGGCGCCTTGGCGGAAAAAAGCCCTTCGGGCTCCACGGAAGGCTGCTTTTCCGGTTCGGAGGAACAGGATGCGAGCAGGACGAAGGCGAGCAGAAAGAGGAGGGGGCGCGCGAGGGGGGCTCTTGGCATAACGCGTGAAAGCCTGTCCGGCCTTATGATTCCTATTGAACCTTGGTTTGGGTTTCCGGGGCCGCCTTGGGCTCCGGCGCCATGGCGGTCTCTTCGGCGACCTTTGGCCGCAGGGCCACGTCCTTGGCGATGGTCTGGAAAAAGAACCGGGTCAGGATATCGCTGCCCGCCACGGTGAAATGGATCTTGTCGTTGGCCCGGACCTTGACCTTGGAGCCGCCGGGCGTGGGCAGAAAGGTGGAGTATTCTCCCTTGTCGTCGGCCAGAACGGTCCAGGTGTCCAGGAAATGGGCGTTGCTGAATTTCGCGCACGCGTCCTTGAGGATGACGTTCATGGCCTGGGCCTGCTGGGCGTAGACCGCATCGCCCATGATGGGCAGGCCGATCCAGTAGGTCAGGATGTTCTTCTGGGCCAGGATGTCCAGGAAGCTTTCCACGCGCATGGAAAAGACCTGGGGCCAGGACTTGTTCTTGGCGTCGGCTGGGCGGGGCTTTTCGTTGAGCTTGATGTATTTGGCGTCGTTGGCCCCCATCATGGCCACCACGATGTTGGGTTCGTATTTCTCGACGAGGGAGATGAGCGCCTTTTCCCAGTTGAAATATTTGGGATTGGCCAAGCCGCTCGAGACCTTGCCCTCGTCGATGAGAATCATGTCATCGAAGCCCGTCACGGCCCGGCGAAGGGACAGGGCCAGGCCGATGGCCAGGGAATCGCCCACCACCAGGATCTTGTGCGGGGGGGGCAAGGGGGCCGAGGCGATGCCGACCTCCACGGGCCGAAGGGGCGGATTGGCGGCGCCCGGTCCGCCCGGCCTGGCGGCGTTGGGCGAAAGCAGGGCGGCGGCCGCGTCGCCAGGGACGGCGGGCTGGCCGGGCGTTTGGCCAGGCGCCGGGCCGGAAGCCAGGCCGGACGCTTGACCGAACGTTTGACCGGACGTCTGGGCGGCGTCCTGAGACAGACCCGTTCCCGGGGAACCCGGGGTTTCCAGAGGCGACCCGCCGGGGGGCTGGGCCGGGATAAGCTCCAGCGCGGCCAAAAGCTCATCCTGCTCCACGGGCCGTATGTCCTTGAGCACGGGCTGGCTGAGGCGCTGGTATTCGTCCTCGAACTCGTCGTCAGCGCTTGCGACGGGGTTGCCGTCCTGGTCGCAAGCCAGACCGCTGCGGTAGTTGTCGTTGAAATAGCCGGACAGGGAGCAGTCGATCTTTCCGGAGTAGGCGGCCACGGCGGAGCCCCTGTACAGGCTTTTGGCCTTGCGCACGATCTTGAAGGCGGGGGCGCCGTATTGCCCCTTGAAGGCCTCGTCGGTCCAAAGGGAAATCCTGTCGATGTTGACGAACGCGGTCACCAGGAAGGCGATGACGAAAATGATGTAGGCTTTCAACCAGTTCATGGAGGTGGGAGCGCCGGAATCCTCGGAGTTTGGGCGGCTTTCGGGGTGGGCCGCATGGTTTCGGATCGCGACCGGCGGCTATTCCTTCAGGGAGATTTCCCTCTTGCCAGCGCATTTGTCCAGTATTTTGTCTCCCAGGGCCTTGTAGCCGCTCATGGTCATGTGGACGCCGTCCTTGGCGCGCAGGGAGACGGTCTTGCCGCCGAGGACTTTTTTGCGGACGTACGTCCCGGACGCGTCGCAGAAAATATCCCAGGATTCGATGAAAACGCAGTTTCCGCTGCCCTCGCAGGCGGTTTTCATGGCCTGGTTGGCGGCCTTGACCTTGGCGTTGAGCGCCTCGTCGCGCATGGGCGGCAGGCCCACCCAGTAGACCGGCGCGCCCGCCTTTTGGGCGATTTCGATGAACGCGCCGGTTTTTTTGGAAAAATCCTCGATCCAGGCGCCGGAGCCGGATCCGTTCTGGGCGTCGTTGGCGCCGAGCATGACCACCAGGGCGTCAGGCTTTTCCTTGGCGAGAAATTCCGTAAGCGCGGCGTTCCAATCGTAAAACCGCGGGGAATTGAGGCCGCTTGAGGTCTTGCCGCACTGCGCCAGGGCGATGCCCGAGCCCTTGAGCGTCTGGGCCAGCGACAGCCCTACGCCCACGGCGAAGGAATCCCCGGCCACCATGATGCGCTTGGGCGCGGGAGTCCGGGCGGGGACGCCGGGCGTTGCGGGAGCTGGCGGCGTTGATGGCTCCGATGACGCGGGCGGTTGGGACAATGCGGGCTTGGCGATCTTCGCATCAGGCGCGGACGCGGCGGGTTCGGGCCGCATCGGGGCGGCGGATTCGGGCTTTTCGGGCGCATTGTTCACGGATTCCGGGGGAACGGCTTTCGCAAGAGGCCCGGACGGTTGGACGGGAGGCGTCTTCAGGGAGGCGATTTCCCGCTTGGCGGCGGGCGCGGACCCGGGCGCGGACGGCGTCGCGGCTACGGGCTCCGGGAGGGGCGCGGGTCCGGGGGCCAAAGCTGCGGGCGGGGCCGTCCGGGCGGCCTGGGCGGTTCGGTCCGCCGGGGACGGCGGCGCGGCCTCGGGGGCGGCGATGGCGCGGGACGCGTCCGCGAAAAGCCGGTCCGGCGAAGGATCGATCAGGGCGTCGAAGGGCGAGGGCGCTGGGCCGGGCTTGGCGGTCCCGATGTGTTTTTCCCCGTCTGGGATGGCCGGGACGGCGGAGGGAGGCGCGCCGTCCTGTGAAGCGCGCCAGCCGCGCATGCAGCCGAACCCGAGAGCCAGGGCCAGGGCGACAAGGGCCGCTATGGTCACATGTATCCGGCGCATCGTGATCCCTTGTCTTTATTACCGGGAGCGGAAAAGGTTCGACAACCCGTTTGGCGTCAATCGCCGCGTAGCTCCGCTACGCGCGGCCGTTCTTATCCCTTCGAGCAATAAAATGTTAAACATTTTTCGCTCTCAGTAATACCATGGTTGCGCTTTGCATACTGCATGGCGCGGGGCGTTGTAAAGGCGCGCGCCGGGGCTTGGCGAAAGCGGCCTTTCCAGGCGCGGCGGCCGGGAAAAACCGGTTGCCCGGCCCTGGCAAATGTGATGTGCTCGAAAAAACGAAACAAGCCGGGCGGGTGCGGAGTTTTGCCCGGGATTGGAGCTGTGAGCGATGCGAAAGTTGATGTGTGTGGCGGCGCTTGCCGGGTTGGCGGTCTTTTTCACGCCCTGTGGAGCGCAAGCCGCCGGACAGACGCCGAAGCCCGCCGTGACCGAGGGAAACAAGGCTCAGGTCAACGAGCGGGCCCAGGAGCGCTACGAGGACTATCTCGAACGGGAAAAGGCAAAGGACGCCACGGAATTGCAGGGGATCCGCGCCAAGATCGAGGACAAGTACAAGGGCTACGTCCGCCCCAAAAGGGACAAGAAAAACGCCAGGAAAGAGCCGGACAAGAAACCGTAGGCGGTCATTACGCCGTCAGACCGCGAATAAGGGGCTGATCGCGACGCGCAAGGGAAAAGGTCAGCCCCTCCCGTTTCCCGATCTGCCAGAGACAGGCTTCTCGCCTTTTTCGCCCAAAGAGCGCCCCTCGTTCCGAATAGCAGGATTTTGTTAATAAAAAAGCCCCCTTCCGGTTAACCGCAAGGGGGCTTGTCCGTCATTCGGGCGAGAGCCCTGTTTTCACCGGGCGTCCCGTAGCGGCGGGATTGTTTTAGAGCAGACCGCAGCCGGTCAGCACGGCCTTCAGCTTCTCCTGGTTGGCCGGGAGCATGGGGACCATGGGCAGCCGGGTCTCGAAGGGGAACTTACCCATCCAGGATAGCGCGGTCTTGGCCGGGACCGGGTTGGTCTCCAGGAACATGGCCCTGAAAAGCGGGGCCAGTTCGTAATGCAGTTTCCTGGCTCCGGCCAGATCACCGGACGCGTAGGCCGTCCACATGGCGCTCATTTTCTTTGGCGACACGTTGGACGCAACGGAAATGACCCCGCAGCCGCCGATGGCGAAGGTGGCCAGCGCCGTGAAGTCGTCGCCCGAGAGCACCTGGAAATCCGGGCCGCAGAATTCGACCACACGGGAGATCTGTTCCAGGTTGCCGGTGGCTTCCTTGACGCCCACCACCTCGGGGACGCGTTTTTTCATCTCGGCCAGGGTCTCGGGCAGGAGGTTGACCGAGGTGCGGCCGGGCACGTTGTACACAATGAACGGCATGGACACTTCCTTGGCCAGGGCGGCGAAATGTTCGATGAGTCCATGCTGGGTGGGTTTATTGTAATAGGGCGTGATGAGCAGCGCCCCGTCCGCTTTGGAGTCTTTGGCGTCCCTGGTGAGTTCGATCGCCTCTTTGGTGTTGTTGGATCCGGCCCCGGCCAGCACGGGTACGCGGCCTTTGACCTGATCCACGCAGATTTTGATGACCTTTTTGTGTTCGGCGTGGGAAAGGGTGGCGGATTCTCCAGTGGTGCCGCAGGGAACGAGCCCCTGCACGCCTTCCTCGATCTGCCATTCAATGAGGCGTCTGTAGGCCTCCTCGTCCACTTCGCCGTTTTGAAACGGCGTCACCAGGGCTGTGAACGTTCCACGAAACTCCATACTATCCTCCTTGTGCGGATAAAAATAAACCCTCGGCATAGGTAAAATGTTTTGGCCGAAGAGGCAAGGAGGCTTTGTCCACGTCAAGGCCCGGCCGCGAGGGCCGTCCGGGCGCGCTCCGGGCGGCGCGTTCCAGCCCAGCGCCTCCCGGTTTCTTTTTTCTGATAATATAGGCTAAAGAAAGCGAAACAATTGACCGATATGCAAATCATATGCGGGCCTTCCCCTTCAGCCGGATGCGGCGAATCCGGCGTCTTCCCGCGCAGCCCGCACAAATCAAGGGAGCTCCCTCATGGCCGCCGCCATATCCGCCTTCCAGGTCGCCGCATCCTCGTCTTTGATGGAGACGTTCGCGCAAAAAGCCAAGCAAGCCGATACCGCCGCCGCGCCCTCCGGAAACGCCACGGACACGGTCAGCATCTCGAGCCAGGCCTACGCCGCCCTGTATCAGGAAAGCGCCCTGGCGAGGACCGCGTCCGGGGCCTCGCCGCAGGACGCGGGGAAACGGAATTTCTGGGAGGCGACCTACGGCCTTCAGGCCGGAACCACGATTCTCGACAACGGCGTGAGCCGAACCGTGACGTTTGTCGAGGACGAAGTCGTCATCGAGGATTTTCGCGGCGACCGGCTGATCCGCCGGGAACGCGGCGAACGAAGCGACGACGCCATCGTACGGACCGTGGAGGCCTTCGACGCCAAGGGAAATCCGGCCGCGACCGCCCGGACCGCGCTTCAAGGCTCCGGCGCCGGAACCGGCGACGGCGGCTCGGCCATGCTCTCGCGGGATACCACGATCTACGAAAACGGCCAGGTCGTCCGCACGCTGCGGGAAAACCTGGATGTGGACGGCTCGCCCGAGAGTCTGACGGCGCTCGATTCCCGAAAGCTGCGCCAGTCCGAGGGCATCGAGGATTTCGTCCGCAGGGTCTCGGGCGACGCCGCGCTCACACGCTATAGCGCGGAAATCAAGGATTATTCGGGAGACAATCTGACCGGAACCGCCTCGGTGCGAAAGTCGGTCACGGAAACAGAGGATGCGCTTTCCATCTCCATGGCCCTGTACGACGGGGAAGGGCGGCTCAGCTTCAGCGCTGAAGCGTCCAACGTGAGCGTCGAGGGCAAGGAAATGCGCTCCGTCGGCGTCTCCTGGTATGAGCAGGGCGAGCTCGTCCGGGAAAGTCACGGACAGTTCGACCTCCAGTCCGGGGAAGGGGGAGGGAAAGCCCTTACCATAGACCAGGCGCTTGCGGACTATCGGGACAGGAGAAGGGAGCTGGCCGCCGCCGATGGGGAAAAAGGCCCCCCGGATACCGGGGAAGCGGAATATTTCCTCTCTTTCGAGGACGCGCTCTATAAAGACGGCGAACTGGCCTACAGGTCCCTGGACGCTCAGGCGGCCGCCGCGAATCCGGACCGGGGGATGAAGGAATTCAAACCCGGCGAGGGACTCTTCGATTCCAAAAACCCTGGCATCCTTCGAAGCTCCAAGCATGTGAAGGAGCTGTACGAGGATGGGAAGCTTAGGGCGCGGTCGTCGATCGGGTTCGATGAATTCGTCAAATACGACGAAAAAAACGAGAGCAAGCTTTTCACCCGCATCCGGGGGGAGTCGTGGGATAGCAACGCGGCGTTCAACGCCAGCGAGGACATTTTCAAAGAGGTCGAGGGCGGCCTGGAGAAGCTGGACCCGAAGGCTGACGCAGCGTTTTCGGGCATGTCCCAGATTGATGGGCTCGCGCTGGACAGGCTCAAATGGTTGTTCGCGGACCCGGGACTGGAGAGCGGCGCTTGGGAGCGCGGCGGCGCCCAGACGGCGGGGGAAGAACTGAACGAAATATGATCGCCCGGGACGCGTTCCGGCCAAGGCCGGAGGCCGTGACAGACGGCGGCGCGGAAAAACGGGCGAAGGGAGCGGCATATGGGCATCGGCGTTCCGGCTTTTGTCTTCGATGGTTCCGGCCTTGTGGAATCGATTTCCCCAAAAACGGCGGAAAGCGGGGCGTCCCAGGGGACGGCCGCTACACAGGAGATTTTGCCGGACGCGTCCGCGTCGCTGCGGCAAAAACTCGGAGACACGGTTTCCATTTCCCAGGCGGCCTACGACAAGCAGGCGCAAGCGGCCGATGAGGCCGAAACCAGCTTGTGGGAAACCAAGTTCGGCCTGCGAAACGGGACCACCATGCTGAAAAACGGCAACCGCCGGACGGTCACGATGGAAGGCTCGTCCATGCTCATCGAGGAGTATGACGGGGACAAGCTCGTGCGCAAGGAGACCGGCGTCATCTCCGGCGACAAGATGATCCGGGATATCGAGCGCTACGACGACCTGGGCCGGGTGTCGCAGACCTCTCATTTGGAGCTGACCGGGCTCGGCGACGACGGAGAACTGACCTCGGAAGCGGTCATGACCCGGAGCATGAAATGGTTCGAGAAAGGGGAGCTGACGCGCGAAATGCGCGACAAGGCCACGGTGGGCGCCACGTACAGAGGATATATGTCGGACCCGGGCGAGGCGTATGCGGTCAATAGCCTGGAGGATCTGACGGGCAAGGTGACCCAGGACATGGTCAGCATGGAGTATTACGCGAGCATTCAGGAATACGCGGATGGAAAGATCACGAAAAGCGCCATGATAAAAAACAGGGTGGATTCGGAAAACATCACCAACCGCACGGGCGAGGACATCGGCGATTTCGTGAGCGAGAGTACCCAGGAGACGGCCAAGACCAGCGGGCTGTCGGTAAGCATGCAGACCTACGACGCCGAGGGCGAGCTGTTGCGCACGGACGATTTCACGGACGGGCTCGTCAAAAACGGCATCGAGACCCAGCGCATCGCCTCGTCCTGGTACCAGGGCGGAGAGCTGGTCAAGCGCCAAAGCGGGACCTTCTCCGCCGAGGCCGGGGATAAGCATCTTTTGCAGGGCCGGGCTTCCATACAGCGGACCCTGGGGCTTTCCACCGAGGAGTACAGCGCGTCCAAGCCGCTGTCGGCGAGCAACCTTCTGGCCAAGCCCAGCGACGAAACCGCCGGGGACGGGGCCGCCTACCTTCGCGGCGTCTCCGATGAAATCGGCCGCGACGGCTACGATACGGGACTGTATTTCAATGAGGAAAAGGGAGCCGCCTATATCCACGACATCCGCTACGAGGAGGAGACCTACAAGGAGGGCGAACTCGTGGCGCGTTCGGTGGACAGGAGTTCGGCCAACAAGAACGTGGATTTCGAGCCCATGGAGTTCAACGTGGGGGCCGGGCTGACCGAGACCGACGCTCCGGCGCTTTTGTCCAGGGCCAGCCACGAGCGGGAGAGCTACGAGGACGGACGCCTCAAGACGCGCGCCGTGACCCAGTTTCGGGAGTTCACCCAGGAAGACGAGCGCGGGGTGGAGGAGCTCAAGACCACGGTCACGGGCGTCATCACCGGGGACCGGGAGAACGCGGACGTGAGCAAGGTGGTCATGGGCGGCGTGCTCGATGCGGATAATTTAAGCGGCTCGGCCTTTTTCGGCATGAGCGACGCTTCCAACGTTTTCACCGGGGATTTGCGTGGCATGATCGAGCGGGCGGGGGATGACGGTTGACGCGAATCGCGGCTGCATAGTCTGGAATGAACGCCCCCGGGACGGATGGTCCCGGGGGCGTTCGCGTTTGCCGGGTCATCGCGGGGCCGGAGAGGGGGCGCTTGTCTTTCGCCTGACCCTCCCCGCCATTGACGCGGCCGGTTGTCGCTCCTTGTCCTTTCCTGTGCGAAAGATACGCATTGCTGCGCGACGCGAAAGAACGGTAGGGAGAAGGACGGCCTCTTCTTGACGGTTCGGAGCCGCAGGGCGTTTCGTATAAACGGAAAGACATGGAGCGTACGCATGAGCAGGACAGCCGGAGGTTCGGGCATGCCGCATACGGCGCGGGCGTATCTTGAGGAAATCGGCCGTCCGGAACACGTTTACGCGATCCGGCCGGACAAGGCGGCGCTCGTGGTCATCGACATGCAGCGTTTCGCCTGCGACCATGCCGCCGCGATACCCGGCTTCGATCGTCTCGTGGACAACATCAACACGCTGGCCGGGGCGTTCCGGAAGGCCGGGCGGCCGGTCATCTGGGTGAAGCACGGATTCACGCGGGATGCGGCGGGCGACGATATGGGGCTGTACGGGCTTTTTCACAAGAACCCGCCGCCGGACGGCATGTTCGATGGCGGGGAGCTCACGGAACTCTTCCATAAAATGGAGTATGATCCGTCCCGCGACCATGTGGTGCGAAAAAACCGCTACAGCGCCTTCATCCGGGGCGCGTCCAACATCGAGGCGCTGCTTCAGGAGCTTGGGGCCGAACAACTGATCGTTGTGGGCTTGGTCACCAACGTGTGCGTGGAATCGAGCGTACGCGACGCCATGCAGCTGGGCTATGAGGTGATCGTCCTTGAGGACGCGGTGGCGTCGCCCTTTGCAGAAGCCCACCGCGCCGCGCTGACGACGATCAAGCTGTTTTTCGGCGATGTCAGGCGCGTGGAGGATATCAACGCGTCTTTCAAATGATTCAAGTCTGGGAAATAAGCCGCCCCCCGGAGTGACAGCTCCGGGGGGCGGCTTGTGGTTGAACGCTCCTGCGGCGTCCCTTGAAACGACGTCGTTTATTTAAGAAAACGCATGATATGAGTCTGTTATTCTTAATAAGCATGCCCTTTCTTCGAGCGCGCGTCCCTAGCTGGCGGACAGGGCGCGGGGCGAAGACGCTCCGGGGAGGCTTTGGGCGCCCGCGCCTTCGATCATCTGGCTCATGAGGTCCTTGAGCTCCATGGCCTGGGCCGCCAGCTCGGAGACCGCCATTGCCGACTGCCCCATGGCCGAGGAGGTCTCGGCGCTGATGGCGTTGATCTCCTCCACCGAGCGGTTCACTTCCTCGCTGGTGGCCGACTGCTCTTCAGCGGCCGCAGCGATGGAGCGGGCCTGATCAGCCGCCCGGTCCACCAGGGACACGATCTCCTTCAAGGCCAGCCCCGCGTCGTTGGCAAGCTCGGTGGCCTGTTCGATCGTGGTCACGGTCTGGTCCACATGGCCCATGTTGCGCTGGGTGGCGTTTTGGATGCCCTGGATGGACGAGCCGACTTCCTGGGTCGCGTTCATGGTCTTCTCGGCGAGCTTGCGCACCTCGTCGGCGACCACGGCGAAGCCGCGCCCGGCTTCGCCCGCCCGGGCCGCCTCGATGGCCGCGTTGAGCGCCAGCAGGTTTGTCTGGTCAGCGATGTCGGAGATGACGTTCATAATCTGGTTGATGCTCTGGGCCTGCTCACCAAGGGCGGCCATGTCCGTTTTGAGATTGAGCGCCTGTTCACGGAGTTTCGCGATGCCGCCGACCACCTTTTTCACCACGTCATCACCGTCTTCGGCCCGGGTTTTGGCGTCGCTCGATGTCCCGGCGGCGCCCGCCGCGTTTCTGGCGACCTCGAGCACCGAGGCGTTCATCTGCTCCATGGCCGTGGCCGTCTGGGCCACCCGCTGGGACTGCAGCTCCGCGCCCTTGCTCGATTGCTCAACCTGGGCGGACAGCTCTTCCGTGGCTGTGGAAAGCCGGTCGGAAATGGCGTTGGCGTTTTTCGCGACCTCAGCCATGGCGTCGCGCTGGGATTCGATCATGATCTGCTGCTTTTTGATCTCCGTCAGGTCGGCCACCAGAGTGATGGCGCCCACCGGCTTGCCGTCCAGGTCGTGGATCAGCGAGGCGTCGATGCGCAGATACCTGTGGGCGCCGCTTTTGAACGTGATTTCGGTTTCTATGCCGAGCGCATTGGTTCCGGTCTCGAGGCATTTGTGGTTGATGGTTTTTCTTGCGGGGTCGCCATAGAAGAACTGCGAACCGGATTGTCCGGCGTAATCCTTGGGGACCCCGGGCAGACCGATCAACTTGAGCATGGCGTCGTTCGTGTAGACCACGAGCACTTCGGCGTCGGTGATGAGCACGGGGAAGGTGATGCCCGCAAGCACGCCATCCGCGAATCCCAGACGGTCCTTGAGCGCGGCTGTGGTTTCCTGGAAATTATGCGCCAGCTCCTTCATTTCATAGCGGTAGGAGCCGGGCAGTTTCGCCTTGAAATTGCCCCCCGCGACTTCGGCGCTGTAAGCCATGATGTTGCGAAGCGGCGCGATGACGAAACGCCGGATGGCGAAGATGGCGCTGCCGAGAAGAATGAGGAAGAGTCCGGCGGCCACGGCGATAAGGGTGTTGCGCTGGTTCTTGGCGGGACTGGTCAGGTCGCTTCTGAAGGCGCTGACGCAAACGAGCCATCCAGTGCGCTCCACCGTGCTGAAGGCCTGGACTTTCTCCTTGCCCTCGTATTCATATTCGAGGACTCCTTGCTTCTCCAGCAGGGCATCCTGTACGAAATCCAGGGTTCCCACGCCTTGCATGTTCTTGGATTTGTCAGGATGGGCGATTATGACGCCTTTGGAGTCGAGAACGTAGGCATAGCCGTTTTCCCCGATCTTGACGTTCAGGATATGGCTGTCCGCATACTTTTGCCAGTCGATGCTCACGGCGGTCACGCCGATCACTTTCCCGGAGTCGTCGAACACAGGGACGGAGATGACGAAGACCGGGAGCCCGGTCTTTTTTCCCACGAGAATCTCCTGCTGAATGAAATCCTTTCCGCTGATCGCGCCCTTGAAGTAGGGCCTGTCGCCGTAGTTCATGCCGATGAGCGACCCGCCCGAGGTCGTGAAGCCGGTGACGACCTCGCCGTCGGTGTTGCAGACGTAAATCGATATGATACCGCTGTATGTTTTCAAGAGACTCTTGACGTAATCGTCAGCGTAATTTGGAATGCCAAGAAGTGATTTTTGAATGTCAAGATTGGCAGATACGACATGCATCATGCTCATATTGTAGTCGATCATGTCTTCAATTTCCGTCTTTAAATCATGATCGATGGTATTCATGCTGTTTTTCGAAACGTCAAAAATAATATCATAGGATGAATTCGAAACATAGATTGTGAGAATAGAAAGACCAATAACTAGTATGACGCCAATTATGCAAATCATAAGCGTATTGATGCTACGAAATGAGAACCGAGACATTGTACTCTCCAAAGTATACTGTTTTGTTTTTCTGCGTATTTGCACTTGATTGTATTGCATATCTATTCATTGGTTTATTACTAATAGCAACCTCCCGTAATTTTGGTGTTACATATGCTTGCCTTGCGTGCTTAGTGTTTATGCTATAGAGCGTATTTATGATTTGCTATGATATTTGGGGTAGCTTATGGTAGCATTTGCAATATTCTTGCATTATTATCTCATTATTTTAGTATGCATGAGGTGCATTTAGGGATTGTACAAGATGAGTTCTATTGTGATTGAAAAACTGTATGAGAATTGCTGAAGCTATGATAGAGAACGTGTGGAAATGGATGGATTTCTGGAGAATGATCGATTCATTACAGACTATTCTCGTCCGATGTAAAAAAAATATGCATGCGATTCTTGCAGATAATGAATACTGGTGTCAATTATGAAATGATAATAGGCTTGATATAACATATCCAGGATTCGCGCTTCAGACGCAATACCATAGCGCGTTGGAAGGAGAATCGTCCCGGGTGGCGCTTTCGCGGCCAAAATCCGCAAACGCCTGGGCCTCAGACGAGCGGGCGCGAGATAAGCCTGAATCCGAAAGCCGGGACGGCTTCAGCCCTTGGGAAGACGGTCTCTCGGCAAATGAAAAAGCCCGGGGGCGGATCGCCCCCGAGCCCTTCTCATGCTTCGATAACCGCGTCTATTCCGGCAGAATCCCGAGCTTTTTCTCCAGGGCCGCCACGGCCAGCGTGGTCTTTATGACCGTGTCCGGGTTGAGCGACATGGACTCGATGCCGCATTCCACGATGAATTCCGCGAACTCCACGTAGTCGCTCGGCGCCTGGCCGCAGATGCCGATGTACTTGCCCTTTTTCACCGCCACCTCGATCACCTGCTTCACCATCCGCTTCACCGCCTCGTTGCGCTCGTCGTACACGTGCGCCACAAGCTCGGAGTCGCGGTCCACCCCTAAAATGAGCTGGGTCAGGTCGTTGGTGCCGATGGAAAAGCCGTCCACCACGTCGAGGAACTCCTCGGCCAGGATCACGTTGGACGGAATCTCGCACATGCCGATGATCTTGAGGCCGTTTTCGCCCTGCTTCAGGCCGTATTCCGCCATGGTGGCGATGACCTTTTGCGTCTCCTCCACCGTGCGCGGGAAGGGGATCATGATCTCGAGGTTGGTCAGTCCCATCTCGTCCCGGATCTTCTTCATGGCCTTGCATTCCAGGGCGAAGGCCTCCTTGTAGGCGTCGGAATAGTAGCGCGAGGCCCCGCGCCAGCCGATCATGGGGTTCTCCTCATGCGGCTCGAACTGGGCGCCGCCTATGAGGTTGGCGTATTCGTTGGTCTTGAAATCCGACAGCCGCACGATGACCGGTTTCGGATAGAAGGCCGCCGCCAGCATGCCCACGCCCTCGGCCAGCTTGTCCACGAAATAGTCGCCCTTGGACTCGTACTCCGAAGTCATGTCGTAGATGGCCCGCTTGACCTCGATGTCCTCGATCTCCTTGAAGCGCAGAAGCGCCAGCGGATGCACCCGGATGTAGGAGTTGATGATGAACTCCTCCCGGGCGAGCCCCACACCGTCGTTGGGGATGAAGCTCTTCTCGAACGCCTGCTCCGGACTGGCCAGGTTCATGGTGATCTTGGCCTTGGTGCGCGGGTTGTGCTCCAGTTCGACCTCCTCGATGTCGAAATCGAGCAGGCCCTTGTAGATCTTGCCGATGGAG
>CALGYO010000105.1 GCA_937934715.1 uncultured Desulfovibrionaceae bacterium | reverse complement strand
GGCCAGGATGAAGTCGAAGCGGGGGATGACCACGTCGATGCCGAACAGGGAATCGTCCGGGAACATGAGTCCGCAGTCGACCACCACCATGGCCTTTTCGGATTCGATGACCATGCAGTTCAGCCCGATTTCTCCGAGGCCGCCAAGGGGGTATATGGTGACGCCGCTTTGGGAGTCGCTCATGCGATACGCTCCAAATATGCCGCAAGCATGCGGGATCGTAAGTCGTTTTTGAACTCTTCCCGGCTTTTGAGCGTGTAATGCTCCGCAGGGTCGAAGGGGGGCAGGGCCGTAATGCGAATGGTCCCGGGCCGCAGCAAAAGAGCTTTTTTGGGGAGAACCCGCGCGCTTCCCGTCACGATAAGCGGCGCGACCATGGCCCGGCATTTGAGCGCCACGATCATGCCTCCGGTCTTGAACTCGCCGAAGGTGGAGGGGTCGGGGCCCCGGGTGCCCTCGGGAAAAATGAGCAGGCTCATGCCCCGGTCCACGGATTCCACGGCCGACTGGATGGCTTCCATGGCCTTGCGGCGGTTCTGCCGGTCGATGTTGACATGCCCGATGCGCGCCATGGCCGGACCGAAAAGCGGGATGGAGAACAATTCCTTCTTGGCGAGGAAGCGGAAATTGTAATCCGAAAGCACCGAGAAAAGCGCCGGTATATCCAGATTGGACTGATGGTTGGCCATGAAGACGTAGCTTTTCCCGGGCGTCAGGGCCGAAAGGTCCGCTTCGACCTTCACCCCGCCGGAAAGCAACAGAAGCCTGGCCCACACGCACTCCAGGCGGTGGGACAGCTCGTTGTCGCCGCCGGGCTTGGCGAAAAACCAGCACAGGCTGCTGAATAAAGCCGTCAACGGGAACAGGCAAATGTAAAAAACAATGTTTCGGATCATGCGCGGCGAAGGTTAGTGGTCATTTTCCGTAAGGTCCGGCCTTCCGGGCGGTGAACCGCCGCGGATGGGCGCGGGCCAAAAAGCCCTTTCATTCCGAAAGGCTTGGGGATATGAAAAGCGCTTCCCAAGCTCTCGGCGGGATTGTAGACTCCGCTGGCGAAAAAATCCAGACGTTTGCACGGAACGAAAAGGCAGGTTCTCATGGTTACCGAAGCTCCCTACGCGAAGCGCATGGACAGCGTCCGGCGTTCCTTTATCCGGGAAATCCTGAAAGTCACCCAGGATCCCTCCATCATTTCTTTCGCGGGCGGCTTGCCCAGCCCCGAATCCTTTCCCACCAAGGAGCTGGCCGAGGTATCGGCCGCCGTCATTCGCGACTCGGGCAAAACCGCCCTGCAGTACTCCACCACCGAAGGCGACAAGGAGTTGCGGACCTGGATCGCCGAACGGTACCGGGCGAAAAAAGGCCTGGACGTGGATCCGGACGGCATCGTCATCACCACCGGCAGCCAGCAGGGCCTGGATCTCTTGTCCAAGATCTTTCTCAATCCCGGCGATCCCGTGGTGCTTGAAAAGCCGGGCTACCTGGGGGCCATCCAGTCCTTCTCCATGTTCGAGGCGGATTTTCGCATCATCCCGCTTCACGAGGACGGACCCGACATGGAGGCCCTGTCCGCCGCCGTGGCCGACCGCGCGCCCAGGTTCTTCTACGCCGTGCCCAATTTCCAGAACCCGTCCGGCATAAGCTACAGCCTGGAAAAGCGCCGCCAGGCCGCGAAAATCCTCTCGGACGCCGGCGTCGTCTTCATCGAGGACGATCCGTACGGCGAACTGCGCTTCATGGGCGAGCATCTTGCCCCGGTCGCCTCCTTCATGACCGGGAAAAAGATCATGCTGGGCACCTTTTCCAAGATCTGCTCCCCCGGCTTCCGGGTGGGCTGGCTCTGGGCCGATCCCGAGGACGCCCACAAGATGGTCACGGCCAAGCAGGCCTCGGACCTGCATACCTCCACCTTGCTGCAGGCCATCTTGGTCCGCTATCTCAAGGAATATGACATCGACGAGCATATCGCCAAGATCAGGGCCATCTACAAGGAACGCCGGGAGGTCATGATTTCCCGGATCAAGGAGAAATTTCCCGCCGAGGTCAAATGCACCGAGCCCGAGGGCGGCATGTTCCTGTGGATCACCCTGCCCGAGGGCTATTCGGCCATGGAGCTGTTCGATCTGGCCATCGCCGAGAAGGTGGCCTTCGTGCCGGGCAAGCCCTTTTTCATCTCGGGCGGGGATTCCTGCCTGCGGCTCAATTTTTCCAATTCCGATCCCGAGCGCATCCGGACGGGCATCGACCGCCTGGCCGTGTGCCTGGACAGGCTGCTTTCCGCAGGCGCCGAAGACTAGCGCGAGCGGTCTTCCCGTCATGCCCGTTTGCGGAAAAGGGAATGCGTTGCTAGCGCATCCTTGAAACGAACGTCGCCGGCGTCGGGGATGCGGCGTGAAGCCGGAACCGGCCCTTGTTTTCGCCGCCCGGGAATGCATTCCCGGGCGGCTTTGTTTTTCATGTAAGATGCGCGCTGCGCCATTGTCCGGGGACTTCGCGGCATTCGCGCACATATCCTGCGCCAATCGTAACAATCTTAGGTTTACAATCCATGCGGCATTGATTAATTCCGGTTAAGCAGGGCGCAGATATGTCCAGGCCGTTTTTACAAGGCCGCGTTGTTTTGCTGGAAAGTCTGAATCCCGACGGCTGCTGACCACGGATTTATCCAAGGAGGGGGGATATGCCGTTCAAGAAACAGTTTCTCAAAACGAAGCCCGTCTGCAAAGTAACCTTCAAAATCAACAATGAACTGGCCAAGGACGCCGAACGGGTGGCCTTGGTCGGCGAATTCAACAACTGGGATCCCGAGGCTTCTCTCATGAAAAGGCTCAAGGACGGCTCGTTCAGCGTCGCCATGGAGCTGGAGACCGGCCGCGATTACCAGTTCCGCTATCTTCTCAACGGTGAAGTCTGGGAAAGCGATCCCGAGGCTGACCGGTACGAGTTCAGTCCTTTCGGCGATTGCCACAATTCCGTGATTTCCGTGTAGCGGGCTTTTATTCAAGACGGGCGGCCGGAAGTTCCGGCCGTCCGCTTTGATGCTCCATGCGCTCCGGCGTCTTTCGCCGGACATCGCCCTGTCGCCCCGCCTTCATCGCCCGGCCGCGTTTGAGCCGCGGCGTTCGACGTCCGCAGGAGCGATCACGAACGCCCGCCCTGTCCAGGGGAGTGAAAATCTTCTTGAAGCCCTCATGAAAAAGGGCCGCCTGACGGCGGCCCAAGGGTGGAGTAGGACAACACTAACCAAAGGAGGGTAAGGGCCGGTTCCGGATTGCTCCGAAACCGCAAGGCGTTTGCCCTGATCCATAAATAAGTCCCATATCCTTCTTGGCAAGGAGGAAACCCCGGTCTATTTGCTTTGACGCCGCCGGGAAAACTGATATGTGCCGGATGTCCGCGCCGGGACGCCCGGCGCGTCGTCGCAGCAAGCCGTTTCCGATTTGTCGTACCGGAGAGTCGTATGAAGAAAATGACAGCCTGCGCTTTTGCCGCCGCCTGCGTTTTGGCCATGGCCGGACAGGCGCTTTGCTCGGCCAGGCATTTCAAGGCCACTCACGAGCATTTTTCCCTGTTTTCCAATCAAGCCGCCGAACTGTATTTCAAAACCGAGGAACAAAACGAACGCAACATCTTAAGCCACCTGACCGCCACCAGCGCCATCTATGCCGACAAGGCGCTCATGGTTTCCTATCTCGTCGATATCCTGGAGAACATGCAGGACAAGACCGACAAGACCTACGTCCTGGGCAAGATAACGGAACTCAAGAATTTCCTCGCCTCCGTCATGCCGGAGGAGATTGAGTTCTTGAGCGAGCTGGTGGACAGCCAGGGCTCCAGCGACGTACGCTTGATCGGCGGCCGCATCATCAACGAGATGCGGGTCTTCGAGCGCAATATCGGCAATCTCTGATTCCCCAACGCCATCGCGCCGGGAAGGTCCCGGACCGCGCCGGACGAATCCGCGTTCCGCCCCAGGCCATGCCTTCGGGCTTCGCTTCGTCGCGTCCGAGGCTCTGTTCGCGAGCTCTCGCCGTCAGGGACGCGGGCCGTCCAGGATGAAGGCCGCCCCCAGGGGGCGATGGTCTCCAGCCGCGCCGAAAACGTTGGGGTAGTAGATGGGACGGGCGAGGAGATAGAGGGTTTGCGGCTCCTCGGAGGAAAGAATCGGGGCGAGGCGCTTCCATCCGTTGTCATGGAACTCCGCGACGTCGAGCAGCCCGTCGCCGCTCCAGATTTCCAGCCGGGCTCCGGCGCCCGCCGGATCGGGGTAGGCCGTGCGCGCCAGGAGCGTCGCCGGTCCCGTCCCCCCGGGACGCAGGCTGGAGGCGCCGCAACTCCAGTAGCCCAGGCGGCCGTCCATGATTTCCGGCCCGAAGGTTCCGGCCAGTTGGGGGGCGCTTGCGGTCGCGGCGGCGGGTTCCATGGCCGAAAGGCCATGCCGGGCGGCGAGCTTCGACAATCCCGGATCCGCGGCGTAGCCGAGAATGCTGACCGAGAGCGCGGCCAGGGCCAGCGCCCGCGCGACGCCTCCCGTCAGGCTGCCCGGCCCGGACGCCATGCCGCGCTCCAGGGACATGGCCCGGGCGAAGACGAGAAAGATCAGAAGCATGGCCGCCGGGACGTAGAACATGTTCTGGAAAAATCCGTAGATGTGGAAGGCGATCAAGGCGAGCAGCATGGCCAGGTCCATGAGGCTTCGCGAACGGATCGCGCCGTCATACAGGGTGCGTCCCGCGCTGATGGCCAGCCCCAGCCATAATCCGAGCCCGAGCAGTCCGCTGCCCGCGAAAAGCTGCACATACAGGTTGTGGGCCGTCTCGAAAACCTCGTCGCCTTCCCTGACGGTCTTCGCCAGGACGCTGTCCTTGACGCTTGCAAGCGCCGGATAGCGCAGGGCGTAGGACTCGAAGCCCAGACCGTAGAGCGGGCTCTCGGAGCCGATGGCCAGTCCCGTCAGAAACAGGCGGGGACGCGGCGAATCGGCGAAATTGGATACGCGTTCCTTGAACAGGGCGTTTATGGGGCGGCTGAAATAGGAAAGCTGCCTGCCGCCCACCCAGAAGGACAAGGCCGTCAGCCCCAGGTACAGGATCATAATCGCGAGCAGGAGTCCCTTTTTCCGGTTGAAGCGCATGTACGGATTGTCCCTGACGGTCAACCAGACAAAGACAGCCAGGGTCGGTAAAAGGGCCAGCCAGCCCGCCCGGGCCAGGGTCAGCGCCACGGCCAGGGCCGCGCAGGCGAATCCGGCGTAGCCCGCCAGCCTGGACCAGGGGGAGGCCGGGCGCAGATAGAGCAGGAAAAACGGAGCGCAGATCACGGCGTATTCCGCATACCAGCCCGGATTGGCGAAGACGGACTGGAAACGGTAATGCAGGATGAAGGCGCCCCCGTGGAAAAATTCCAGAAAGCCGAGCAGGGTGACGCTTATGAGGCCGCAGCACAGTCCGTAAGCCAGCTCCCGGTATTTATCGCTGATTCGGACCAGGGAGAATTCCCGGGCGGCGAGCGCGACGAGCGCGAGCCGGTTGACGGCGGCCAGGGGATAGGGCGCCTGGGAGGCGGTGGAAAAAACGGTCATGCGATAGAAATCGAGCGGGCCGAAAACTCCGAGCGCTTCCAGGAACCGGCCGCCCGGCAAGGTAAGGAGGCTCGCCGCGCAGACAAGGACGAAGACGGACATGAGGAAAAAGGTCAGCCCCTCGGCGCCCGCGTCCGCTTTGCCCGGCGGAGCAGAGGCCGGGACCGGTTGGGTCAGATTGCGCCAGACGAGGGCCAGACCGGCCGAGGCGCACAGGAATGTGAACGCCGTTGAAAAATAGGCGTAGGGCTGGAAGCCGAAGAAGACCCCGGCGAAGCCGAAGACAACGGGCGCGAAACGTCTGGCCGCAGGGAAACGGACGAAGGCTGCGGCCGCCAGGGCGGTCAGGACGACGAGGACCTTGGCCCGAAGGTCATGCCCCCAGACGATGGCCCCGGAGAGAACGGCGTTGGCGCTGAAAAAGGCGGCGATGAGCAGTCCGGCCGCCGGACGGCCGCTTCTCGGGGACGCGAAGAGGGACGCGCCGCAAAGGGGCGCTGCGTCCGGGCGGGAGTCTGGGGCGAGGTGGTGGGCGTCCATCAATTCTTGCACAACGCGTTGTCAATGATCACGCGGACGTCGTCCGCCGTGCCCAGACGGCCGTCGCGGCCCGCCGAAACGATGACGTCCTTGACGCATTCCCCGGGCTGTTCCTTCTCGTTTTCATTGAGCAGATAGGGCGCTCCCCAAGGATCGGCGAAAAAGCGCGCCTCGGGCGCGCGGCCATTGGCCGTGAGGATGGCCGTCAGGGCGTTTTCCCATTTGCGGCGGCAGGCGTCGCCCTCGACGAGGCTTTGCAGGTCGCGATCCTCGCAGCCGCACCAGGAGCACTCCTGACCCGTCACCACGGTCAGGGGAACGAGCCGGGAGGCCTTGGCCGCGTAGGCCAGAGCGGCCAGCTCTTCGAGGGTTTCCCTGGCCTGCTCCTCCTTGGCCGTTTCCAGGAATTCAACGGCCCTGGCCCGGCGCAACGCGGCTACCTGATCCCAGGTCAGGATGGCCGCGCAGACGAAAAGGGCGATAGAGGCTAAAAAAAGATGCAATCGTCCGGTCTTGCGCCGCTCGTAGCCGTCCAGCGGCATGTAAAGCGCTCCCCGGAGCGTATCCGCATAGGCGCGCTCCATGAGGGCGACGGCGCGCTCGCCTTGGCGCAGGGCTTCCCGGGCCTGTTCCCTGGCGAAGACCGCGCTCGCGGACAGGGAAAAAAGCCGTTCCAGGATGCGGCGCGGTTCGGGCGCCTGGAGAAAGGCCAGGGCGTCCGGATCGCGCGGGTTGCCCGCCAGGCCGGGCTCGTCGTAGAGGCGCCCGGCGGCGGCCGCGAGATCCTCGGTAAGCGGCGCGAGCAACACGGCCGCGTCGGTGAAATCGTCCGTTTCCATGAGCGCGCCGAGCGCGGACAGGCGGATTTTCGCTTTTTCGAGAAGGGCGGAAATCTCCTCGCGCTTGGCGAGGCGGCGCAGGTCATCTGCCGACAGTCCGGGCTTCGTCACCCCGAACATCAAAAGCTTTTCAAAATCCGGCATGGGGGGCCTATTTCTTCTCCACCGCTTCCAGAGCCTGTTTTTTTCCGGCGCCCGGGTTGCGGGTGAGAAATTCGCCGCTTGCGGGCAGGACGATCTCGTAGGCGGCGAGCGTATCGATGTTCGCGGTCATGGCTTCTCCCGTGCGCAGGTCAAGAACATGGCCGCCTCGCGCGCGGTCCTTGCCGATGAAGTGCAGGTGCCAACCGGGAACGCCCATCCCTCCGACATTGTCCGGAAAACGGAAGGCTATGAGAGAACCATCTATCTTGTCGAAATGAAAGACGTTCTGCTTTTTGGCCGCCTCGGTCAGGGTGGGGTAGGGCTTTTCCTGGCGGGGCACGCTACGGGTGACGACCGAGGGGAACATCCCGTCCACGCGCACGGCGTAGAAGAGGTTGGGGCTTGGCAAGGCGGCGTCCAGGGCCGCCTTGAGGGCTTCAAGGTCGAGGCCGGGCGCGAGCTTGACCGATTGCTCGGGGGAGAAGAAGGCCACGTCCGCGAAGGGGGTGGTCTCGTCCGCCTGGATGACGCGCACGGTTCCGTCCACGGCCACCTGATAGAAGACGCCGTCCACGGCCACCATCTCCCCATCCAGGGCGTTCACCGTGCCCAGGCCGAAATCCCCATGGCTTTTCAGTTCGCCGAAGGTCATGGAACCGTCGAAGACCCCGGCCAGCAGGGCGTCGATGGTGGAAACCTGGAAAACGGGGCCGGGCGTCTTGGCGACGGCCGGAAACGCCAGGGCCAGGAGGAACAGCAGGGCCAGGGTCGCGGCGAACGGATGCGATGCGCGGTTTTTCATGGCGTATCCCGGAGCGATGTTGCGATTAGGCGGCTTGGCCGCCGGAGGTTTGGCCCTCGAAAGCCTCTTCTTCGTCCTGGCCGCGGATGAACCGGGCCAGGGGACCCTCGGAAGCCTGGATCGCCTCTTGCGGCGTTCCCTCGAACACGATGCGTCCCGCGTCCAGCATGGCCACGCGGCCGGATATGCCGAACACGTCCGGGATGTCGTGGCTGACCAGCACGGCGGTGAAGCCGAAATCCTCGCGGGAGTCGGCGATGAGTTTCAGCACGGCGTTTTTGCGGATGGGGTCGAGGCCGGTGGTGGGCTCGTCGAAGAGCACGATCTTGGGTTCGGTGATGAGCGCCCGGGCCAGGGCCACGCGTTTTTGCATGCCCCCGGAAAGCTGGGAGGGGTATTTCCCAGCCACGCGCCCAAGTTCGAGCCGTTCGATTTTTTCCGCCACGCGCCCGGCGATGTCCTGTTCCGCCATGCCGGTGTTCTCCCGAAGGGGCAGGGCGATGTTGTCGGCCACGGTCATGGAGTCGAACAGGGCCATGTTCTGGAACATGTAGCTGAACGAGCGCTTGAGTTCCCGGCGTTTGGCCTTTTTCAGCCTGGTCAGCTCCGTCCCCTGGAAGAGGATTTCCCCGGAATCCGGCGTCAGAAGGCCGATGATGTGCTTGAGCAGCACGCTTTTCCCTTCGCCGCTTTTTCCGATGATCGTGGTGATCATGCCTTCGGGAACGCTCAGATTCACGCCCCGCAGGACGTCCTGGCCCTTGAAGGCCTTGCGCAGGTTCTTGATCTCGATAAGCGGCGGCTGCATGACGGCTCCGGAACCGGTTCGGGTTGCATGCGCGGCGCCGGTACGGCCGCGCGTCCACAGGTTTACCGGATTCAGGGACAAACGCAACGTCCCCGGTTTCGGCCCAACAAATGAAAGCGCCCGGTCATGAGGCCGGGCGCGATGGGCCGGGAAATCCTCCCTAGGCCGATTCCGATCGAGAGGCCTTGCGGGCCTTCAAGAATTCCAGCACGGCCGGGACCATGGAAATGATGATGATGGCCACGATGACCAGACTGAAGTTTTTCTTGACCACGGGCAGGTTGCCGAAAAAATACCCGCCGAAGATGAAGATGCCGATCCACAGCGGACTGCCGATCAGGCTGAAGGTCAAGAAACGGCGGTAGTCCATCCTGGCGATTCCGGCCACGAAGGGGGCGAAGGTGCGCAGTATGGGCAGAAAACGGGCGATGATGACGGTCTTGCCCCCGTGTTTCTCGTAGAATTCGTGGGCCCGCATCAGGTGATGCTTGTTGAGGAAACGTATGTTCTCCCGCTCGAAAACGGCAGGACCCACGGCGCGGCCCACCCAGTAGTTGGTGGAATCGCCGAGGATGGGGCCCATGACCAGGATGCCGAAGGCCAGGCCCACGTCCAGGTGACCGCCGCCGGCCAGGGCGCCCGTGGCGAAAAGCAGGGAGTCGCCGGGCAGAAAGGGCGTGAGCACAAGGCCCGTTTCGCAGAACAGGATGGCGAACAGGATAAGGTAGGTCCAGGTTCCGTACTGGCGCAGCACGTCGCCCAGATACCTGTCCAGATGAAGAACGACATCAACGAATTGGAGCAAAATATCCATGGATGAGACCTCGCTTGGCGGGGTTGTCTTTTTCGTGGCGGGGTTGCGTTCGGAGCGAATTCCTACTGAGGCTTTGCCGGGGTTGCAAGCAAAAAACGCGCGGCGCTTCGTCTCGCGGGCGTCGTTTCGGGATCCGCTCGCGCCCGGCTAAAAGGCGCCATTCATTTTGGACAGCGCGGCGCTAAACAGCTCCGTCTCTTCCGGACTGAGTCCGGCCGTGATCTCCCGGGTGATCTGCACGTGCAGTTTGTCGTGTTCCAGAAACCGCTCCCGCCCCTTGTCCGTCAATTCCACCAGGTAGGAGCGCCGGTCCTCTTTGTTGGGCGCCCGGCGGATGAGGCTCTTGCTCTCCAACCGGTCCGCCAGGGCCGTGAGCGTGCCCGTGGTCACTCCCATCCTGTCCGCCAGCTCCTTCATGCGCAGCGGGCCGTGGACGCCGAGAAGCTCCAGCGCGTGCATCTGGGGCAGGGTGAGCCCCTTGCCCTTGACCACGGCGTGCTCCCAGGAGGAGAGCTTTTCGTAGAATTCCACAATGAGATGGGCCAGGTATTCAGGGTTTTTCATAGGCGGGCCGCCTTTTACGCGATGATGTCGAGGATGAGGGAATAGACGCCGAACCCCGCCGTGAGAACCCCGGCGGTCCGCAAAATAGCGGACTCGAGCCACGGCTTTTCGAGTTTCTTCACATACCCCGCAGCCCGGCGCAACACATAGATCACCCCGCCCACGGCCAGGGCCGTGGAGAGAGCGTAGGCGCCGAACACGGCGGCGCTTTTTTTCCAATCCCCGGATTCCAGAGCGTAGGAATACATGATGGCCGCCGTGGGACAGGGCACGATCATGTTCACGAATCCGAAGGAAAAAAGCCCAAGGGCCGTTGCCGCCGAGGTCGAGATGGACCCGGACGCGGCGCAGGCCAGACCCCGGACATGGCCGTGACCGTGGTCGTGGTCATGCGCATGGTTGTGGGCGGACTGTGCATGATCATGATCCTGATGGGCGTGCGCATGGTCATGAACAAGATGGGCGTGTTCATGGTCGTGGACATGATCGTGATCGTGGCTGTGGAGCAGGCCAGGCTTCACGATGAGGATGAGCCCCAGCAGGATGATGATCACGGCCGTGGCCATGTTGACGATGGCGGCCGCCCCGGGAGGGATGGCCATGGAGGCCGCGCCCAGGGTCACGCCGATGATCAGGCAGGCCAAAGCCGTGCCCGCGAGAAAGGACGCGGTCAGGCGAAAGGCCCGGCGTCCGTCCGAACCGCCCACGGTGAAGGGCGCGATGGCCAGCCAGGAATGCCCGCAGGGGTTCACTCCATGGATGAGCCCCAAAAGCAGGCTCGATTGTATGGCCACCCAAAAAAAGCCGTCGAATTCCATAGCGATTTCCTTGGTTAGTTTGTACTTCAAGATTTTTTAGAAGATGATAATTTGATTGTCAAGGTAAATGGGCAAAGCGTTTGCGTTTGATGACGCATTCGGAGCATCGCGCGGCGTTTGTCCGAAACTCGCCGGCGAAAAGGATGGCAAGCCGCAGGGGCCGTTGCGAAAAGGGCGAAAGGCGGCCGATACGGCGGGAAAAGCCGCTCTGGCGCCATGAAGGAAACCGCGCGGGACGCGCCGGTTTGATGACGAAATCCTCGCGCCCGGAGAGCGTTCAAGGTTCGAGCGCCGGGCGCGAGAAAGTCCGGCCGGGCGCGCATCACGCCTGCGCGAGGGGCTGGCTTTTTTTGATTGAGCGCAAGGATCGGGCCTTTTTTTGCGGCCTGACGCGCGCGGCGTCGCGTGACGCAAGGAAACGGCGCGCTATTCGATGACCGAGTCCGTGGCCGAAAGGTCCGCGCCGAGAAAGAAAACGCCGGGATAGCCCGCTGTTTCGAAGCCGAGGCTGGGGTTGTCGCGAAGGACGCTTTGCTCCACGCCCATGGTTCCGGTCAGGTCGTTGCTCACGAAAAAGACCGCGCCGCCGCCCTCGTTGGCGGTATTTCGCTCGATGCGGGTTCCGCACAGGCGCAGGGTGAAGGTATTGCCGTCGTTGTAGATGGCGCCGCCGCTGCCTCCGCCCGGGGTCCCGTCCCGGGCCGGGTTGGCCCCGTAGCCCACGGCCGCGTTGTAGGAAAAAAGACTGTTCAGGACGGTGAAGGAGACGCCGATGGAGCTCAGGCCGCCGCCGTTGGAGCCCTGGTTGCCGTAGCCGGGGCCGCCGCCGAAGGTGCTGGACGTCACGTAGACCGGCAGACCGTTATACTGGCTGAGGACGCGGACGGCCGCGCCCCCGGCGTCCTGGCCGGTCAGCGCGCAGACGTTGTTGAAAAACCGGCAATTGACGATCTTGAGGCGTCCGCCCCGGACCCAGACGGCGCCGCCGCCGTCGAGGGCCTCGCCCCGGGAATCGCCGTCGCGAAACGTCAGATTCTGCAAGGTCAGGCGGGGATGGTCCTGGTTGTCGCAGTGGGGCGTGGTCCAGACAAGGTCGGGATCGCAGGCGTTCATGTAGAGAATGCGCCGGACGCCCTGGCCGCTTAAGGTGATGCGCCCGCCGCCGTCGATGACCACGTCCGGGTCGGCGTTGTTGAAGATTCTGGCGGTCTCCTCCATGGGGATGGTCAGGGGAGCCGGGCCGCAATTGAAGGTGATGACCCCGCCCTGGGCCACGGCCGCGACCACGGCCGCGCTCGTGCAGCTTTGCGGGGTTCCGTCGCCGATGACGTGGTCCGGGGTCGAGACGTCCTCGGCGGCCGCTTCGGCGGGGACGGCGCACCGGCCATCGGGATTTCCGGCGGCCGGCGCCCTGGAGGCGGTCAAGGCCGGGACGAGGAGAAGCAGGATGTCGTCGTCCGCATCGGCCAGGGCGGAAGAGGGGGCCAGAAGACAGGCGGCCGCCAGAAGCCGGAGGACCAGGGTCCAGGCGTGATGTTTCATGCGTCGTCCTCAAGCGCCCAAAGGCGAGACGGCGGCGCGAAGGGCGCGGGTTGAACAAGCGGCCGGGCCGCGAAACGGTGAAGGCGGAAAACGCGGATCCGATGATGCCCGATTCGGATGCGGCCCGCAATACGGACCGAAAGCCGCCCGGCGAACCGGGCGGCTCAGGTCGCCGACAAAGGCCCGATCGCCGCGAATCAAAAAGCCAGGCCCTTGCGTCGTGAGCCACGCGCCGACCCTGGCTTTATGCGCGTCTTGCGCACGGCCTTTGCAACAGCTCGCGCGATACGGGCTTCGTCAAAACATAGAGCCGCCCGGCGAACCGGGCGGCTCTATGCGGGGCCGCCGAAGGCGGGCCGGGAGGCGCGCTAGCTAGCGGCTGATGGACTGGGCCACGTCGTTGATGCGGGTGATGACCGTCACGTAGTAGCGGGCGATCTTGCCCCGGTGGTCGGCCAGCATGGAGTCGTGGGAGCCTTCCCAAATGATGATGGGGTCGAACGAGCAGATCTTGTCCATGGCGGAAAAGGCCTCGTTGAGGTTCACCTCTCCGCCCTTCTGAACGATCCAAGGGTAGAGCGTGACCAGGGCGTGCAGAAAATCGCGCACCACCAGCATGGCCCCCTGGGCGTAATAGACGTGGTCGTCCCACTCGGACAGGGAGACGTTTTCTCCGGACTGGATGAGAAGGCCCATGGGCTGGTCGAGAAACTCCCGGCTGGTGATGTAGGTGAGAAGATCGTACATGTCGTCGGTGCGCAGATTGAAGACAGCGGCGTCCTTTTTGAGATCTTCCTCATATTTCTTCATGAGCTTGATGCCGGTCTCGTATTCGCTCTCCGTGGAGGAGTGGAAAAAGCCCCAGATGTCCTCGCTGTAGACCAGGCGTTTTTCCCGGGCGTTTTTGAGGTCCTCGTTCTCCACGCCCATGGCGCCGTGCTTGCTGAGGCGGGTGGAGAAAAAGCGCTCGAGCATGCGGGTGGCGAAGATGACGCCCTGTTGCCGTGATGCCCGGTTGTCCAGCCAGCGGGTGGGCAGGATGTCGTTGACCGACCAGCCGAAGGTGGAGTTCAGCTCCCGTTCGAGTTGGTGGTAGATGGCCTGGCTCAACAGGACGCCCTTCATGTTGTTGGGCGTGTTCTCGCCCGCGTCCTTGAGCGTTTCCCGAAGCGCGGCGTCCACCTCGGGGAAGCGGGTCTGGTCGATGGCGCCGTACATGCCGTTGAACATGCTCATAAGCATCATGGCCACGGGCCAAAACAGGATGAAGCCGCCCGCGATGAAGAGATACTTGGCGGGCATTCTGCGGGAGAAGATGGTTTTGCGTTTTGGTTCTTCCGGGGCGGGATTCTGGGACGTCATGGCATGATCCTTTGCGCTTCGGGCCGGATCGGCCCGGCCGTTTCCGGCGGTTGATCCAGTTCATCAAGATAATCCCCGGATTTTGACCGGTCAAGAGCGGCGGGAGACGACGCGCATGGCCTGTTGCCAATTCCGGCGGCATATTTTAGCAATAAATCCGGCTAAAAACCGAGGATATCGATTGAAAAGCTTTTGACGAGAGGCTATTAGAGCTTCATGCCGGAAAAGACGATACTTTTTGTCGCGCCGCCCCAGGCCGTCACGGCGCTTTTCCCCGCCTTTCGCGACGCGGGCGTACAGGCGGGCATCGCCGACGCGCTCTCGGGCGCTCTTGCTTTTGTGAAAAAGTCCAGCCCCAGCGTCATCTTCACCCGCGCCAAAATCGGGACCTACGTGGCGGATTCCCTTTTGGCCTACGCCGCCGAGGCAGGGGATTTCCCGCCCATCGTCGTCTTCACGGAACGCGGCTCCGCCAGCGAGGCCCAGCGCTTCCTGGAACTCGGAGCCAGGGATTACTGGCTGGAGCCCCTTGTCTGGGAAAAGATCGAGGCCATGCTGCCCAAGGAGGAGGCGCCGGACTCCCCCGAGGCGCCGCCCTTGCCCGGCCCCTCCGGCGCGGGCGCGATGGCGGGCGCCTCCGGCAAGGCGGCGAAGGTTTCCGGCCATAAGCCCGGCGAAGTGGTCGGAGTCGGTTTTTCCATCATCGGCCGCCATCCGGCCATCCAGCGCGTCCTGGCCCTGGCCAGGCAGGTGGCCAAGTCCAAGGCAACGGTGCTCATTTCCGGCGAATCCGGCACGGGCAAGGAGATGTTCGCCAAATTCCTGCACGCCCACAGCGACCGGGCGGACAAGCCCTTCGTGGCGCTTAACTGCGCCGCCCTTCCCGAACACCTGCTGGAAAGCGAACTTTTCGGCCACGAGCGCGGCGCCTTCACCGGGGCCATCGCCAAGAAACTCGGCAAGTTCGAACTGGCCTCCGGCGGCGCCATTTTGCTGGACGAGATTTCCGAAATGGACCTGGGACTCCAGGCCAAGCTGTTGCGCGTCCTCCAGGAGGGCGAGTTCGACCGGGTGGGCGGCACGGAAACCGTCAAGGTGGACGTGCGGGTTCTCGCCACCACCAACCGCCGCCTCGAGGAATTCGTCGAGGAGGGAAAATTCCGCCAGGATCTCTACTACCGCCTGAACGTCATCCCCTTGAAGCTGCCGCCGCTGCGCGAGCGCGGGGACGACATCATGCATCTGGCCGAATTTTTCGTGGAGAAATTCAGGAAAGCCTACGGGCTCGGCATGCTGGAGTTTTCACCGGAGGCCAAGGCCTGGCTTCTGGAATACGACTGGCCGGGCAACGTGCGCGAACTGCAGAACCTCATGGAGCGGGCCGTGCTTTTGGCGGGCCAGGGGCCCATCCAGAAAGTCCATTTTCTCCTGGACGCCGATGCCTGGCCGGATTTCGGCGATACGGCCGCACAGGAAAGCCCGGAGGAAGGGGAACAGGCCGAGCCGCCCCTGTCCGCCCCGGTCTACCCGCAGATGGAAGGCGCCGAAGGCGACATTGTGCCGCTGGACATCCTGGAGCGCGACGCCATTTTCAAAAGTCTCGACCGCACCTCCGGAAATCGCACCCAGGCCGCCCAGCTTCTCGGCATCTCCGTGCGCACCCTGCGCAACAAGCTCAACGAATACCGCAA
>CALGYO010000104.1 GCA_937934715.1 uncultured Desulfovibrionaceae bacterium | reverse complement strand
ACGAGATGTAGCCGTGACTGGAGTTCAGACGTGTGCTCTTCCGATCTCCGAGGCGCTCACCAAGTTCGTGGGCCGGGACAAGATTCCGACCATTTCCGCCTCCTACTCCGCCCATCTGACCGATCCGGAAAAGGCGCCCTACAATTTTTTCGTGGCCGCCGACTATTCCACCCAGGTGCGCGGCGCCCTCAAGTATTTCAAGGATAACTGGAAAGAGTCCCGCGCGCCGAAAGTGGCCTTCATCTACCCCGACCACCCCTACGGCCTGGCGCCCATCGCGGCGGCCAAGGAATACGCCAAGGAGCTGGGGTTCGAGATCGTGGGCGAGGAGAACGTGGCGCTTAACGCCATGGACGCCATGGCCCAGCTCTTGCGCCTGCAAAAGGCCGAGCCCGACTACTGCTGGATCGGCGGCACCACGCCTTCGACCGCCATCATCATGAAGGACGCCCAGAAGCTCGGCATGAAGACCACCTTTTTCTGCAACATCTGGGGCGTGGACGAGAGCCTGGTTTCGCTCGCGGGCGAGGCGGCCAACGGGGCCTTTTCGCTGCAGACCGCCGTGGTCTACGGCCAGGACGTGCCCGGCATGAAGGTCATCGAGAAGCTGACGGACGGCAAGCCCAAGATGACCCACTACATACGCGGCTTCGCCTCCATGCTGGTCATGGCCGAGGGCTTGCGGCTGGCGGCGGAGAAAGGCGAGCTGACCGGCCCCTCCATCAAGGACGCGCTCGAAACCCTGCGCGACTTCGATCCCATGGGACTGACCCCTGCCATCAGCTATTTCCCCAACGACCACAGGCCCAACATGTCGGTCTATCTGTACAAGATCGAGAACGGAAAGATGGTCGAGGCGGCCCTGGAGACGCTTGAACGAAAGCCGGAATGGCTGGGGAAATAATGTCAGAGGAACTCTTGCGGGTCGAAAACCTGGAAGTCGTCTACAACGACGTGGCCCTGGCGCTCAAGGGACTCTCCTTGAGCGCCCGCAGGGGCAAGGTCACGGCGCTGCTCGGCGCCAACGGCGCGGGGAAATCCACCACGCTCAAGGCCGTGTCCGGCCTGCTTTCGGGCGAGGACGGGGAGGTCACGGCCGGCCGGGTGTTCTACGACGGCGAACCCATCGAGAAGCTCGCCCCGGACAGGATCGTGCGCCGGGGCGTCTTCCAGGTCATGGAGGGCCGCCGGGTTTTCGAGGACATGAGCGTGGAGGACAACCTGCGCTGCGGCGGCTACACTCGTCCGGCCGGGGAGTTCCGGGAGGCGGCCGAGCGGGTGTACGGGTATTTTCCCCGTCTCAAGGAGCGGCGCGGGCAGCTGGCGGGCTACATGTCCGGGGGCGAGCAGCAGATGCTGGCCATAGGCCGGGCGCTCATGGCCAAACCGGCGCTGCTGCTTCTGGACGAGCCGTCGCTCGGGCTCGCGCCCCTTCTGGTGGAGGAGATTTTCGAAATCATCCGCCGGGTCAACGCCGAACTCGGGGCCACCATCCTTCTGGTGGAGCAAAACGCCAAGGCGGCGCTTTCCATCGCGGACTGGGGCTTCATTATGGAAAACGGCCGCATCGTGCTGGACGGAGCCTCCAAGGACCTTTTGAGCAACCCGGACGTGCAGGAATTCTACCTCGGCATGTCGCATGGCGGGGAGCGCCGCCGCTACCGCGACGTGAAACACTACCGGCGCAGAAAACGCTGGCTGGGATAGGGAGCGCTCATGCATACGCTTTCCCGTGAACAAGGCCATTTCAGCCCTCTGGAGACGAAATCGCCCGACGAGATCAGCGCGCGCAAGCTGGCCGGGGTCAAGAAGCTTCTGACCTCGGCCTATGTCGGCTCCGGGGAGTTCAAGGCCCGCATGGATGACGCGGGCCTGTCGCCCGAGGACGTGGCGAGCTGGGAGGATTTCGCCGCCATCCCGGTTCTTCGCAAAAAGGACCTCATGCGCCTTCAGGGCGGCGAAGGCGCGCTGGGCGGCCTGCTCGCCTGCGATTTCGGACAGCTGCGCCGCATCTACCAGTCCCCGGGCCCCATCTACGATCCCGAGGGCAGGAGCCGCGACTACTGGGGTTGGGCCGAGGCCTTTCACGCCGCCGGGTTCAGGCGGGGCGACCTGGTCCAGATGACCTTCAGCTATCATCTCACCCCGGCCGGACTCATGCTGGAGGAGCCCCTCATGGAGCTCGGCTGCGCCGTGATCCCGGCGGGTCCCGGCAACACCGCCGCCCAGATCGAACTCATGACGAAGCTGCCCGTCACCGGCTTCGTGGGCATGACCAGCTATCTCGACATCATCGGCGCCAAGGCCGTGGAGCAGGGTTTCGACCTCAAAGAGGATTTCAAGCTGGAGGTGGCCTTTGTGGCCGCCGAGCGCCTGAGCGAGACCTTGCGCTCCAAGGTCCAAAACGATTTCGACATGCTCATCCGCCAGGGCTACGGCACGGCGGACGTGGGCTGCATCGCCTACGAATGCCTGGCGCTCAATGGCATGCACGAAAGCTCGCGCGGGGTTCTGGAAATCTGCGATCCGGCCACGGGACGGCCGCTTCCGCCCGGGGAGCCGGGAGAGGTGGTCTTCACCCCGTTCACGAACGTCTACCCGCTTATCCGTTTCGGCACAGGGGATTTGTCCGTGGCGGAGGAGGGCGTGTGCGCCTGCGGCCGGACCTCGCGGCGCTTGAAAGGGATCCTGGGCCGGGTGGACGATTCGGCCAAGGTCAAGGGGCAGTTCATCCATCCCTCCCAGGCGGCCGAGGTGGTCTGCATGTTCCCCTGCGTCAAGGGCTGGCAGATCGTGGTGGACAACCCGGGCGGCAAGGACGCCATCGAGGTGCGCACCTGCTGTGAGGGGGAGCTCAACGTGGACAAGTTCATGGTGAAATTCCAGGAAAAGCTGAAACTGCGGCCCAAAGTCTCAGTAACCGAAGAAGAAATCCCCGCCGACGCGCCCAAGCTCGTGGACAAGCGCAGGTTCGATTAGAAAGCATGCCTCCGGCGGCCAGGGGGGAAGGGGAAACTTCTTTCAGAAAGAAGGTTCCCCTTCCCCCCTGGACCCTCTTTCCCCTCCAAGAACCTTTGACAGGGGCAAGGGGCTTCGCCGACGGGGTTTTCGGAAGACTGGAAAGAGATAGTCTACTGACTGCACCACTCCTTCGCCAACGCCTCCGCTTCCTTCAGATAGGCTCGCCGGTCCTCGTCGCCTGAAGACGCCGAGAGATGGACGGCGCGGATGAAGCGGCGCTCCTCAAAGCCGTAGCCGCTCAGGAAATATTCGTGCTGCTCGACGATATGTTTGTACGCGTCTTCGCCCTGGCCCTGTGAAAGGATGAGGAGGGCCTTCTTGCCCGGGGGAAGCCGGGTGGGATCGGGGCGGGTGAAGAAGTCCGGTTTCACAAACGAAAAGGTGCGGTCAAAGAAGGTTTTGAACTGGCCGGAAACCCCGTGGTAGTAGACCGGCGAGGCCATGACGACGGCGTCGGCCTCATGGATGGCGTCCAAAAGCTCCGTGAGATCGTCCGTAAGGACGCAGCGCTCGGATTTCTCCTTGCAGGACATGCACCCCTGGCATCCCCGAAAGTTCATACCGTTCAGATAATAGGTGGAAACATCCGCCCCCAGCGATCGCGCCTTGTCGGTAAACGCCTTGGCGATGGCGCTGGAGTTACCGTTCTTCCTGGGGCTTCCCAATACTGTGATGATCCTCATTACGCTTCTCCTTGAGTTTTATACTTCGAAAACTATCGAATTGTCAGAGCAAAAAATTGAATCTGACAAGGAATTCCTCTGCGGAGCGTCAGGACCCACCCACGGTTTACGGCCGCTTGATAAAAGGATGGGATTCCAAAGGGCGCAAGCCCGTTGGCCGCCGGAGGCCTCTTTCCCAGCCAATTGCCCGGCTGCGCACGCATCTTATTCGCCGAGCAGGGCGCGCAGGGTCTGGATGGCCTTTGCGTCCACCCAGAAATGCATATCCTTGCCGTCCCGCTTCATATGCACCAGCCCCGCCTGGCGCAGCTCCTTGAAATGATGCGAGACGGTGGACGGCGCAAGTCCCAGGCGGCTGGCGAAATCGCGCTGGCAATTGCCGAACTGTTCCGCCGGACCGATCGCCACCCTGCCCGCCAGACAACAGGAGAGCTCCTTGAAGATGCGCAGCCTGTGCGGGTTGGAGAGCGCCTTGAACATGCGCGCCGCGTCATCGATTTCCCGCTCGCTGAGCAGGGGGTCAGGATTCGACATGTTTCGAATCATAGACGCGGACCTCGTTGTTGTCAATGCGCCCGAAAGATGCGCCTGAGGAGGAAAAACGGCGCAACGGGCGCGCTGCCTTCCGTCGCGCCGCCGCCGCAAATTTTCGCCCGGATCGCTCGGGCATAAAGGATTTCTCTCGTGGGCTGGTTCCTTGAGGGGCGCTGCGGCTAATAGAGGGTGTATCTTATGACGGTATCTATAAGATTGATGCTGTTTTCTTGCGAATTAAAATATTCCCTTGCCAAGGTCCTGTTTATGGATGAGGCTAGTAAAAGATTTCCTGATTTATTGTAGTGAATATAATCATTGCCGGAAAATACTAGCCTTTTATCTTTTACATTGTCAAAGTCTGCTTGCGGATTAATGACTTTTATGCCGCTATTAAGCAATGAAGTATTTATTTCATTTAGCATCTTAGCCCCAATCCACAGCGTGTTAAAGTCATCGATGTTTATTGAAAAATATTTTTTTATTTCGGTGTAGTTATCTGGTGGGCCAAAGCGGAAATCAAATATCCATGGATGGTTTACAATGATAAATAATATTCCCTCTTTTTGACATATCTCTTGAATCTCTTTCATGTTTTTTGCATATAGGTCGAGAGAGTACTGTATAGCTTCTCTAGTTTCATCCTCCGTGTAGCGTGGGATATCAAGGCGCTCAAGTATTCTTTTGTATGAATTAAATACAAGCTCTCCAATTTTTGTATTGTCCTTAAGCCAGTCTAGGACCTTGCTATGTCTAGATTTGCTGACAAAAGGTTTTCTTGTGGCAAGTGCGACATTAGAGGGAACGAGCGAGGTGTTAATGTCATTGCATCCATCCATTATAATAAATATGTCGGGCTTAAACGATAGTAATTCATTTTTTATCCTGTAAAGGCTATGATCAGATAGATAACCGCAAACGCCGGAATTTTGAACCTCGATTTTTTTTGAGGAAAGGCGCTCACTGTTCAAGAGATCCTGTAATATGTATGGATATGTGCTGTCGTTGTTTACATTGGCTCCGTATGTTGTTGATCCTCCAATGCAAAAAATTCTTATTGTATTCTCACTCTTATCCTTGTCTATTTCTTCGCTTCTAAACCCAAAAGAGTTATAATAATTCGCCCCATCGCCTCCTGGTCCTTTTGAGTTTGGTTTGTGTCTATAGTAAAGATGCTGATCTTTAACGTTTCCCCATGAGTTGTCAAACGCGTCGTTTGTTTTTGTTGTTGTATGTAGAATTGCTTCAATGCTCAGTAACGATATGCTTATGCTGATAAAGATTATTATGGCGTACTTTTTCATTTGCGACGATCCTTTGGGCTGATTCTGTGATGGGCGGTGGCCACGCCCGTCAATGTGGCGTACATTCTTTTGCCTTTGGAATCACAGCCGGTCATGCCAGCTTTTGCTGGAACCCGCGCGTGTTCGATCTCCGTGCACAGTTTGGGAGTCTGTGACGTGGAAATGCGTGAAAGACCCATGGGCTGCGCGAGGCCGTCAACGCGCCTCGTGGAAGCGCCATTGAACCAGTCTTCGTGGATGACGGTCGTCAACGCCTTCCCGGTGGTCTTTTGCGACTCCAGAAAAGACGGGGAAGAGCCGCCTTGGCTGGTTTTCGAAATCCGGCGCCGGAACGGGCCCAGACGAGTGTTCATGTTTCGCCCGCGAAGAGGTTGCTGAAATTGGCCCGTCCTCCGCTTCAATACGTGGCGTCCGGCTCCGGCCGCTTTTTCCCTGTCGGCCATGAACAGGTGAAGGGCGGCCTCCGGCAGGAATCGAGGAAAATCTCTTTTGCCGGCCTTGTGGTTCGCGTAAAAATGCAGACGCGTTTCCTGTCATCGTGGCTTCCTTTGGCCACGGGCGGCGTTCGTACTTCCATCTTGCCGCTAAGCGGCCCAATGATCACCTCCGGCTATCCCCCCAACGGGAGAACTGCCTCCCGGGCTGAAAGCTTCCAGAGTTCACGCCACATCTGCGGGTTTCGCGTAAATGTATTTGTTTATACTGTTTTTCTTAATAAACAACAAAGGTTTTTTTCAAATGGGGGGCGTCAAGAACACATGCAATCGTTGACGGAATTGCATATTCTGTGCGCGGCCGCCGTCTTTGGGGCGGCGTTTGGATTCACGTCAAACCATGTGGAGAGCGTATGAAAAGCATGAAGTTCGCCGCCGGATCGTTGCTCGTGATGACGTGCTTGATCCTTGCCTGCGCATCCTCGGCGCGGGCCACGGATGAACCGAGTCTGGACGATGTCTGGAAGGTTCTCAAAGAGAAGAAATTCGTCGATCTGACCCACGCCTTCGAACCGGGCATCCCCCATTGGAAGGGATTTCCCGACGAAAAACTCGAAACGGTCTACGGGTATGAGCCTGGAACAGGGACCATGGGCAGCGGTTTCTACGCCCAGGTCTACTCGCATGTCGGCCAGTGGGGCACCCATGTCGATCCCCCGGCCCATTTCGCCAAGGGAAAGCGCACCGTGGACCAGATCGGCGTCAAGGAGATGGTCCTCCCCCTGGTGGTCATCGACGTGCATGAGGCCGCGGCCAAGAACCCGGACTACGCGCTCACCCTGGACGATGTGAAGAACTGGGAGAAGAGGCACGGCCCCATACCGGAAGGCGCCTTTGTGGCCATGCGCACGGACTGGTCCAAGAAATGGCCCTCCATGGACGCCATGCAAAACAAGGACGACAAGGGCGTGGCCCATTATCCGGGCTGGGGCGAGGAGGCGCTCAAATATCTCTACGAGACGCGCAAGATCACCGCTTCCGGCCATGAGACCACGGATACCGATCCCGGCCTGTCCGTCTCCAAGGACAATTACGCCATGGAGAATTACATCCTGAGTAACGACCATTACCAGGTGGAGCTGCTGGCCAATCTGGACCAGGTTCCCGAGGCGGGCGCCCTGATCGTGGCCGCCGTACCCAAGCCCAAGGACGGCTCCGGCTTCCCCGCCCGCGTGTTCGCCATTTTGCCTTAAGGGCGACGCCTCCGGCGGCCAGAGGGGAGCCCTCGTCTTCAGGAAGAAGGGGGCTCCCCTCTGGATTCTTCCTTTCCTTCGGAACGTTCGGAGGAGAAACATAGGCCAAAGGGAATTGCTTCTCGACTCGCTCAAGGGTATAGCGGATCACGATGATAAATATGTTTTGATCCTTTTTCGTGCCCAGAGATGAGTCTGGTATGTTGGCGCGATTTAGGGGGGTAGCTTTCTAGTGTTTATCCTCGCACAGGGGCCTGAGCACCTTGGCTTTCTCCGTAGAGCAATAGAGGCTTTGATTTTCCAACAATGCTTGGTAATAGTGCTGTAGAAAGACCTGTCTAAAAGCAATCTTGAGCAAGGTGATAATAATGGCCATTCCTGACTTTCAAAGTATTCTATTGCCACTTCTCAATTATCTTTCGGATGGAGAAGAGCATTCAAACCAAGATATTTATGAGGCACTGGAAAGTCATTTCAAGATGACTGACGAGGAGAAAAAAGAATTTCTTCCAAGCGGAAAGCAGCGAGTTTTTGTAAACAGGGCTGCTTGGGCAAAATCATATTTAAAACAAGCAGATCTTGTAGAAGCCGTGAGGCGTGGCTATTACAAAATTACTGAATTGGGGAAGAAGGTTGTTTTTGAAGACAAGCCTGCGAGAATAGATATTCAGTTTTTAATGAAGTTTCCAGCGTTTGTTGCGTTCAGGTCTGGAAGAAACAATGGAGAACAACAAGCGGAGAAAGTTAATAAACAAATAGATGTTTGCGCTTCGGAGAAAACACCAGAAGAGTATATTGAATTTGGATTTAATGCAGTTTCGCAGAAGATCAGACAGGAATTACAAGCAACTATAAAGAGTTGCTCAGCTCGTTTTTTTGAGAAGATGGTTGTCGATCTTCTGCTCTCAATGGGTTATGGCGGTTCACGCCAAGAAGCAGGCGCCCTTACAAGTAAGGGGAGTGATGAAGGGATTGATGGGATCATTAATGAAGACAAACTTGGTCTAGATGTTATCTATATACAGGCAAAGCATTGGGAAAATAACGTTTCAAGGCCAGAAATTCAGAAGTTTGCTGGAGCCTTGCAGGGTAAGCGAGCTAAGAAAGGAATATTTATCACAACTTCAGGTTTTACAAAGGAAGCTCACGAATTCGTAAAATCAATCGATAATAAAATTGTACTGATAGATGGCGAGCGGCTTGCTGAATTAATGGTCGAGCATAATGTTGGCGTAGATGTGGTACAGGCGTTCTACTTAAAAAAGGTCGATGCTGATTATTTTGCTGAAGAGTAGGCTGATTCGTATTTGACTTCAGGTTAATATGTATCATTTTGTGTTTGGATTGCCGGTAGTAGGTGCGACGGCCATGGGGGGAAGGCTCTTTCAAGAGAGTAGAACATACATGTAGTTTTCTTGAGGTGAAGGACGCATATCAATAGCCTCACGGTAAGTGAGAGTTTGGGTAGGTCATCACGGAAGAGCATTGTATGGCCACCTCAATTCATAAACTCCCGGACCAACAAGTCCCCACACTCCCGTAACCAACCCGTAGCGCGCTACGCGTTTCTCTTTTCCGTTTTTGCGTATATGGTGGGCAAGGCTTGTGTCATGCTCAGGGCGCTGACGTCATGAGCGAACCGAATGCGCGAAAGGAGAACATCGTGGAACGAGCGGAAGTCATGAGCCGGACCATGGAAGCGGCCCTCAGACTGGCGATCGTCGCGGCCATCGCCGCCATCTGCTTCCTCATCATAAAACCCTTCGTTCCCATGGTCCTCTGGGCCGTCATCATCGCCGTGGCCGTCCGGCCCTTTCACGGCAAGTTCGCGACCGCCCTGGGCGGCCGGGGCAAGCTCGCCGCCTCCCTGATCACGCTGGCCGGGCTCGCCCTGGTCATCATCCCGGTGGCGCTTTTCGCCGAATCCCTGGTCGGCGGATCGGCGATCGTCATGGACGCCGTGCACGACAACGCCTTGCATCTCCCTTCCGCGCCGCAGTGGCTCATTGCGATCCCGGTCGTCGGCCAGCCCCTGGATTCGGCGTGGCTTCTGGTCTCCCATGATCTGACCAAAGCCCTGACCACCTTCGCCCCCCAGATCAAGACGGCGGCCGGGTGGATGGTTTCGGCTTCGGCGGGGCTTGGGTTCACGGCGCTTCAGTTCATTCTTTCCATGATCATCGCGGGCGTGTTCCTGGCCAACCCGGCGGGAGGGGCCTCGCTGACCGGCAAGGTTTTCCGGAAATTCTCCGGCGAACGCGGGGACGAATACGCCCGGATGGCCGTGGGAACCATCCGCGCCGTGGCCATGGGCGTGGTGGGAGTCAGCGTCATACAGGGCGTCATGGCGGGGCTCGGCATGCTTGTGGCGGGATTTCCAAGCGCCGGACTGTGGGCGCTTGCCGTGCTGATCGCGGGCGTGGCGCAGCTTCCGGTTCTCCTGGTCCTGCTTGGTCTGGCGGCCTACGGCTTCAAGATATTCTCCACGACCGGGGCCATCGTCTTCCTCGTCTGGTGCCTGATCACGGGACTCATCGACAACGTGCTCAAACCCCTCTTTTTCGGCCGGGGCGTCAACATCCCCATGCTGGTCATCCTGCTGGGCGCGCTCGGCGGCATGTTCCTGTTCGGCATCATCGGCCTGTTCATCGGCGCGGTCATCCTGGCGCTCGGCTACAAGATCCTCGCCGCCTGGCTGGACGCCCCCTGATATGAGGCCTCCAGGGCGGGAGCGTCAGCGCGACGCGACCGGCGGGGGGATCACGCCCGGCAAAGGGCGTACATCCACTGGATGCTGAAAAAGAACATGCCCTTGCGGTCCAGGTCCTCGAAATCCTCATACCAGGCCGCAGCCAGCTCCGGGTCGAATCCCTTGGCTGTCAGTCCCTGCCGGATGTCGCTGATGAGGCCTTCGGCATAGCCGCCGCTCAGGCTGCGTTCCGCGAAAAGCAGGGTTCCGCCGTCCACGGGCGTCATGCCGCAACAGCGCAGGAGCCCGGGCAGCTTCCGGCCCATGCGGCCGTCGGACGCGGCCATCCAGGGCTGTTTCTCGTCGGCGTAGCCGTGAAACAGCGTCCGCGTCATCCTGGGAAACGAGGAGGCCGCAAGGGGGCTGTCGAAATCGAAATGGCCCAGAAAAAGGGTCCCGCCGGGGCGCAGGGCGTTCATGGCCGAACGCAGGAACCCTCTCTTGTCCGGCAGGCATTCCAGAACGTTGTTGCAGATGATCCGATCCAGGCAGGCTTGCCCGAAGGGCAGTCCGGCCGACAGGTCGGCCCGGATCAGCCGGGCGCGATTCCCGGCATGCTCCGCCGCCCGGGCGAGCAGGCCCGGCAGGGCGTCCACCCCGTAGACGCGGCCGGACGGACCGACCGCATCGGCGAGAGGCGCCAGGGTGAGACCGGCGCCGCATCCGGCGTCCAGAACGGTTTCTCCTTCGCACGCTCCGGAAAGCGCCGCCAGCATGGCGTGATAGGCCTGTTTCTCATAGGGCTGGTGAAAGACGTCCATGCTGCTCTCCGGATGCGGCGCCGTTTTTCTGTACCGGCTATCATCCCGGAAAGACATGGTAAAGCGCTTCTCTTCCCCGCATGAGGGCGGACGGGGGGGAGGCGCCTGACCGGCGACGCGCCGAAAGATCCGCATGAGCCGAAGGGTCCGGATCGCCATGCTTCATCGCCGCGCTCCCTAGAGGAAGCATTCCGGCCGCTTGGGTTCGCCGTACAGCGTCGTGAGCCGTATGGAGGCGTCCATGACCGGGCCGGGCCTCATTGTTCTGGCCTGTTGGGGGCAGCGCTTGATGCAGGCGCAGCAGGTCAGGCATTTTTCGATATCGATGGATGCGGCGTCGTGCGGATCGATGGCGCCCACAGGGCAGATGTCCGCGCACAGGCCGCATTGCAGGCAGCCGTCGCCTACCGCGATGAAGTCCACGTCCCAGAGTTTCGTGACGCCGCCATACGGGCGGGCGCCCGGGATGGACGCCGCGCAGGTTTTCGCCACGGACGGGGCGGCGCGAAGCTTCCCGGCGATCTTGCGCCCGAATTCGCGCGCCAGGGCCAGATCCTGCGCATGGGGCCGTCCCTGGGCCGTGGGCCTGTCCGGATGCGAGAAGGAGTGTTCCCCGATAAACGCCGCGCAGGCGACGGGAAGGCCGCCGCGCTGGGTCACGGCGTCGGCGAGCTCAAGCAGGGCGTTCTCGTAAGCCCGGTTGCCGTAGACGACAACGCAGACCGCCGGAACGTTCTCTATGCGCATAACGGCCAGCCAGTCGCGGAACACGGCGGGAATCCGGCCCATGTAGACGGGGCAGGCGAGCGCGAGAAGCTCGTTTTCGTTTCCCGAAAGCGGCCGCATCCGCGCCTTGGGGCTGGTGGCGTCGATCGATTCCAGGCGGACGGGGGCCAGGCCTTCCGCGATGGCCTCGCAAACCGCCTTCGAGGTTCCTGTGGGTGAAAAATACGCCAGTTTCAGAAGGTCCACGTTCATGTTCTCGATCCTTTGCGGCCGCCGGGGCGTCCCGCTGCTTATTTTCGTTACGTTCTGTAACGTAACTAAACTTGCCGGAGTCCGTCAAGCGTGGCAAGAGGGTTCGAGCGCGCGCGGAGGGTTGCTATGACCAAGGGAAAAATCGGACGGCCCAGAAGCGAGAAGGCCCGGGAGGCGGTCGTTCAGGCGGCCCATGACCTGTTGACCGAAGAGGGCGCGGCGGGGCTTAGCATCGAGGCCGTGGCGAAACGGGCCGGGGTCGGCAGACCGACCATCTACCGCTGGTGGCCGTCGGCGGCGGATATCGCGCTGGAGGCCGTGCTGCGCCGGGCGGATGCGGACATTCCCGTTCCCGCCGTCGAACCCTTGGAGGAGGCGCTTGGCCTGTTCCTCCGGCGTTCGATGCGGGCGCTCGACTGGGGCGGTCCCCATCTGCGTTTCCTCATGGCCCAGGCCCAGAAGGATGCGGCGTTTGGCGAGCGCTTCCGGGAGGGGTTCGTGGCCAGGCGGAGGGCGGTGATGCTGTCCCTCTTGCAGCGCGCCGGGGAGAGCGGGCGAAGAAGTTCCGGGATCGGTCTGGACCTGGCGGTGGACATGGTTTTCGGGGCCATGTGGTACCGTCTGCTCACAGGGCATGCGCCCCTGGACGCCGCTTTCGCGGATGACCTGACCGAGGCGGCCATGCGGCTGGTCCAAGAGGATCACGCCCCGAGCGACGTTCCTTAAAACTCCCACCGATATTCCTTCAACCGCTCCTCTCGCGTTGTCATGACGCCTGTCCCTTCATTTTCCTTCGATATGACGTGACGTTCTTGCCTCTTGCCCGGCGTAGCCCAGCGCTAAGGAATTCCTTAAGGCGCGTTGCAAGCTCCGAATTGCGAGGAAGGGAGCGTTGGGTAATATTTTCCACTGTATATTGACATACTAGTATGCACTATGCTTTGTATTTATTTACTGTTAAATTTACACGCCGAGCCGCTTCAAACGAGCGTGTTCCCCTTGAGCCTCGAAACCCGCTGGGAGCGAAGATGAAAGCGACGATCATGCTTGCGCAAATCGTAATTGTGGCCAGCATCATAAGCATTGCCGGATATGGACATTGTGCCGCGTTCGGGGACGGTCTTGCTTACCCTGCGCGTTCATTCCGCCAGGCGGAATCCTCTCTCGCGAAAACAGCCGGAGATGTCACACCCGGCGCAATCAGCTCCGCCGAAGAAGCGGCTGCGCCAAGATTCGCGGAACAGGGCCGGGATCGAATCGGAAAGACGCCGCTCGTCTCCGGGAACGCCAGGGAGCTTTTCTTTCTTGAAATGGCCAGCGCGGAAGATTCGCTGGCGTCCGCACGAAAGAGCAAGCTCCGGAACGACGCTCCCCAACCCGCCTCCGGAAAGACGCTCTCGGTCCCTATCGGGCTGCTTTTATTGGAAACTGGTTCCGCAGTTGACATGGGTGAATCCGCCATATCGGCCGGGTATACCTTTTCCATGGCCATGAAGCGCGACGGCGGGCTTTGGGGGTGGGGGTATAACGACAAGGGACAACTCGGCGACGGAACTACAATAAGCAGCAGCGTCCCGGTCCAGTCGGGAACGGGGTATTCGGCCATTTCCGCAGGCCGTGATCACACGCTTGCCCTGAAAGACGACGGAACGCTTTGGACTTGGGGCGATAATGAATACGGCCAACTCGGCGACGGGTCCACCCTGAGCCGAAGCGCGCCGGTTCAGGCCGGTTCCGGCTTCATCATGGTCGATGCCGGGCTCAGACACTCTCTTGGCTTGAAAAACGACGGCAGTCTCTGGGCTTGGGGCTGCAACGAGAATGGAGAGCTCGGGGATGGAACCACTGTGGACCGCCATGCGCCGGTCAAGGTGGGGGAGGGGTACGCGGGCATCGCGGCTGGCTGGTATTTTTCCCTGGCTCTGAAACGCGACGGCGGCCTCTGGGGCTGGGGAGCTAACGGCGACGGACAACTCGGTGACGGAACATTCACGGATCATTTGACGCCGACGCCAACTGGTTCCAGCTTTACTTCCATCTCGGCGGGGGGGTGGCATGCGCTTGGCCTGAAAAGCGATGGCAGTCTCTGGGGATGGGGGCAAAATGGGAGCGGCCAGATCGGCGATGGAACCATGAGCAACCGTGGAGCGCCGGTTTTAGTCGGGGAGGGATACTCGGCCATCGCGGCGGGAGGGCTTCACTCGCTCGGCCTGAAAAGCGACGGCGGTCTCTGGGCATGGGGGTATAACGGAAATGGACAAGTTGGTGATGGAACAACGACCAATCGCCATCTGCCTACGCAGATCGGTTCATGGTATGTGGACATCGCGGCCGGAGGGCTGTTCTCCCTCGGGCTGAAAAACGACGGCCGTCTCTGGGGGTGGGGATCGAATGATTATTACCAGCTTGGAGACGAAACGTTAACGGATCGTATCGCGCCGATGCTGGTAAACGGCGACTTTGATTGGGGGATGCCAATCGCCGAATGATGCTGCTGGAATCCCTGAGCCCATAGGTGGAGGAGGCGTTCAGGTAGAACTGGACTGCGGGGAAGCAAGTCATTACAGACCGTGCATGCTTACCGCTAAGACCCTCATCCTCGACATCGGCTCAGGCACCCAGGACGTTCTGTACTACAATCCGGACCTGGAACTCGAGAACTGCCCTAAATTCGTGCTGCCGTCCCCGGCCCGGCTCGTGGCCGCGCGCATTCAGGAACTGACGGCCCGGGGCAGGAACATCCACCTCTTCGGCCGTAACATGGGCGGCGGCTTCTACAAGGCCGTCAAGGCCCACCTGGAAGCGGGACTGACCGTCTCGGCCACCCGGGCGGCGGCCTATTCCCTGGGCGACGACCTGGCCAAGGTGGAAAAAATGGGCGTGCGGCTTCGCGAAACCCAGCCCAAAAACGCCATTCCCGTCCATCTGGCCGACTACGACCCCGGCTTCTGGGAATCCTTCCTCGGCATGGCCGGGCTGGAACCTCCCGAAGCCGTGGCCGCCTGCGCCCAGGACCATGGCTTCCACCCTGGCGAAAGCAACCGCCTGGGCCGGTTCAAGCTCTGGGAATCCTTCCTGACCAAGGCCCATGGCCGCCTGGAATCCCTGATCTACGACGCCCCTCCCTCCATGATGACCCGGCTTGCGGCGCTGCAGGAGTCCATCGGCGGCGGCCCGGTGGCCGATACCGCCTCCGGCGCCGTACTCGGCGCGCTCTTCGATCCGGCCATCGAGGAAATCTGCTGCGGCCAGGGCGGCGTCGTCCTCAACATGGGCAACAGCCACATCCTGGCCGCCCTGGTCCATGGGGACAAGGCTTACGGCATCTACGAACACCATACCGGCGTGCGCAACCCCCAGGAAATCTGGGAGGATCTCGCCCGCTTCCGGCGCGGGGAACTGACCAACCAGGAAGTCTTCGACGCCTGGGGACACGGCTGCATGACCCTGGACCTTCCCGCCGCGGCCAACGGCTTCAAACATACCGCCGTCATCGGCCCCCAGCGCGGTCAGATGGCCGGGTTCGACGCCCTTTTCCCCTGCCCCGGCGGGGATATGATGCTCGCTGGCTGCTTCGGCCTCATCAAAGGCCTCAATTACGTTCTGGAGGAATCCGATGGATAAGCCCGACAGCCTTTGCGTGATCTGGACGAACGCCGATCCGGAAGCGGCCATGAACATGGCGCTCATGTACGCCAAGAACTCGCGCATCCACGGCTGGTGGGAAACCGTGCGCCTCATCGTCTGGGGACCTTCCCAGAAGGTCCTCGCTGAAAACGGCATGCTGCGGGAGGAACTTGCGGCCTGCGCAAAGGCGGGCGTGGAACTCTACGCCTGCCGCGCCTGCGCGGAGCGCTACGGCCTGGCCGAAACGCTCGAAGCCCTCGGCGTCGAAGTCCTCTACACCGGCGAACCCCTCACCCACATGCTCAAAACCGGCTGGTCCGTGCTGACCGTCTAGGCCGGAGGCGCCGACGGCGCGGTGGGGGGAAGGAAGGGGGACCCCTTTTTTTTCACGAAAAAAGAAAGGGTTCCCCCTTCCTTCCCCCCGCGCCCCCTTTCCATCCCCTTCCCAAAGAAAAAACCGTACAATGCTTCGCGCCCGAGAAGGGGAAAGCGTCTCGAGAGATGTTCCGCTTCTCGATCGCGAAGCATTGTATGGGGGAGGGGGGCGGAGGTTCAACTCCTCTCATCAATACAAAAAATCCCAAAAAATATATGGTTAACTCAAAAAAGGTAACGGCCCTTTTTCTTTTATTCAGGGCGTCGTCTACGCCAATACCGCTGGCGACGGGAGCGTTTCGAAAACCGCGTAAACGCCTCTATTGATGGTTTAGCAAAGATGGCTCTGGAGCCTGTCCCGGAAAACGATTGCGACCCGGGCCATGATCTCCGGCCGGTTCCTCGTCCGCATCGTCCACCGCTTCCCAGCTTCGGGACCGCCAGGCATATCGCCTTGAACAGGGCGGTCTCCGTCGCAAAAACGCTATTCCCCTTCACGCTTTTCCTGACCCGGGAGCTGGGGCTATCGATCGGGTTGGCGGCGTAAATCAGCCTGCGTGCCGCATCGGGATAGTTGAAAAAGGCCGAGAGCTAAAATCAGCGCCTTTTCCAGGACATCACGCTCTGTGACGCCGACCGCAAAACCAACCATCAAGTTCTCCAGGAAAGGCGCCGATGAAGCGCCTAGACAGCCAACTCGAAATCAGGCCAGACTAGCATAAGCTAGGATCAAAAATGGGCAAGCCAATTCGCCTTCGAGCTTGGCCGTTGAGGTCATTGGCGGGCAGCGGCGTTGCACGGCCAGACGTTGTCGAGTCTGGCCGTTACAAATGACGCTCATCCAAAGCCAATGCTCCGGAGGGTGCGGCATGATCACACAATTGGCCTATGCCATGGAGGAAGTATGATTGGCGCATTGATCGGGTTTGTCCTTTCCAATTTTCCCATTCTCTGCTGTCTGCTATGGCTGCTGTCCGCTTGTATCGCCGTGGGCAGGATGTCAAAACCCAGGGACCCGCAGGTTGTCAGCGACCGCTTTATGGCATGGTACTGTTTTTTCGTGATCGGCGTATATTTGTTTTACAATTTCATCGGGCATGTTTTTTACGGCGAAATGCTGGCGCGATTCATCGGTTGGCCAAACAGTCCGTTTCAGGCTGAGGTGGGGTATGCCAGCCTCGGATTCAGCGTGGCCGGTCTGTTCGCCTGTCGTGGAGGCCACGGGATGCGATTCGCGGCCATCGCGGCTCCCGCCATGTTCCTTTGGGGCGCCGCCTGCGGACACGCCTACCAGATGGTCACTGCCGGAAACTTCGCGCCGGGCAATGCCGGGGCGGTCTTCTGGACGGACATCGCCGTGCCGCTCATCGGATTTGCCGTGCTCAAATGGCGCTATGGCAAGATCATCCCGTCCAAAGGCGAGTAGGAAAGCTTAAAAAATCGCCTTGGCGCGGCCCGCCGTTTCAGGAAATGGTTGCGGAAGCAGGGCGGCGTTTTCGGCGTCTCCGTTCCCCGGCAAGGGCTCAGTGCGCAATCCTCCCCCCTCCGATGCGCCGCTGGCGCAAACGCCCCGTCCCCCCGCCTATCCCCAGATCGCGATCACGGCGGCGCCGGCGGTCATGAGGGCGGCGCCAAAGAGGCGGGGGGCGATGTGTTCTTCCTTGAAGACGAGGCCGCCGAAGATGACGGAGAACACGGAGCTTAAGCGTTTGATGCTGATCATGTAGGCGGCTGGCGCCAGGGCGATGGCGGAAAAGTGAAAGACGACGTGGCAGTAGAGCAGGGCGCCCGCGGCGGCGCTGGCGGCGGGCTGGCGAAGAAGGTCGCGCGGACGTATTTTCTTGAGGGCGAGAAGCGCCGCCACCACCAGGGCGTTCTGGGTGATGAGCAGCGTCAACCCCGCGGTAACAGGCGAGGATTCCTGAAGGAGTTTCTTGCCGAGGACCGCCGTGAGTCCGAAAAGGATGGCGGCCAGGATCATGTAGACCGAGCCGCGTTCCTTGAGGACGGCGCGGATGGGGGAGAGGAGGCTTTTGCCGGGGCCGGAGCCGATGCCAAGAACGTAGCTGCCCACGGCGATGCCGAGGATGCCGCAGGCGCCGGGCAGGCTCGGCAGTTCGCCCAGGATGAGAAATCCCGTGAGCAAAACCGCCATGGGGGTGAGCGCCTGGAAGGGCATGGTCAGGGAAAGGGGGGATATGGTCACGGCCCTAAGGCTCATGAAATAGCCCAGGATGTTGAAGGGGAGCAGGATGGCCAGGGTGGTCCAGAATCCGGGCTTGATGGAGGCTGGTTCCACGAACGGCAAGGTCAGCAGGAAGAGGGGCAGACTGTAGGCCATGGGGGGCGCCACGGTGCGCGATATGGAGAGCCCGGAAAAGAAGCGTTTGACGGTGGTCACTTCCAGGGCGTTGGCCAGCGCTGTGGCCAGGGAGAGGAAAAGCCAGGACATGGGACGGCCGATTGTAGAGGGTTGCGCGATCGGGGCTGTTTGACAGGGCGCGAGTTTCAGGGTTTGCTTAGCCGATGGCAAGTTGTTTTTCGGACCGGAAGGGGGGCGAGAGGATGACGATACGGATGCGTTGCGCATGGCGGGGCGTGTTTTGGGCGGCGGTCATGGGGTGTTTCGCCGTCTGGCCCGTGCGGGCGTGCGCGTTCGATTGTCTGGCCCCGCCGTTCGGGGAGCGCATGGACCGGATCGAGGGCCGGGAGCAATTGCGGGAGTACGCCCATAGCGGCGACCTGGCGTATTACCGGTATGAGGGCCCCTGCGGGTACGCCATGCCCGCGCGGATCAGCTACGCCTTTGTGGACGGCGCGCTGTTCGCCCGCATCATCGAGGCGCATGACGTGGATTTCGAGGCGGTGAAGAAACTCGCCCCCGAGGCCTACGGCAAAAAGCCCAAGGAGACGCGGGACGGGCCATGGACCGTGCTGACCTGGAATTTCAGGGATCGTGACATGAAGCTCAAGATCAAATACGACGCAAGCGAGCGGCGGCTCAAGTCCGCGCTGTATTACGAACCCTTGCGGGAGCGGCTGCGGGCCATTGCGGCCCAGCGGGAAATATTCGAGACGCTAGCGAAGGGGCTCGAGGAGAAATAGGCCCGCCGGGCGCCGGGCGCGGCCTTGCGCGAAGGAAATTTCAGGCCATCGAAAAAAAAGTGGTGAAAAGCGCTTGCCAAAGGTTTTAAAAGCATATAGACGCCTTCCTCCAGCCGCGAACGCCAAACGCGGCCGGAAGGGTTCGAATGATCTTTGAACAGGCGAAGCGGACGAAAACGCTTGACGCAGGCGCCATGATGGTCTAACCATCCGGCTCTTGGACAGCTGGCGTAGCTCAACTGGTAGAGCAGCTGACTTGTAATCAGCAGGTTGCGGGTTCAAGTCCCTTCGCCAGCTCCAAAGAGGAGGGGTTCCCGAGTGGCCAAAGGGAACAGACTGTAAATCTGTCGTCGTATGACTTCGGAGGTTCAAATCCTCCCCCCTCCACCATAAAATGCGTACGAAGCTGTAGGAGACAGGCAAGCCTGTTGCGGAACTACAGGAAGCGCGGGAATAGCTCAATTGGCTAGAGCATCAGCCTTCCAAGCTGAGGGTTGCGGGTTCGAGTCCCGTTTCCCGCTCCAACCGCCCGTCCCCTGCCGCATTCGATAGAGGCCCACATAGCTCAGTCGGTAGAGCACTTCCTTGGTAAGGAAGAGGTCATCGGTTCAAATCCGATTGTGGGCTCCACATACATTTTCCGTAAAAAATCAAACTCAAAAAACCTCACATTCAGGGGGAAGTCATGGGCAAGGCGAAATTCGAGCGGAAAAAGCCGCACGTCAACATCGGCACCATTG
>CALGYO010000103.1 GCA_937934715.1 uncultured Desulfovibrionaceae bacterium | reverse complement strand
AAATCCAAGCGCGCCCCCCCGCACCACAGCCCGACGCCCCCGTCCCCCTGCTCGCGCTCAAGACGCAAAAACCCCCCCCGCACATCAGCCTGAAGCGCCCGTCCCCAGTTCACGTTCAAGACCTATAAACCCCCCCCGCATGCCAGCCGGAAGCGCCCATCCCCCTGTTCGCGCTCAAGACGCAAAAACGCCCCCCGCATGCCAGCCGGAAGCGCCCGTTCCTCTGCTCGCGTTCAAAGCCCAGGCGGCCAGATTTCCGTCCGTACGCAAAACCGGCCCGCCCGGCATGCCCGGGTTTCCCGGATTTCCGGGATTGCCTGGGTTTACGGGGTTGCCCGGCTTGCCCGGATCCGCCTGCGCCGATTCCGGAAAGACGCAAGCGCGCCGGTAAACGAGGCGATGCGCCGCCTTCTTTTTCCTGTTCAAGGGGCCGACGAAGGCCCGGAACGTACTCCCGTCCCGAGGCCGGCCCCCGCTCCCGGACCGGCATGTTCCTCCCCGGCGCCCTTTTCTTGTGAAATGTGATACAAAGCGGTTGCGTGCGCGCGCCGCCGGACGCGGCCGCATGGCCCGGCGCCCCGAACCCTGCGCGCCGCTGGCTTGCGCGTATTTCCAGAAAATGAATCGCGTGGTATCCTGGCTCAGCCAGGCCGCTCAAGCCCGCGAGCGGCCGGGAGCAATCTCGACGGGCCGCCCGACGACGAAACCGGCCGGGAGAAACGAACATGGCCGCCACGGTGGTCAAGACGCTTGCGGTCACGCCGCAGCTCTCCCGTAACCTCAGGGAAGGGCTCAAAACGGGAATCGCCGTGTCCGCCTCCCTGGGCATCGCCTACAGTATGGGCTGGAGCGAACCGGTCTGGGCTGGATTGTCCGCGCTGGCCGTGCATATGGGCCAGCCCGGGGCTTCAGCCCTGAAAGGGTTGAACCGCATCGCCGGCACCCTGCTGGCCGCCGCGACCGCCCTTCTTCTCTTGTCCCTGTTCTCGCAAAACCGCTGGGGATTCATGCTGGCCATGTCGGCCTGGCTCCTGTTCGGAACCTATATGAGCCTCGCCTCCAAGCGGGATTACCTCTGGATGAAGGCCACGGTCATTCCGCTGCTGCTGGTCATCCACTCCGGCCTCGACAGCCTGACCTCCTTCACCGTGGTCATGTCCCGCTCCCAGGCCACCGTCCTGGGGGTGATCGTCAACTCCCTGGTCGAGGTCTTCCTCTGGCCCGAAAAGACCAGGCCGGTCATGCTGCAAGCCATCCTTGGCGCCGTCAGGCTGCAACACGAGGTCATCCGGGATTTTTTCACCGGGGAATACGCCCAGCGGGACAGGGAGGCCATAAGCGAACGGCCCCGCCTTTTCATCAAGAGCGTGACCAGGTTTTCGAGCCTGTTGGACCAGTGCATGCTCGAGGACCTGCGCGCCGTGGAGGAGCGCCACGCCTTACGACGCGTCATGGACATCGCCAAGCGCATGATCCGCATCCAGGGCCGCATCAAGCACGCCATCACGTCCTACGGCGGCGAAAACCCCCTTCTGACGGCCTTTTCGGGCGCGCCGGCCTACCTCTCCGAAATGAACGCCAGGGCCGCCCATATGGAAGATCTCTTCGCCAAGGGGGAGGTTTCCGCCAGGGACCGCCGCGAGATCGTCCGGGTGCGGCTTTTCCCGCGCGAGGAGGCCATGACCCCGGCCGATGAGGAAGAAAGGCGGCTTGTGGCCATCCTCGATGATTGCCTCCGGGAATTGGAAGAGGCGCACGCCGAGGCCTGCGCGCTTCTCGAGGACATATTTTGCCGGGACGCACGCCTGCCAGCGAGTTCCCCGCCGCGGGCCCCGCGCGGTCTCGACCCCGAAGCCGCGCGCCTGGCCCTTTGCATGGCGGCCTTCTTCTGCGTCTTTTTCCTGCTCAATATCTATACCCGCGTTCCGGTCGGCGCCGGAAGCATGTATCTGACCGCGCTGTTCATGCTGCAGGGGGTGCTTGCGCCGCGCAGACAACCCCAGGACCTGTTGCCCGCCTTTTTCGTGGGCGCGGTCCTGGCTTCCTTCCTCTTCTTTCTCGTCCTGCCCAACATTACGGAATTCTATCAACTGGCGTTCTGCATCACCGGCGCATTCTGTCTGTCATGGACCGTCATCATGAAGCCGCTGGGGAAATGGCCCTGCATCCTGATGGTGATCTACTGCGAACCCTGTTTTTCCTCGCCGCCCGTCTACGACGTCATGAACGTGTTCAATCTCTCGGTCGTGTTCTGCCTGTTTTTTCTCATAAGCTACGCGCTGACCGAGAGCATCGCCTCCTTGCGCCCGGAAAGGCGATTCGACCGGCTCGACGGCTGGTTTTACGCCTCGGCGGCCGCTCGGACCGACCGCATGTTTGCGCGCCCAAGCCCGCGAGGCGTTCTCGAGCGCCTCCTGCGCCCGCGCCTCACGCCGCCCTGGGAACTGGCAAGCCGCATGGACGACGCCGCCGCCCAGTACAAGCCCCGGCGCATATCCGCTCGAACACGCCGGATCCTCAGCGGATACGTGAATCTGACCCATCTTTTGGCGTTCCATCTGGCCGCCCTGGACGAGGACCGCCAGCGCCTTGCCGGACATCCGATCCTCCAGGATTTCCAGCGAGACGCGGACGCCGGGTTGGAAAAGTTGCGGCGGGTCCTTGTCTCGTTCACGCGAGAATCCCTCGATCAGATCGTCCCGGAAACCGGGGAAATCCTTCTGGACCTGCGCCGGGCAGTCGAACGGGTCGCGTCGGCCCTTCAGGGCCAAGGGGCCCCAACGGACGCCGAAAAGACCTCCTGGGACGCCCCGGCCTGGAGGGATGCGTTCCGCTTCACCCGATCCCTGGAGCTTGTGGCCGACAACCTCATCCAGGCCAAAAGTCTGCGCGCCGGACTCGGCGCGTGGATCGCCGGGGACGCGCCGCTCCAGGACTGGCCAGAGGCGGACCACATTCCTTTTTCACCTTGATCTGGCCGCGCCGCGTGGCGTAATGAAGTAGTGTGACGCAAGACCCGCCGCACGCAACGTCCAGCAAGGCCCAAGGCGGCGCAGAGGCGAACAATGACGCTCATCCCGCACGAATTCAATTTCCACGGGGTCTATCTGTCCCCGCTTCTGGTCGCCGCCTTCTTCGGGACGCTGGCCGCCTGCTGCGTGGCGTATGTGCTCGACAGATACCGCCTGAGCCGGTTTTTCCTCAGCAGCGCCCTGGTCTTCATCGCCCTGTGCGCCCTGTTCACCTGCGTCATCGGCGCCTTCGTCATCCCGAGCTGACGCCATGAAGCCCGGCCGCGTCAAAATCCTGGTCACCGTCCTGATCGCCGGCGTCGCCGCGACGGCGGTTCTCTTGAAATATCGCCATTACCTGGAAAACCCCTGGACGCGCGACGGCCAGGTCAGAGCCATCGTCATCACCGTCGCGCCCCGGGTCACCGGCCCCATCGTGAACCTGCCCATCGTGGACAACCAGTTCGTCAAGGCCGGCGATCTTCTCTTTGAAATAGACCCGCGCACGTTCCTTTCGGCCCTGCATGAGGCCCAGGCCAATCTGGACCTGACCATCCAGAATCTCGTGGTCTTGGACAAGAACGCGCAGGCGGCGGCCGAAGCCCTGAGCCAGAGCGAGGCCATGATCAAGGAATCGGAATCGGACATCGAAAAACTGCGGGCCGAATTCGACCTGGCCGAAAAGAACTACCTCCGGGCCAGGGATCTGGTGGGCGAGGCGGCCATCGCCGAGGCGGAGTTCGACCAGAACAAGGAAAACCGGGACGCGACCGAAGCCCAGCTCGCCCAGGGCGAATCCGCCTTGCTCCAGGCCAAGGCGGCCAGACGCCAGGCCCAGGCCGACCTGGACAAGGCCATCGCCGCCCGGGGCCCCCTGGGCCAGAACAACCCGCAACTGCGCGCCGCCAAGGCCGCTCTGGAAGACGCCGCGCTCAATTATGAATTCACCCGCCAGTACGCCTCGGTGGACGGATACGTGACCAACCTCAACCTGCGCATCGGCGCCCAGGCCGTGGCCAACCAGCCGGCCCTGGCCCTGGTGGACGCCTCCAGCTTCTGGGTGGCGGGCTATTTCATGGAGACCCAGATCGCGGACATGCGGTCCGGCCAGCCCGCCGTGGTCACCTTCATGAGCTACCCGGATATCCCCGTGCCCGGCGTGGTGGAGAGCATCGGCTGGGGCATCTTCCAGACCGACGGCAGCGATGGGAAAAACCTTCTCCCGGACGTCAATCCGACCTTCGAATGGATCAGATTGGCCCAGCGCATCCCGGTCAGGGTGCGGGCGCATCCGCCTGAAGGCGTCAAGCTGCGCGTGGGCATGACGGCCTCGGTGCTCGTCATGACGGGAGAGGACGCCGCGACGGCTACCGGCGCGACCGGCCTGACTGGCGCGGCTGGCGAGGCCAAAACGCCCCCAGTTCCAAAAGCCTTACAGTAAGCGCCCAACCCTGGCCGCATCCAACCCATCGTCATGTTCAATGCCTGGCCGCATCCAACCCATCGTCATGTTCAGCGCCTGGCTGCGTCCAATGCATCGTCGCATTCTATGCGTCGTCGCGCCGCCGAAGGCGGGTCCTGGGCCGCGCCAAGACGGTTACTGGCCGGGAAGCGCGAACGCATCGCGCGTTTTTCCTGGGAACGGAGAAGGGCCAGGAACCCGCTCTCGCCGCATCCGTCGCGGGCTCCGCTGCGCGTGGCCGCTTTCTGGCTTCGGGCGGCAACGTGGCGGGCATTGCGCGCTCTCAGCAAGATGCCGCCGATGCCGCGATAGCGCGCCGAACCATTGCGGACATAAAAAAAAAGGCGGCCCGCTTTCGCGGACCGCCTTTTGGATCTTGTGTCGCTTGAAGCTACTTGTTGAGCTTCTTTTCCTGCGGGAAAATGGGCAGGTAGCGGTAGGACAGGCTCATGATGATGAAGCCGTAGGCCAGGATCATGAAGCTCGGCGCCCACTCGGCCCAGTTAGGAGCGTAGATCTCCCACTTGGTGAAGGGCAGCACCGGCTGGGCCAGGGACTGCACGGTGAAGACGTAGCGGTTGATGACCACGCCCGCGCAGGCCAGGATGGCGCCCAGGTACATGAACACCGGCTTGCGGCGCAGCGGGGTCAAAAGGAAGATCACCGGCACCGGGATGCACAGGACCAGTTCGGTGAAGAACAGCCATTTGCCGTAGACCATGCCGTAGAACATCTGGTCGAAGGTAAGGCCCGCCTTGGGCAGGATGCCATTGATCCAGGCCCAGGTGTCCATGTACTTGAAGACCATGTACAAAAGCAGCATGGAGCCGCCGATTTTGGCCATGAGCGACTTGATGCGGTAGGTGGTCATCTTGCGGCCGGAGAGCTTCTCGATGAAGCCCGCGATGAGCACGGTCAGGCACGGTCCCGAGGAGATGGCCGAAAGGACGAACAGGAAGAAGGTCCAGGGCCAGATGAAGAACCCTTCGCGGAAGGCGTAGGGGCGCGCGAACATGACGCCGTACATGCCGCCCAGGGAACCCTGGTGGAAGGTGGACAGGAAGGCGCCGATGCCCGCGAACAGCGGCATGACCACGTGCATGTTGTGCGCCAGGTTGTGCAGGAAGGGAATCTTGTAGATCTGCTTCTGCTCCAGGACCAGGGGAATGAATTCGATGATGAGCACGGTCAGGTAGCAGGTGATGCAGAAGATAACTTCCGTCAGCATGGAGTGGACATTGGGGTGCCAGTAGCCGAACCAGGCCCGGATGGGCTGGCCGATGTCCAGCGTGAGCACGAGCATGGCGCCCGAGTAGCAGATGAAGCCTTTGATCACCGAGAGGTTGATGATGTTTTGCAGCTCATCGATGCGAATGATGTAGCGCAAAAGCCCGGTGAAGAAGGCGCCGGCGCCCAGGGCGATAACGGCCAGGTCGAAGGTGATCCACAGGCCGAAGCCGAAGTAGTTGTCGAGGCCGGTGACGCCGAGTCCCTTCCAGAGGATGATGACGGCGGCGTAGAGGCCCCACAGGAAGAACAGGCCCAGAAAGGCCAGCCAGAGAATGAATTTCCCCAGGGAACAACGCTCGGCTCCCTCGGGATACCAGTCTTTTTCCATTTCAACGAATCCCATGGCGACCTCCCCTAGACCTTTTCGCTTTTGAGATAGTTGTCGCCCTGACGCCGCACCCACTCCCGTTTGGAGTAGTAATAGACCTGGGGTTTGGTGCCCAGGCGCTCAAGCAGGCGGAAGGCGTTCGGGCTTTTGATCAGTTCGTGCACCTTGTGCTTGGCGTTTTTGGCATCGCCGAAACTGATGGCGCCGGTGGGACAGATTTCCGCGCAGGACGGCTTGTAGGCGCCGTCTTCCAGGTCCTCGGGGTTCTTGCCTTGGGCGCGGGCGGCGTCCTTGGCCAGATTCAACCGATGGTGGCAGAAGTTGCATTTTTCCACCACGCCCCTGGGACGGGTGGAGGTCAGGGGGGTCAGGGTTTTCTGCATGCCCTCGGGCCAGACCGGGTCGTACCAGCCGAACACGCGGGCATGGTAGGGGCAGGCGGCCACGCAGTACCGGCAGCCGATGCAGCGGGGGTAGATCTGGCTGACGATGCCGCCGTTCTCGTTCTTGTCCGTGGCGATGACCGGGCAGACCGAGACGCAGGGCGGATTGCCGCACTGCATGCAGGGCCTGGGCAGGTAGGCCATGTCGTGATCGGGAAAGGGCATCTTGTTACTCAGCTCATACACGGTCATCCAGGAGACGGTCCGCAGCTTGTTGGACGCGTCCGGCTGGGGGGCGATGTTGTTTTCGGTCTGACACGCCGCCATGCACGCTCCGCACCCGGTGCATTTGTCGATGTCGACCACCATCACCCACGTGGTATCGAAGTCTTTGAATGCAGACATATCGAATTTCCTTATGGCTTAAAATTAGGCGATGTTCACGGCGGCGCCGTCCCAAACGGCCACTCCGGCGCCCTCTTCCACCCTGGCGGCCAGGACTCTGAGGATGTTGACGCCCTTGCCCTTGCTGTACTGATCAAAGGCGGAATGTCCGAATCCGAGCGGCGCGGCGATGACGCCGGTCATCACGTTTTCGCTTAAGTGAACCTTGACCGGGAGCTTTTGTCCCGCGCCTTCGATGGTGATCGAGGAGCCCTCCGACACGCCGAACCAGGATGCGGTTTCGGCGTTCATTTTCACGAAGGTGGCCGTGTTTATGAGTTCGTTGTCCGGAACGATGGTCAGGTTCTGGGCCGGGATGCCCATGACCGGCGTGCCGCTGGTCTGCCGGGCGTAGGGGGCCAGGACGACCTTGCCCTCGATGGGCTTGACCGCCTTGGCCAGAACGCCGCCCGCGTAGCCCAGTCCGGTCTGCTCCGCGCCCGCGGCCAGCACCCAGGCGTAGCCGCCTTCCAGGTCGGCCCACAGGTCGGCGGAAGGTTCGGGCGCGCTGGAACCGGCGAGCGCCTGCCAGGGCTGGACGTCCTTGGCGATGAAGCCGCCCGCCAGAGCCAGGGCCTCGACCTTGGCCTTGAGGACCTCTTCCATGCTCGCGAATCCCAGGGAGGCGCCCATCTTCTCGGCCAAGGCCAGGATGAAGTCCGCGGTGGTCCGGGTGTCGTAGATGGGCTTGGTCAGGGGCTTGACCAGGCTGTAGACGTTGAAGGCGACGCCGTAGGGCGAGGCCACGTCGTCGAAACGTTCCAGGGTGAGGGAGTTGGGCAGGACCAGGTCGCACAGGGCGGCGGTCTCGTCCATGAAGGAGGCGAAGCTGACCTTGAAGGGAATCTTGGCGATGGCCTCGGCCATGGCGTCGGCCTCGGGCAGGCCGTAGGCCGGGTTGGCCTCGTAGAACAGGACCGCTTCGGGGGCCTTGCCCGCGCCCGCGTCCTTCAGGAAGGCCAGCAGATCGTTTTTCAGGATGTCGGCCTGGTCCATGGCGCCGTCCACGGCTTTGGGCAGGGCGGGAAGCGCGACCACGCCGCCGGGCTTGTTGATCCGGCCGAGCAGCATGTTGAGGGCCATGCCCGCCATGAACGCGGCGGCCGAACCGCCCTGTCCGCAGGGGGAGCCGGGGACTACCAGAGGCGCCTTGGCGCCGGCGAGCATCTTGGCCACGCCCACCAGGACCGCGGGCTTGAGGCCGCAGGCGGCTTCCACCTTGTCGGGAGAGCAGTTGCTCTTGACGTAGGAGACGAATTCGGCCGCGCCGGGTCCGGAAGGCATGGCGCCCGCTTCCATGAGGATCCAGGCCACGCCCAGAGCGACCATGGCCAGATCGCCGGGTTTGACCGGGATCCAGGCGTCGCAGACCGAGCCGGTGCCGTCCCTTTCGGGACCGGCGTAGATGAAGGCCGCCTTGGCGTCGCCGCTGGCGTCGCGGGAGGCGCCGAAGGCCTTGCGGTTACGGATGGAGGAGCCCCAGGTCTCGAACATGTCCGCGCCCAGAATGAACACGCAGTCCGCGTTGTCCACGTCGAAGCCGGGCTGTCCGGCGCCGCCCATGAGGCTCCAGGCCTTGGCGGCGGACTGTTTTTCGCTCGGGACCATGTAATAGGCCGAGGAGCCCTGCTTGGCGATGAACGCGGACAGGACCTCGTTGGCCGTACCGGTCTGGTCGCCGCTCACGCAGGCGATCTTGGCGCCCGCGGCCTTGCATTTCTCGGCCAGCGCGGTGAGCGCCTCCTCCCAGGTCACGGGCTCGAACTTGCCGTTCACCTTCTTGAGGGGCGATTTGACCCGGGCGGGGCTGTACAGCATGTAGGTTTCGGACCGGCCGATGCTGGACACGCCGCCCTGGCTCAGGGGGTGGTCCGGGTTGCCCGCGGCGGTGACCGGGGCGCCGCCCACGGTCATGACCTTGAGGCCGGTTCCGGACGGGCACAGTTTGCTGGAGGTGTAGGCGTAGGCCACCGGTCCCTTGGGAACGCGGGGAATCCACGACCAGTTCTGCGACCAGATGGAAAGATCATCCGCCATTTTCCAGGGGATGGGGGTGAACAGCGTACCGGCGACGCCGCCCGCGACGAGTCCGATAAAAGCTCTGCGATCAATGCCCATGTCATCCCCCTTATTTGTGACAGACGTAGCAAGCGTTGCTCGTGCCCATCTGCGCATGGCAGCGTTCGCACTGCCACATTTTCATGGTCTGCTTGCTGTAGCCGGTGATTCTGTTTTCTTCGTAAACAGGCGGGGCGTCCATCGTTTCGACAGGGGGATGGCAGCCGGAATCCGTGCACTGGAAGCCCTGGTGCGCCGAATGGGAGAAAAAGACGTTGTCGGGCTGGTACTGATAGACCAGCCAGGGAACCTGGGCGCCGGTCTTGCCATACTCATTGACGAATTTGTCGATTTCCTTGCCGTTCGGGGTATCTTCCCCGGTCTCGTCGGGATGGCAATCCGCGCACGATTCCGTGCTGGGCAAGCCCATGAACTGACCGTCCTCGGTCAGGTAGTGGCACTGCTCGCACTCCATGCCCTGCTCGGCGTGGACAGTGTGGCTGAACCTGATGGGCTGCGTTTTTTGACTGAACAACAAGCTTGGGAACACCACCCACCCGACGATGAGGGAGCCCACTAAACCGACCAGAAACAGCAGGATGAAGCCGCCGACTCCCCCTGCCTTGCCCGATTTTTTCTCCATAACACCCCTGCCCGTTTCTGTTGAGGTTAGCAAAGTCCTCGCCTCCAAGATAGCACCGCGCCTTTTACGCAACTTGGGGGCTTTGTGTCAAGGACAAATGAAATTTTTCACGAACGCTTTCAAGTTGTTACAAAACCATTTTCCGGGATTCAGGCGCGGGCCCCGGTCCATGGCCGCAACAATCGCTCCGCCAGGTTCCAGACCGGCCGGGTCCCCGCCCGGCCGCCTGGGCCTCAACCCAGCGTCACGCTTCATGAATCGTTCGCAGATCGTTTATGCGTTCCCTTCGCCGGCGCCCTCCTCGCGTTTCTTTTCCGCCGCGTCCTTGCCGGGGCGAATGCGTCCGTACACGTCGTCGAAACGCACGATGTCGTCCTCTTCCAAATAGGGGCCGCTTTGGATCTCGATGATTTCCACCGGCGTTTTGCCGGGGTTGGACAAGCGGTGCAAGGTCGTGACCGGGATGTCCACGGACTGGTTGGGCGAAAGCAGGATTTCCTTTTCACCCACCTGCACCAGGGCCGTGCCGGAGATGACCACCCAGTGTTCGCTGCGGTGGTAATGCATCTGCAGGCTGAGCCGCCCCTGGGGCGGCACCTCGATGCGCTTGATCTTGTAGTAGGGCCCGTCCTCGAGGACCGTGTAGCTGCCCCAGGGCCGCTTCACGGTCACGTGGGCCTCCACCAGGGAACTGCCTTCCTTTTTCAGGGCGCCGACCACGTCCTTGACGCTCTGCACCCGGGAAAGGGGACAGGCCAGGGTGGCGTCGCGGGTCTGGATGACGATCATGTCCGCAAGTCCGGTCACGGCCAGCTTGCCGCCCTGGGAGATGAACAGGCTGTTCGCGCAGTCCATGGCCAGCACGTCGCCCTTGGTCACGCAGCCGGAGGCGTCCTTGTCGCCCAGACGGAAGATGGCCTCCCAGCTGCCCAGGTCGTCCCAGTCGAAGGAGGCTTCCACCATGGCGATGCGGTCGAGCCGCTCCACCACGCCGTAGTCCACGGAAAGGTCCGGAAGATCGGCGTAGTTGTCCGCCAGCGGCGCGGTTTCCCGGGCTTCCCACCAGGCCCACAGGGCGGGTTCGTAGCGCTTGACCGCATCCAGAAACATGTCCACGCGAAACAGGAACATGCCGCTGTTCCAGAAATAATCGCCGCTTTTGAGCAGGTTTTCCGCCGTATGCAGATCGGGTTTTTCGATGAATCCCTCGACCTCGAAGGCGTCCTCGCCCAGGGACCGGCCCCGGTGGATGTAGCCGTAGCCCGTCTCCGGCTTCTGGGGAGTCACCCCGAAGGTCACGAACCAGCCCTCGGCCGCGAGCGGCAGGCCCTTGTCCATGGCGGCCTTCCAGCCGGCCACGTCCCGTATCTGATGATCCGCCGGGAACACGGCGGCCACGGTCTTGGGATCGGCGGCCGCGATCTTGTCCAGGGCCAGCATGATGGCGGGCAGGGTGTTCCGCGCGAGCGGCTCTGCCAGGGCCCGGCCTTCCAGGGCGGGATCCAGGGCCTTCACCTGGCTTCTGACCTCGAAGACGTGCTCCTCGTTGGTGACGATCCAGACGCGGCCGGGTTCGGTCAGGGCGGCGACCCGGGACATGGTGTCCTGCAGGAGGGTCTTTTCGCCGTTCAAGGCCAGAAGCTGCTTGGGAAGCAGCGTCCTGGAAAGCGGCCACAATCGCGTGCCCGAGCCTCCGGCCAACACGATGGCGTACGGTGGATTGCCGCCGCTGCTTGCATTCGATCCGGTCATATGACGCGCTCCTTCGCTGGGGTCAGACGCGGGTTATCCTTCAAAGACAAAAGGCGAATCGAGATCGCGAAAACGCGGCAGGACCATGTCCTTGTCCGAAAGCACGGGGTCCTTTACCGGCCAGGCCACCCCGATGTCCGGATCGTTCCAGATCAGCCCCGCGTCGTGCTCCGGAGCGTAGTAGCCGTCCACCTTGTACTGGAATTCCGCGTTTTCGGTCAGGGTGGCGTAGCCGTGGGCGAAGCCGCGCGGAATCATGAGCCGTTTGAAATTGTCCTCGCTGAGTTCGAGGCCGAAGGATTTTCCGAAGGCCGGCGATCCCTTGCGCAGATCCACGACCACGTCGTAGACCGCGCCCCGGGTGCACCAGACCAGCTTGGCCTGGGCCGCGGGCGGCTTCTGGAAATGCAGGCCCCGCAGCACGCCCCTGGGGCCCGACCGGGCGTGATTGTCCTGCACGAAATCGTAGTCAAGGCCGTGTTCCAGAAACGCCTTGCGGCTGTGCGCTTCGAGGAAAAAGCCCCGCTTGTCGCCCCAAACCTTTGGCGTAAGGATCATGAGTCCGGGAATATCCGTTGCTTCGACCTGCAAAGTCCCACCTCTTTTGTTATGCGCGACGCAAAAAGCGGCGCGTCGCGGCGCCGAATCGCGGTCCCTTACCGCATTTCACGCGTTTCGACAACCTGTCCGGGCTGTCAGGGCTGTCCGGGCCGTCCCGGTCCGCCCAAATCCTCCGGCGCGCCGTCCCGGGCGAACAGCTCCGCGTGATAGGAGCTGCGGACCAGGGGCGCGCAAAACATATGCCGCACGCCAAGGGAGCGGCCGTAGGCCGCGTATTCCTCGAAGACGGCGGGGTGGACGTACCGGGCGGGCTCCGGATGACGCCTGGAGGGCTGGAGATACTGGCCTATGGTCACAATGGAGCACCCGGCGTCCGCCAGGTCGCGCACCACGCCGCGAATATCCCCGTCCGTCTCCCCGAGTCCCGCCATGAGCCCGCTTTTCGCCACGAGTCCCGCCCGGGCGGCCCGGCGAAGAAGGGTCAGGCTTTGCTCGTACCCGGCCTGGGGGCGGATGCGCGGGTACAGTCCGGGCGCGGTCTCCACGTTGTGGTTGAGCACGTCGGGCCGCGCCGCGATCACCAGGGAAAGGGCGTCCTCGTCCCCCTGGAAATCGGGAATGAGCAGCTCCACGGCCGCCTGGGGCAGGGTCGCGCGCACGGCCCCGGTCACGGCGGCGAAATGGGCGGCCCCGCCGTCTTCGAGGTCGTCCCGGGTGACCGAGGTGACCACCACGTGGCGCAGGCCGAGCTCCCGGGCGGCCTCGGCCACCCGCCCCGGCTCGCCGGGATCCACGGGATCGGGAAGGCCAGGGCCGATATTGCAGAAGGCGCAGTTACGCGTGCAGTGGCCGCCCAGAATGAGAAACGTGGCGGTTTTTTTGGAAAAACACTCGAAGATGTTGGGACAGGCCGCGTCCCGGCATACGGTGCGCAGGCCGCGCCCGGCCACGGTTTCGCAGGTCCGGCCGAAGGCCGTGCCCTTGGGCAGGCGGATGCGCAGCCACTCCGGCTTGGGGACGCGTTGTCGTTTCGGTTCCTGATCGTTGGTCATGCGTCATTACGAGGATTTTGGACGCTTTCCCGAAGCGCCGCGTTTTTTCGATGGACCGCGTCCGTCGCGGATTTCGCCGTCGCGCGCGTCCCCGGGCTCCCGTTCGTCCCGGCCCGCCTCTCCCGGCGCGCCCGTCCGGGTCCGCGTCCCGCGTCCCTCGCCGCCCGCGCGCTTGTCCGTCCGGCGCATCCCGGGTTTTCCCGGGCGGCGGCCGGAGGGGAATTTCCCGCCCCCGGTCCGTTGGCCCCGGCCGGTTCCGGCCGCCTGTCCGACGCAGGGCGCCGGACAGCTTTTGGCCGTGACCACGGGCAAGGTTTCCTCGGGAGGGAGGGCTTTTTTCGGGGCGCCGCGCTCCAAAAGGACCCTGGCCGCCCCGCTTTTCACGTCCCGGGCCGGATTTTTCGGCCAGGAGGCCTCCAGAAGGTCGCCGGAAAGAAGGCCCGCGGGCTCGTTGGCCAGAAGGAGACCGAGCCCGCCGGAAAAGCAGCCGTAGCGGGCCTCGGGACCGGGGCCGCCCTCGGGCTTGAACATGTTCGACACGATCCTGGTCAGTCCGGGGGAGCGCCCGGCGTCCGCGGACCCTGGCGCGCCCGCCAGAAGAAAGGACAGGGAAGCCGCCCGTTTGGGAAGCCCGGCCAGACGGGAGAGCTCGCTCAGCCACTGGGGGGCGGAATCGGTTTTCGCGCTGAAATGGCACCAGCTTTTGAGCTTGCCGCCGTCCAGGGGACAGGGGCCCTCGTGGGGACAGGGCGCGAGCAGGGCGAGCCCCATGTCCGTAAAGCTGTCGCGCAGCCGGGCCAGCATTTTTCCCGAAGACCTGACGCCCGGTTCGATGACCAGGAGCTTGCCGTCCGCCCCGGCCGCCCCGGCCAGGGTCTCGGCCACCATGTCCATGCGGTCGCCCAGGGTTCCCGAACGGGTGAAATGCAGCTCATTGATCACGTTGGCCGCCACGACCAGGTTCGCCCCGAAGGCGGGCGGCTTGCGCAGCTGGCCGCGAACCAGGGAAACGGACCAGGCGCCCCGGGCCTCCTCGATGCCTCCGGCCAGGGTCTCCTCCCGGATGAGGTCGAACAGGGCGGCGCCCAGGCGCATGGCCTTTTGCGAGGAATCCACGCAGGTGAAGCGCAGGTTTTTCGCGCGCAGGTCAGGCCTAGCCAGCCACAGAGCCTGGACGAAGGTCAAAGGACCGGCGCCCAGGTCGAGAATAGCCGCGCCGTCCGGCAAATCCAGGGGGAGACCGGAAAGAAGCCGGGTCAGCCGGTAGAGATTCCAGGGCAGAAAATACCAGGAGTAGGCGGAGAGGTACTTGTCGTCGCTCAGATATCCGGGCGGCGGTCCTGTTCCCTTATCCGCAGTGAGCGCCTGGGACAGGGTCTTGATCTGAAAAGGCAATTCGTTGAAATGCTTGGGCCGAAGCGGCGCGGCCTTGCGCAAAAGACACCCGTATCCGGTCAGGACATTGGCCGCGTCCTGGCTGAGTTCGGGAAAAAGCCTGCCGGAAAACCGCCAGGGCATGTGGGCCGGGCGCGAGGGGGGGGTGCCCTGCCCGGCCGCCGGTCCCGCCTTGTCTTTAGAACACATGTCGAAACGCCATCCTTGCCGCAAAGGCCGTTTGAAAATCGTTGCGAAGGGTCAGGTCCAAGGTCGTGGTCTTCGCGGGAAGCGCGGCCGCGTAGTCGCGGGCGTCCGGGCTTAGGAGCAAAAGGCAGGCTCCGTCAAGGGAGGAGTTGCCCGCGGCCGTGGCCCTGGCGCCGAGACCGGAGGGAAGAAACCCCAGATCCTCCAGGTCCTCGGGGTTGACGTGGCGGCCGAGCGCCCCGGCGAGGATCACGGCGCCAAGATCCCCGGGGACGATCCCGGCGTGCTCCAGAAGCGCCGAAAACGCCAGGTTGAAGGCCGCCTTGACCTTCAGGATCTCTTCGGCGTCCGAGGCGTACAGGCTCGCCCCGCCAAGATCGAGCCGGGGTTCGGGGCCGTCCGCGCGAAGGCCTGAAAGCGCCCTGGCGCCAAGGGGCGAAAGCCCCGCCGCCCCTGGGGTTCCCGGCCGGACGAACAGCCCGTCCCGGTCCATGGCCCCCACGGCCAGAAGACGGGAAATGAGTGAAAGATAGCCCGTGCCCGCGATGGCGGAAAAGGGCGCATCCGCCGCAAGGCCGCCCTCCTCTTCCGAAAAAAGCCTCGGCGCAAGCCCGGCCGGGGTCAGGGAAAAGGCCACGGCCGTTCCGGGCGAGGCCATGCGGCCACAGCGCAGCCCCACCCCCTCGAGCGCCGGACCCATGGGCGCGCTGGCCGCCAGGAACCTGTCCGGCGAAAGCGCCAGGATGAATTCGCCGTTGGTGCCGAGGTCGGCCAGAAGAAAAGGATAGGGAGGACGCAGAGTCAGGGCGGCGTGGGCCATGCCCGCGCTCAGGTCCCCGCCCACGAAGGGCGACAGGGCGGGCGGAATGTAGGCGGGCGGCAGATCCTCGGCGAGAAGGCGCTCCTCGCCTCCCCGGTAGGGCAACGCGTAGGGCGCGGCAAAAAGCCCCTGAAGCGGCGCCCCCAGAAGGATGGCGGTCATGGCCGGATTGCCCGCCACGGCCAGGCGGGTAAGCCGCCCGGGCAGCTCCTTCGCCGCCTCCCGGATGACATCGAGAACGAGCTCGCGCAGATGGCGCGCCCCTTCGGGATCGGCGGCGTAGGCCAGCCGGGAGATTACCTCGCCTCCGGCGCCCAGTTGGGGATTGGGCGTCTGGCCCTCGGCCGCGACGGCGCCGCGCTCCGGTCCCGATCCGCAATCGACGGCCCGCCAGGCCAGCCCCGTGGTGCCGAGGTCGAACCCCAGGGCCAGGGGACGTTCCGAGTCCCGTGCCGGAGTCTTGTCCGTCACGGGAGCGCGTTTCGTCCCCACGCCAAGAACCACCATGTCTCCGGATCTGGCCGGACGCAGGCAGGACAGCCGCCAGCCCGCCGCAAGCTCGTCCGGGGACAGACGGCGAAGCTCCGCCCCGAGAGGTTCGGGCGCATCCCGTTCGTAACGGACCCGGCACAGGCCGCATTTCCCAAGCCCCGCGCACAGCGGGACGCCCGCATACCATCCCGCCCGGAACAGGGTGCGGACCATGGGCTCGCCCGGCCGTTCCTCAAGAGAAAGCGCGCGCCCCGCCTGGTCGATCGCTTCGAACATGTTCCCCCCGGCCGTTTGGCCCCGCTCGTTCGGCCCCTCCGCGCCGGACGGGGCTGACGCAGGCATACCCGTTTCCAGGTCTCGCGCAAAGCCCCATCCGGCCCCCGCCGCCGCATGGCGATATTTATGAAGCATTTTGAGCTTGACAAAAAAAAACGAGGCATTTAGACAGTTCGGCAGTAAATCCTGCGACAGGCAGTTCCCGCCTGAATATTTGTACATCTTCGACAGGAGAGCGACATTGCTGGTAACCCGTCCGACGTCAAAACGCCGTATGAACGCCTGGAAGGCGGTGGCCGTAATAGCCATTGTATCCCTAAGCCTGACCGCCTGTAATTCCAAGCAGTATTCCTCTTCTCTCTTCGCTCCCGCAAAAAACAAAGCCGCAAACGAATTCCTCTACGAAACGCCTCTGACCAAGCTATCCGCGACCGAGGATTTCGCCCCGCTCGTCACCAACGCCGAACGGCTTGAATATTGCTCGCCCAACCTCATCTCCTCCAACGCGGCGGCCCTGGCCGCTGCGGACAAGCTTCTCGGCGAAAATCTTTTCGAGATGGCGCTCAAGGCGCCCACCCCGGAACTCTACGAGAAAATCCTGGAAGCCGCCTTTTCCCAGCTCGGCAAGCGCTATAGCAGCGGCGGCAAGACCCCCCGCCAGGGCTTCGACTGCTCGGGCTTCACCACCTGGGTCTTCAACCGCTACGGCATCGAACTGCCCCGCTCCTCCCGCGAGCAGTACCAGGTGGGCAAGATGGTGGCCAAAAACCAGCTGCGCAAAGGCGACCTGGTCTTTTTCAAGACAAGAAAAAGCCGCATCTCCCATGTGGGCATCTACCTGGAAAACGGGAAATTCATCCACAGCGCCAGCGCCGGAAAGGACGTGCAGATCAGCAGCCTGGACGAGACCTACTGGAGCAAGCGCTACGCCGGGGGCCGCAGGGTCCTGCGTTAACCGGTCATTTTTTCGGACTTTGCAAGACGCCCTCTTCACGAGGGCGTTTTTTTTTTGGAGAAGGCGCGGGGCGTTTCCCGGCCCCAGGGACCGGAGCCGGTCGCGCTTTTCCGGCGGCGCTTCAGCCCGGCGCTTCAGCCCGGCGCTTCAGCCCGGCGCTTCGCGAACAACACCTGCCTGTGCTTTGAAAAATAATCATATCAAGGCATTACCACCGAAACAGCGTGCGTCTTTCTCGCGGGCGCCACGCCAGCAGCCTGGTGATCCGAACGCGTTTTTTCTCTTTTCCCCGGCCCGAAAAACGGCGATAGTGTCCCCCATGTCCATTGCCCGGAGGAATCCCGCATGAAAGCGGACCGTTTCGCCGCCGGAGCCCGGCTTGCGCCCCCGGCGCCGGTCATCCGGGCGGCCCGTCTTTTTCCGGCCGTCCTGTCCCTGGCGCTTTTCTGTCTCGGCGCGGCCTGCGCCGCCCCGGCCTCTTCCAGCCGCGACCGGCTCGTGGCCTCGGTTGAACCGTCCCCGGCCGTCGCGACGCCCATGCCCGGCCCGGCGCCTGGCGGCCAGCCCGTCCTGGACAACGCCGATGAAATCGCCGCGCTCAAGGAAGCCTTCGCCAAGGAAGTGCGCGCCAAGACCGAAAAACGCCTACGCCAGCTCGGGGCCTCGGGCAAAAAGCCCAACCGGAAAATGGCCGAGCGGCTGGCCCGTCTGGAAAACCCGGATCCGGCCTATGAGGAGCGTGTCGTGGCGGACGCTCTGCGGCGTATGGAACGCTCCGGCGGACGCTTCGATTCCAGCCAGTATTTTGTCTACGTGGACGCGGCCAAGGACAAGCAGCTCGCCTTTTTGGCCTATTACGACGCGAACGCCCCGGCGCAAGCCGGAAGCGCCGCACCGGGACGGGTGGTCCTCATCGGCGCGGACCTGGTTTCCACCGGCAGGCTGCGGCCGGGCGAGGATTCTTTCATCACCCCCACCGGAATCTTCGAGAACCTTTTGGACAATTTCGGCTACCGCGCCCAGGGCACGAAAAACAGCAAGGGCTGGCGGGGACTGGGGGCCAAGGGCAGCCGGGTCTGGGACTTCGGCTTCCAGCAGGGCCTGCGCCAGTTTTCCCAGGGCGCGCATCCGAGCCAGATGCGCCTGCTCATGCACGCCACGGACCCGGATTTCGGCGAGCCCCGCCTGGGCGCCCGGGATTCCAAGGGCTGCGTGCGCGTCTCGGCCCAGTTCAACCGCTTTCTGGACGAGCGCGCCGTCCTGGACAGGCATTACGAGGCGTTTTCCAAGACCAACCCGAACTCCTGGCTGCTGCGGCCGGACCGGATACCGGTCAGCCGTCCGGGGAGCTTCATGATCATCGGGGACGCCTCGGAGGCGCCGGCCGGCCGGGAGTCCGCTTCCCTGCCCGCCGCTACGGCCGAGTAGGACGAACGCCCGCCAGCCGTTCGCCAGCATTCGGGGCGCCGCGCCCCTTGCGTTCCCATACGATACGCGCTTCGAGATAGGGAAGGCGCCCCGCGTCTCTCTTGGAGACCTCCCTCACGGCGGGCTCTATTGCAGGAAACGGGCGCCCGGGCGCTTCGGCGCGCCCCCCCGGCCGCCTGCTCCAAGCGCGCCGCGAACCGGCGCGATCTTTTTTTCCGTTCGCTGTTCGACGGGTCCGTCCCCGCCGTTTTTGAGAGACATGATGAGCGTCTTCAGCTGTTGCACCTCGGCGGTAAGGGAGCTGACCTGGCTTGCGGAATCCGCCATGCCTCGCGCGGTTTCGTCGGCGATGCCGTAGACCTCGCTCACGGCCCGGTTGATCTCTTCGTGGGCGGCGGATTGCTCTTCCGATGCCGAGGCGATGCCCCGCACGCGTCCGGCCGCCTCTCCGGCCCGGTCCACGATGGCCGCCAGGGCCTCGCCCGCTCCTGAAATGGTTTCACTCGTCTCCACGGCCGCGTCGGCCGCCTCTCCCGCGCCGCGCACGCTTTTCCTGGCCGCCTCCTGGATGGAGGCCACGCTCTGGCGCACCTGCCCGGTGGCGCTCATGGTCTTTTCGGCCAGTTTGCGGACCTCGTCGGCCACCACGGCGAAGCCCCGCCCGGCGTCGCCCGCCCGGGCCGCCTCGATGGCCGCGTTTAAGGCCAGCAGGTTGGTCTGGTCCGCGATGTCGCTGATGACGTCGATGATGCCGCCGATGCCCTGGGCGCTGGTCTCAAGCCCGGCCATGTTCTCCATGAGATGGCCCGAAAGCCCGGACACGCGCTTGGCGGCCTCCACGGCCCGGCGCACGGCCTTGGCGCCCTCCCCGGCCATGCCCGCGGCCGATTCCGCGCTTTCCGCCGCCTCGGCCGCTCCCCGGGCCACCTCCACCAACGTGGCGTTCATTTCCTCTATGGCGCTCGAGGTCTCCTGGATGCGTCCGGTCTGGCGCCGGGCGCCCTCGCTGGCCGCGTCGGTGAGGCGCAGGAGGGCGTCCGCGCTCCTGGCGGCCCTCAGGGCGATGTCGTCCGCGTCCCGGGCGGCCAGGCCCATGCGCTCGTTCTGTTCGGAAAGCGCCGTTTCCTTGGCCTTGATTTCGGTCAGGTCGATGAACATGGCGAAGGCGCCGATGCGATGGCCGTCCAGATCATAGAGGGGCGCGGCGTCCCGGCGCACGTGGATCATGCCGCCTTTTCGGGCTTTCTGGGTCAATTCCTCGTTGCGGATGGCCCGGTTCTCGCTCATGGCCCGGGCGGTGATGGCCGTCCGGCTCCCGTCCCCGTAGATCAGCTCTCCGGCGCTCATGGCCTTGTAGCCGTCCGGGCCGCCGTCGAGTTCCAGGATGTCGAGCATGGGCTGGTTGACGAAAACGACCCTGTCCTCCCGGTCCACCACGAAACAGGGCGCGGTCATGGCGTCGAGCACGCTTTGGGAAAAGCCAAGCCGGTTCTTAAGCTCCGAGGTCATGCGCAAAAGGCCGTCCCGTAAAAGCCCCAGTTCGGCCTTGAACCGGCCCTCCAGCCGGGCGGAGAAATCCCCTTCCGTGATCCGGGCGAGATACCCCCGCACCGCGTCCAGGGGCCGCAGCAGCTCCCGCCGCAGGAAAAACAACGCCCCGGCCGCCACGAGGAAGGCCGTGCACAGGCCGAGGATCAGGGCGGCCATGCGCACGCTGCGCGCCGGGGCCAGGGCCTCGCTCGCGTCCACCTCGGCCGCGAGCGCCCAGGTCGTTCCGCCCAGGGAGACCGGAGCGTAGGCGGCCAGGACCTCGGTTCCCCTAAAATCAAGGGCCAGCCCCGCGCCGGTTTCGCCCGCCAGGGCTTTTTGCACGGCCTCGCCCTCCATCTTCCCGGTTTCCGGGTGGGCGAAAGAGGCGGCAATGGTGTGGGCTTGCGGCGAGCGAAAGGAATCCGAGCGCATGAGCCCGCCAGGTCCCACCAGGACGCTTTCCCCGGTTTCGCCCATGCCTTCGCGCAGGCGCATCACGGCCCGGATGTCCTCGTCCGGGACGCGCAGCACGGCCACGGCCTCCACCTTGCCGTTATGGTCCCTGACCGGCGCGGCCACATAGGCGGCGGGTTCGCCGCCAAGCTCCCCCACCGCCGCGAAATCCGCGAAAGCCGTCCGGCCGTCCATGGCCTGGCGCCAGGCCATGGCCAGGTTGGTTCCCTTGAGCGGCCCTTCCTTCACGTCCCAGCCCAGCGCCGGACCCCGGGCCTCGCTGTAGAGCACCCGGCCGTAGTCATCGATGAGCAGCGCGTCCCTGTAGCCCAGCACCTTGACGAAGGGCGTGAAGGCCGCGCCCACATACCCGGCCAGGTCTTCGTATTCCGGCGCCCTGGCGTCGCCGCGCTCCCCGGGTTTCACGCCCATGAAATAGTCGCGCAGCATGGCCACGGCGTTGTAGACTTCCTTGACCGAGGCGAAGATCTCCGCCTCGCGCAGCCATTTGTCGGCCATGGATTCCACGGCGGCCTTCTTGGCGTCGCGCACGGCTTCGAGCTGCCCCAAGGCCTGCCGGGTCAGCCCCCGCGAGGCCATGTTCACGCTGACCGCGCCCATGACGCACAAGGGACCGATGCCAAGGACCAGACAAAACAAGATCATTTTCGCTTTCAGCGACATGGACGACTCCCTGGGACGCGGCGCATGCGTGAGCCGGGGGCCGAAAATATCCCCCCGGGCGCCCGTCAGGGGCAGGCCTACGCGCATCCGTTGTCCGCGCCGTCCGGGACGTGTGAATTTCATGTGACGTTTTCGCGTCGAAGCCCTGTGAGGGAAGCGTTTCCGTTCCTTGACTTCCCGCAATCAAAGGGGGATAGCTCAGTTGAGAAGTCTTTTAGCCAAGTCCGCGCCGGAAGACGGCCTGGGGCGTTTGCGGCGCGAAACCAAGGAGTTCGCCATGCAAAAAGATACGGCCTTCGTCCTGTGGCTCAACGAACTGTCGATAGAGGACGTGCCCTTCGTGGGGGGCAAGACCGCAAGCCTCGGGGAAATGTATCAGGCATTGACCGGAAAGGGCGTGCGCGTGCCCAACGGCTTCGCCATCACCGCCCACGCCTACCGCCACCTGCTCCAACAGGAAAACGCCATCGGCAAGATCCGGGACATCTTAGCCGATCTCGACACCAGCGACATGGACAACCTGGCCAAGCGGGGCCGCAAGGTCCGCTCCCTGGTGCGCAATCTGGAGTTTCCCGACGATTTGCGTCTGGCGGTGGAAGAAGCCTACAAGAAGCTCGAAAAACAGTATGGCAGGGACGTGGACGTGGCCGTCCGCTCCTCGGCCACGGCGGAGGACCTGCCCGACGCCAGCTTCGCCGGACAGCAGGAAACCTATCTCAACATCCACGGCGTGGACGAGGTCATCGACGCCTGCCAGCGCTGCTTCGCCTCGCTATTCACCAACCGGGCCATCTCCTACCGGGTGGACAAGGGCTTCGACCATTTCTCCATCGCCCTTTCCATCGCGGTGCAGAAGATGGTGCGCAGCGACCTGGCCTCCTCCGGGGTCATGTTCAGCATCGACACGGAAACCGGATTCACGGATGCGGCCTACATCACCGGCGCCTATGGACTGGGCGAAAACGTGGTCCAGGGCGCGGTGAACCCGGACGAATGGTACGTGTTCAAGCCCACCCTGAAAAAGGGCTTCAAGCCCGTCATCATGCGCAAGGTGGGCGAAAAGGCCATCAAGATGGTCTACACCGAGGACTCCAAGCATCCCACCAAGAACGTGGCCGTGCCCGAGGCGGACCGCAAGCGCCTGACGCTCAAGGATTCCGAGGTGCTGGACCTGGCGCGCATGGCCTGCACGATCGAGGACCACTATTCCGCCAAGGCGGGCTGCCACAAGCCCATGGACATCGAATGGGCCAAGGACGGCATGACCGGGGAGCTCTACATCGTCCAGGCGAGACCGGAGACGGTCCACTCGCAGAAGGATCTGAAAAAGCTCAGGAAATACGTTCTGAAGGAACAGGGCCAGGTGGCCGCCGCGGGCAAGTCCGTGGGCGAGCGCATCGGCAAGGGCGCGGCCCACGTGATCAAGGACGCCCAGATGATCAACCAGTTCCAGAAGGGCGAGGTCCTGGTCACGGACATGACCGACCCGGACTGGGAGCCCATCATGAAGATCGCCTCGGCCATCGTGACCAACCGGGGCGGCCGGACCTGCCACGCGGCCATCATCAGCCGGGAGCTCGGCATTCCCTGCGTGGTGGGCACGGGCGACGGCGCGGAGCGCATCAAGACCGGCGACGAGATCACGGTGGACTGTTCCCAGGGCTCCATCGGCAAGATCTACAAGGGCCTGCTCGATTTCGACATCGAGGAGATCGGAAGAGCACACGTCTGAACTCCAGTCACGGCTACATCTCGT
>CALGYO010000102.1 GCA_937934715.1 uncultured Desulfovibrionaceae bacterium | reverse complement strand
TAAGGAAGAAGGGGTTCCCTCCCCCCTGGACCCCCCTCCTTCCTCAAGAACCTTTCTCTGGTTTCGCGTGGGGCGGCTGTGCCGCCTCGCGAGGGGAAGGATGGGGTGATGGTGATGTTTTTATGAGAATACGGTCAATCCGGACATATGACAATGCGGGCTAGAGGATGCCCAGAAATCGCAGGCCGTCGCGGGCGAAAAGCAGGGCGAAGACGACGAGGGCCAGGCCCAGGAGGCGCATGAGGATGAGATAGCCCCGGCTTTTCAGAAAGCCCTTGAACCGGGCGGTGAACACGGCCAGCGTGATCTTGGAGCCGATGAGGCAAAAATAGAAGCCGCCAAGGAACAGCGCCGGAGCCAGGGGGCCGGACTCGTACGCCAGGATGACCGTGGGCGCCCCCACCGTGGTCCAGAACAGATACACGTGGGGATTGAGGAAATTCGTGAGCACGCCTTTTTTCAGGGAGTCCGGCCGCAGCGCCGCATCGGGCAGGACCGCCGCCCGGCTCCTGAAACAATCGAGGGCAAAGCCCGCGACCACCGCCGCGCCCGTAAGCGATACCACGCCCATGACCGCCGGGTGGGCGCTCAAGAAGGACATGCCCAAAATGGCGGCGATGAGGATGGGGGTGTCCGTGAAAAGGGGGGAAAAGGCGATCTTGATCCCTTCCCTGGCGCCGTGGGCCAGGGACTGGGCCAGGACCAGGGTCAAAAGCGGACCTGGGGACAAGCCGGCCGACAGGCCAAGCGCCGCTCCGGCGGCGAGATAGCCTAGGGACTCCGATGCCATGCGCCTTTACCCCTCGCGTGCCCGCAAACTGAGAATTTCTTTTTCGGAACCGGTGTGGTAGATTCGCGGCCGCGCGTTTGTCAAGAAAGCGCGCAGAACCAAGCGAAGGAGCGGCGCATGGCCAACCCAGTCAGAGCGGGAGAAACCCTCCGGCATATCCTGGCCGCCGACATCGGCGGCACCAGCAGCCGTTTCGGGCATTTCACCTCCAACCAGTCCGGGGAACTCACCCTGGTCCAGTCCCTGTGGCTCGAAACCCACAGCGCCCCCACCTTTCCTGAACTCTTGGAGTCCCTGTGGGCCCAGGGGTTTTCCCTGAAAGCCGAAGACGCGGACGCGGCGGTCTTCGCCGTGCCCGGCGCGACGAACGAGGACAGGATCGTTTTCGCCAACATTTCCTGGGACATCGACATTCCCGAGGTCGCACGGCGCTTTCCCTTCAAGAAGCTCAGGTTCATCAACGATTTCCTGGCCCAGGCCTACGGCTGCCGCTCCAGCCTCATCGCGGATGCGGAGGAGGTCCTGCCGGGCAGGCTCGATCCCTCCAAGGTCCAGGCCGTGGTGGGCGCGGGAACGGGACTCGGCACGGCGGCGCTCATTCCGCTGCCGGACGGCGGCATGACCGTGCTGGCCTCCGAGGGCGGGCATACGGCCATTTCCTTCATTACGGACGACGAGTTCGAGTACTTCAAATTTCTCGTGCGCGAGGTGGACGCCAGGGAATTCGGGGGCGTGGCGCCGCGCTATGTCTGGGGGGACATCGTGGTCACGGGCCGGGGACTGTCCCTGGTCCACAAATTCTTGACGGGTGAGGACCTGACTCCGGCGGAGGTCTCAAAAAGGGCCGGTCCGGATTCCGAGACCATGGCCTGGTTCGCCCGGTTCTACGGCCGCAGCGTACGCAATTTCACCCTGGACACGCTGGCCACCGGGGGCGTGTTCATAAGCGGCGGGGTGGCGGCCAAGAATCCCATCCTGGTCCGGCATCCCGAATTCGCCCGCGAGTTCACCGCCTCGCCCAAGCACGGCCATCTGCTGGAGAAGATTCCGGTCTACCTCAACAAACGCCAGGAAAGCGGCCTCTACGGCTCGGCCCTTTTCGGCCACGTCCTTCTGGGCAGCCACATAAGCTGACGGCTCGCCAAGCGCCGGATTTCCCGGGCGGCTTCGCTTGCATGAACCCTCGCGGCCAAGGGCGGGGCTTTCGTCCCGGTCCTGGCAGGCTCTTGGAATCAAGGAACGCGTTATGGACAAAGGATTCTTCCGGGTGGTTTCGTCCGCCCGGTTTTGCGAACTGCTTGAAGGATTTTCGCCCCTTGGACCCGAGACCGCCGATTTCGAGGCGGCGGGGGGGCGTTATCTCTATGAGGACTTCATTTCGCCGGAGGATTTGCCCCTGCGCGACCGCTCCTGCATGGACGGCTACGCCGTTCGCGCGGCCGACGCCTTCGGGGCGAGCGAGGGAAATCCCGCCTACCTGGAATGCGCCGGAGAGATCGAGATCGGCCGGGTGGTCGAGACGCCGCTTCCGCCGCTTGGCTGCTACGCCGTGGTCACGGGCTCCGGGCTGCCGCCCGGGGCGGACGCCGTGGTCATGGTGGAACATACGCAGGAGCTTGGGGCCGGAACCGTCGAAATCCGCAAATCCGCCGCGCCCGGAGACCACGTCATGCTCCGGGGCGAGGACGCGGCCGCCGGAGAGCCCGCCTTGCGCGCGGGAACGCGCATCCGGGCCCAGGAGATCGGGCTTTTGGCCGCGCTCGGGGCCGTGGGGGCCACGGTGCGCGCCCGGCCGCGCGTGGGAATCATCTCCACGGGCGACGAGCTGGTCCCGGCGGGAGCGCCCTGTCCGCCGGGCAAGGTGCGGGACGTGAACACCCACGCGCTGTCCCGCATGGCGGCCGAGGCCGGTGGCGTCGCGAAGGCCTACGGGCTGGTCCGGGACGACCGGGCGGCCATCGAGGCGGCGCTTTCGCTGGCCGTTTCCGAAAACGACGTGGTCCTCATCTCGGGCGGCAGCTCGGTGGGCGCGCGGGACTTCACCCTGGCGGCGGCGGGCGCCTTGCCGGATGCGGAAATCCTGGCCCACGGGGTGGCGGTCAGCCCGGGCAAGCCCACCATCCTGGCCCGGTCCGGGAAAAGGGCCGTGTTCGGCCTGCCCGGTCAGGTGACCTCGGCCCAGATCATCATGCGGATTTTCGTCATGCCGTTTCTGGCCAGGCTGGCCGGGGACGCGGAGGCCTTTTCCAGGAAGCCGCCCCAGGTCCGGGCGGAGCTCGCCCGCAACCTGGCCTCCAAGCAGGGCCGGGAGGACTACGTCCGGGTCCGGCTGGAGGAGCGGGAGGGCGACCTTCCCCTGGCCCATCCGCTGCTCGGCAAATCCGGCCTCCTGCGCACCATGCTCCAGGCCGACGGCCTCCTCAAAATCCCGGCGGACCGGGAAGGCCTGACGGCCGGAACCGAAACGGACATCCGCCTCATATAAGGAAGTTTCCAAAGTCCATCCGGGCGCCCTTAGCCAGCCGTACCCCGTGTAAAGGTTCTTGAGGAAGGAGGGGGGGCCAGGGAGGAGGGAACCCCTTCTTCCTTAAAGAAGGGGTTCCCTCCCCCCTGGCCGCCGCAGGCGGAATCTCACGCTTCCCGCTTCTTGCGGAGCAGCGTCAGGGTCTTGCGGGCGATGTCGGCGCCGGGGTCGGCGGCCAGGGCTTTCTGGGCGAAGGCGGCGGCCTCGTCGAGCTTGCCGGCCTTGGCCAGGGCGAAGCCCAGATGTCCCGGGACCATGGGCTGGTCCGGGGTCTTTTTCAGCTGTTCGCGCAGGATTTTTTCTCCCAATTCCCATTCCTTGGAGCCGGTCAGGGCGGTCAGGAGAAAATCGTAGCTTCGCGGATTGCCCGGGGAGACCTCGATGGCGCGTTTGACGTATTCCAGGGCCTGCTTGTGGTAGCCTTTGTCGATGAGCAGGGAGGTCAAAAGGGGGAACAGGCCGTCCTCGTCCACGTAATCGTCCACAGCGGCCCTGAAATTGCGCATGGCCTCCAGGATATTGTCCTCATCCAGGAATTTTCGGCCCTTGATGACGCTCTGGTCGATGCGCAGCTTGCGCTCGCGCATGGCCTCCAGGCTTTCCTTGTTGATTTCCTCTTCCACCTTTTGGGCCAGGGGAATGAGGTAGGCCAGGAGTTTGGGTTCCTGGCCCTTCAGGTAGGGCACGCCTTTGGGGACGAGCTTTTTCACGTGATCGAGCTTGTTGATGAGCCCGAACACCTCGCGCAGCAGGCCCTCGATGGCGGTCCTGTCCGGTCCGGCGGGTTTTAGGGCGATGAATGCCTTGAGCGACAGAGCGAGCAGGCGCAGGACGCGCACCTCGTCGTTTTTGGCGTAGGCCGCTTTGGCTCTGGCAAGGTCTTCCCTGATGGATTTGGCCGTGACTTTCATGCGCTCATCCTTTCCATACCCGCTCCCGGGGCGAGATATTTCCTTCAAACATAGTCCGTAGCGCCGTTTTGGGCAATGGCGCTTTGCGCATCAATGGGCGGCGCCCCAGTCGGGGCCCACGCCGAGGTCCACGGCCAGGGGGACGTCCAGCGCGACGATTCCGCTCATGAGGGCGGCCAGGCGTTCGCCCGCCTGGCGGGCCGCGCCGGACGGGGCTTCGGCCACCAGTTCATCGTGGATTTGCAGGATGAGCCGGGCGCCCAGGTCCTTGAGCGCCGGGTCCGCGTCCACGGCGATCATGGCCATCTTGATGATGTCTGCGGCGCTGCCCTGGACCACGGTGTTGATGGCCTGGCGTTTGGCCTGGGACTGGAGCTGGGCGTTGCGGGAGCGGATTTCCGGCAGGAGTCTGCGGCGACCGGCGATGGTGGTGACGGAGCCGTTTTTCTCCGCGTCCTCCACCACGGATTCGTAGAAGGCGCGAAGGCCGGAGAGGCGCTCGAAATAGCGGGCGATGAACTGTTTGGCTTCGTCGAGCTTGATGCCGAGTTCCCGGGAGAGTTTCTGGGGCCCCATGCCGTAGAGCAGGCCGAAGTTGATGGTCTTGGCGTTGCGGCGTTCGT
>CALGYO010000101.1 GCA_937934715.1 uncultured Desulfovibrionaceae bacterium | reverse complement strand
CGCAAAAGCGGGGTCTTCTTGTCCAGGGCCTCGCCGGTCCAGGACACGAAGGCCGTGGGGATGCACAGGAAGGTGCCGTTGGGGTTTTCCAGGATGTAGGCCGGATTGGTCACGTCCCAGGCCGTGTAGCCGCGCGCTTCGAAGGTGGTGCGCAGGCCGCCGGAGGGGAAGCTGGAGGCGTCGGGCTCGCCCTGGATGAGCATCTTGCCGCTGAACTCGGCGATGGCGCTGCCCTCGCCGTCAGGAACCAGGAAGGAGTCGTGCTTCTCGGCGGTCAGGCCGGTCAGCGGATAGAACACGTGGGTGAAATGGGTGGCGCCGCGTTCGATGGCCCAGTCCTTCATGGCGTTGGCCACGGTGTCCGAGATGGAGGCGTCCAGCTTCTCGCCGAGCTCGATGGTCTTTTTCAGGGATTTGTAGACATCCTTGGGAAGGCGTTCCTTCATGACCTTCTGGCTGAAGACGTTGCAACCGAACACCTCGGTGGGCTTGGTCTCGCTGAAGTTCAAAGGAGCGTGAGCCGGTTTGTAATTGATGACGGCCGAAATGGCGTTAAGTCGCGCCTTGATTCCGCTCATAGGGGCATCTCCCATTTGGCTTAAAATGTTGACTGATATCGGCGGCCTGCGCCGGAAGCGACAGGAATACGCGCCGCTTCGCGCCGCATTGACCGTCCGGAATCCGGCCGGCCGGCCGCCGGGCGAAATCCCTCCGCGCGCAGCCACAGGCGAAGGGATGGGTTCAAAAATGTCCGTCTGCGACCAAACGGAGACACTTTCTTTGATCGAAACGTGAGGATTTGTCAATAATGTTAAAAAAAGAATACCTCGCCGGAGGTTACGAGCATTGCGGGCCAAAAGCGTCCTCCGGTTGAAAAAAAAGCCGCGCCGCAAGCCGGTTTCCGGACGCGAACCCATCTGAGGCCGTCCCGGCCCGGCGTGGTCTTTGGGCGGTTTCCATATTGTAACATCCCATTCTCGCGGATGCGAATCGGCGTGAAAAGCGTTCCGTCGGACCTTCGGCGAAGTCCTTTGGGGACCTTGCGCGTTCGTATGACGCCATATCGTGAATCACTTGGGAAAAGGCCGCGTACGGCGTGCGGGCCAGGAGCGCCCCGGCGGCCGGGAAACGGCCGCCGGGGCGTGGGGGGGGACTATTGGGAAGGACCGTCCTGACGAACCGTCCAATGTTCCTTGGGAATGGGCAGACAGACGGCCCCTTCGGCCAGCTGTGAACACATGAGCAGTTTTCCGTTTTTTTCGTTCCAGAAAATCCTTCCGGAAAACAGGGCGGCGGCGTCGCCCACGGTAAGCCGGGCGAGGGTTTCCACCGAGGCGTAGCGGGTGAGGATTTTCCTGGCGGCCGAACGAATGACCGAAACGGCTTCCTCGGAGATGCGCACGTCGCCGGGTTCCAGTTCATGCAGGTGGCAGGCGCTCGCATCCTGTTGCGCTGCCAGGCATTCGGCCAGTTCCGTGGGGTTCGTCTTCATGGCGGCCTCCCGCGTTTCACGGTTGCTCATGCCGTGTTCTATGCAAGACGCGCGCCGTCAGAGAACACAGGAGAATCAGACGTCCAGTTCGAGCCCCGCCGGGCAATGATCCGAGCCCATGACGGCGGGCTCCAGCCAGGCCCGCTTGACCTTGCCTCTTAATTCCTCTGAAACAAAGAAATAATCGATACGCCACCCCACGTTCTTGGCTCTGGCCCCGAAGCGGTAGGTCCACCACGAATAATGGCCGCCCTCCCCGGTGAAAAGACGGAAGGAATCCACATAGCCGTGGCTGACGAACGTATCCAGCCAGGCCCGTTCTTCAGGCAGGAAGCCGGAATTTTTTTCATTCTGCTTGGGATTTTTCAGGTCGATTTCCGTGTGGGCGGTGTTGAAATCGCCGCAAACCACGATGGGCTTCACCTTGCGCAGCTGTTCGGCGTGCGTCAAAAAGGCGTCGTAATAGCCCATCTTGTAGGCCAGGCGCTCCTCGCTCATCTGCCCGTTGGGAAAATAGACGTTGAAGAAATAAAACCCGGGGTATTCCAGAAGAATCAGCCTGCCCTCCCCCTGATAGCGCGGGTCCGGCAGATCGAAGGCCGCGCTTAGGGGCGGCGCCTTGTACAGGCAGGCCACGCCGGAATAGCCTTTTTTCACGGTGGAGCTGAGCCAGACCGACTCGTATCCGGGCGTATTCGCAAAATCGGCCTCATGGGAGGGCTGCAGCTTGGTCTCCTGCAGGCCGACCACATCCGCCCCGCTACCTTCAAGCCACCCGTAAAACCCCTTGTTCACCACGGCCCGCAGGCCGTTCACGTTCCAGGAATACAAGATCATGAGCGTTCCATTCCAGCGGCGGTCAGCGGGGCGCCGTCCTGTCCCAGAAGACGGACAAAGGCCGCGGCGCACGAGGGGCAGAATTGGCTTCCCGCTTCCGTTTTTATGATTTCAAGGGCCTCATTGCCCGTCAGATTGTTCCGGTACGGCCGGTGGGACGTCATGGCGTCGAAGGCGTCGGCGATGGCGATGATACGGGCGCCCAGCGGAATCGCCTCGCCCCTTATGGCCGAGGGATAGCCCGCGCCGTCCCAGCGCTCATGATGGTAGAGGATGAGCGGGATGATGTTCTTCAGGGATTCGATGGGCCGCAGGATTTCCGCCCCGGTCACGCAATGCTCCTGGATCTTGGCGTACTCCTCGTCCGTGAGCCTGCCGGGTTTCAGGAGAACGGCGTCGCGCACGCCGATCTTGCCGATGTCGTGCAGGTTGGCCCCGATCTCCAACTCCCGCAGGGCCTCCTCGTCCAGATTCATGAACCGGGCCAGCCGCAGGGCCATTTCGGAAACCCGGGCCGTGTGGCCCTTGGTGTACTGGTCCCTGGCCTCCAGGGCGGTGACGAGCGCCTTCATGCTGGCCAGGATGTATTCGTTCTCGCGCTTGTGCCTGCGGTAGTTCTCCGCCAGAAGCTGTTCCACGACCAGGAGCATCTTCTCCTGGTCGAAGGGTTTGACGAAATAGCGGCTCACGCCCAGGCGCTCGCCGCGCTTGATGTCGCAGGGCCGGTTGCGGCTGCTCATCATGACGACGAAGGCGTCGCGCATATCGGGCAGCCGGCGCAGCTCCTCGCACAGCTCATAGCCGCTCAGTCCCGGCATCTCGATGTCCGTGACCACCACGTCCGGCCGTTCGGACTTGATGATCTCGATCCCCTTGACCCCATCCTCGGCGGTCAGGGCGTTCAGGCCGTTTTTCATGAAGCAATGCCGCAAAAGCTCGCGGATGACCTTGCTGTCGTCCACGATGAGCACCTTGTTGCGGCGTTTGACGTCAAGGGCCTCCAGATGCTCGGCCACCTTGTCCTGGAGCATCTTGGGCGTGAAGGACTTGACCAGATAGTCGTCCGCCCCGGAGTTGAAGGCCGTATCAACGTCCAGGGGGTCGTCGCTGCTGGAGACCACCAGCACGGGAAGATAGTCCCCCTTGCGCTCCTCCTTGAACCAGCGGCACAGTTCCAGTCCGCTTTCGCCCGGCAACTCCACGCTGGTCAGGATGAGATCGATATCCGGATTCCTGGACAAGACCTTGGCCGATTCGGCGGAAAAGGCGGAAACAAGGCGGTAATTGAGGAAGGACAGGGCTGATTTGACCACCCGGTGCAGGGTTTTACTGGAATCCACGAACAGGATGGTCTTGCGCCGCGAGGGCCCGTCCACCACCCGGGCGCCGGACAATCCCCCGGTTTCCTTGTCCCGGCGCAATTCGGCCAAAAGCCCGGCCAGGGTTTCGCGATTGGCCAGGCGGACGTCGGGCGCGCTCAAAAACGCGTCGGGACCCTGGACCGGACGTATGGCCGAGGCGGACTCGAGCACGATATAAATCGGGGATTTTCCAAGATCTTCCGAGCTCTTGCGCAAAAAAGCCAGCAGGTCGCGCCGACGCAGGCTGTGGTAGCCGTCCTGGAGGAGCACCGCGTCCGGTGAGAATTCCCGCAAGGCCCGAACGGCGGAGTCCTCCTCCGGGGCGATGAATTCATATTCAATGCCGGCGGGGATATAGAATTTGGAAAGCAGCGTCTTGTAGAGCAGGACGTCTATGATATTGAGAATTCTCATGCCGCCGTCCCGTCAGGGAAGATGATTGCCCCCGGCAAGCCGCTCACAGGGTCATGAGCCTGGCGCGTATCGCGCCGTCGTCCAGGTCCAGCCGGACATAGCCTCCGCCAGCCAACGCGCCGGGATTGATGACCACGGTTTTGCCGATCCGGTCCTCGGCCCGGGATTCGTGGATATGCCCGGTCAGGCACACGTCGGGCTGGACGCGTTCCAGAAAGGCCCGTACGGCGGCGCTGCCCACGTGAACGCCGGAGCCGGTCCGGTCGGTCTTGGTATTGAGGGGCGGCGCGTGAATGACCGCTATCACCGCGGGATAGTCCTTGACCTCGGCGTAGGCCTGATCGAGCCAGGCGGCCAGGACGGCGTCCGAAACCTCGCTCGGCGTACCGAACGGCGTGGGCGTGGACCAGCCCGCGCCCATGATGCCCACCCCGGGCGCAAGCCTCCGGCCGCGCGCATGAATGCCCATCCCGTTCCCGTCCAGATAGTCCTGAACCTCGGCGTAATCCATATTGCCTATCTGAGCGTAAATACGAGGATTTCTTGAGGAGATGGCGTCGATGACCCGTTTGGCCTGAGAAATGCCGCCCCGGATGGTCAGGTCGCCGCTTATGATGACGCCAGCCGCGTCTTCGATGCCTGGAATACGGGAAAGCGCGCCGGCGTCGTCGTGAATATCGCCAACGCCGATAAAGCTGCTTGAATGTTTTGACATATCGTACGACCTTTACGCCCCTGACTGTTCCGTCGCCCAACTATACGGAAAGGGACGCGGCCGCGCAAGTCCCGCCCCGCCAAGCTCTGAAAACAAGCCTTGCGGGGAGAGCGCGGCGGGCATGCGGAAAAACGGCTAGGCTGATCCCGCCGCCCATGCTAGGAGCGTTTCGTCATGAGCGAGGAACACACATCAGCGGATAAATCCTCCCTGCGCGCGGCCATGCTCGCCCGCCGGGCCGCTCTCAGCGCGGACCAGGTCAAGGCGGCCTCCCAGGCCGTCCTCGACAGGCTCGCGCGTCTCCCGGTCTGGGACGGCGTCAGGGAGGCGCTTTTCTACCTGCCGGTCAAAAACGAGATCGACGCCACCGGCCTTTTGCGCTCCCTCTGGGACAAGGGCGTACGGATCCTCGTGCCGCGTTGCCGCAAGGGGCAGCCCGGCATGCTCGATCTGGCCTGCATCGACGATCTGGCCAAGACCTGCCCGGGCAGCTTCGGCGTGCCCGAACCCCATGAAAGCCTGTGCCGTCCGCCGGATGCCTTCTCCCCGGACCTCATTCTCGTTCCCGGCGCGGTCTTCGATCGCAAGGGCGGCCGCATCGGCTTCGGCGGCGGGTATTACGACCGGCTCCTGGCCGGTCCGGGCGCGAAAAACGCATTGACCATCGGCCTGGCCCACGCCTTCCAACTGGTCGAACGGCTCCCGAGCGACCCCTGGGACAAGCCGGTCGACGCGGTCTGCACCAATAAGGAAATCCTGTGGATCAAAAAATAGCCTATATCCCCTTCTCGTTTCCCCATCTGCCCCGGACGCGCTGCGCCTTCGCCTACGGCCCCGGCCCCTCGGGGCTTGGGGGAAACCTCTCCCTGCGCGGCCCAGACAAGGAGGCCGCCCTCGCGAACAGGCGGCGGCTCAAGGCGGCGCTCGGTTTTTCAGGCTGGCGCTCCCTGGCCCAGGTCCACGGAACGGACATGGTCTTCGATCCAAAGGAGGATTCCCTGGAGACGGGCGGCCGCAGAGAGGCCGACGGGCTGGCCACGGACAGAACCGGCGACGCCCTGGTCATCAAGACGGCCGACTGCCAGCCCATCCTGCTGGCCAGCCGCGACGGCGGGGTCGTGGCCGCCCTGCACGCGGGCTGGCGGGGAAGCGTGGCCGATTTTCCGGGCAAAGGGGTGGCGGCGATCTGCGAAAGGTACGCGCTTGAACCTGCCGATCTCATGGCCGTGCGCGGACCGAGCCTGGGGCCGGGCGCCAGCGAATTCACCCGGTTCGAGGAGGAGTTCGGCGAGGCCTTCCGGCCCTACTATTCCCCGGAAACCCGGACGGTGGATCTCTGGCGGCTGACCAGGGACCAGCTCCTGGCGGCGGGGCTCAGGCCGGATGCGATCTTCAGCCTGGACTTGTGCACGCGTTCGCTTCCGGAGTTTTTCTCCTACCGCCGGGACAGGACCGCCGGCCGCCAGGTCAGCTGCATCTGGAAAACCGCCTGAACCCGTCTTTTCCGGCGGCGCTCCCTTCCCCGCCTCTTTTCATAAAAGAAAACGCCGTCCCCGGACGCTCTCGCGCGCCGGGGCTGGCGTTTTTCAGGTCACGGAAAAGACGGGCCGCGCCCGCCCGGGGGACGCGATCAGGAAATCTTGGCCACGGCCCGCTCAACCCATTTGCGAATGTCTTCCTCGGCCCAATCGGGCTTGCCGTCGATCTTGAGACTCTCGACCAGAAGCGAAGCCCCCCGTTCGCGGACTTTCTCCTCGACCGCGTCCACGGCCTTGCAGAATACCGCGTATCCCGAATCGCCGCTGCCGAAGATCGCCATCTTGCGTCCCTCAAGGGACATGCCGTCCATGGCCTCGTACAGGGGCAAGAAATCTTCCTGCACCTCTTCCTCAATGGCGCCCCAGGTGCTGCATCCCAGAAAGGCGGCCGCGTAGTCCCCGGTCAGTTCCGAGGGATCCGCGTCCACCACGTCCTTTACGGTCACGTCGAAGCCTTTGGCGCGAAGCGTTTCATCGACGAGTTCAGCGGCCTTCTTGGTGTTGCCGGTCGAAGACCCGTAGACGATCAAGACAGAAGCCATCGTATCCTCCTTGTTGGGGCCGCATCAGGGCCGCATCTGGCCCGGCTCCGGCTTTCGGCGCGCGTCCCGGCGCCTGGGCGGCCGTTCGCGCTGAAACGTACAGGGCATACGCTCAGGACTCGTCAAAGGTAAACCCTTTTTCATGAAAAAGGGTCAGGCAGGCGTCCACGGCGTGGGCATCGTAGAGTACGCCCTTGTGCGTCGAGACCTCGTCCAGGGCTTTTTTCAGCCCCAGGGCGGCACGGTAGGGACGATGCGAGGACATGGCCTCCACCACGTCCGCCACGCACAGGATGCGGGATTCCAAAAGGATTGCATCGCCGGAAAGTCCGGCCGGATACCCCCCCCCGTCCAGGCGCTCGTGGTGCTCCAAAACGATACGGGCCACGGGCCAGGGGAAGGGAATGTCTTTCAGGATATCGTAACCCACCTCGCTGTGGCCCTTCATGATGCCCATTTCCATGGAGGTGAGCTGGGCGGGCTTGGACAGGATTTCGGCGGGCACGTAGATCTTGCCGATGTCGTGCAGGAGACCGGCCACCCGCAGGCCTTCGCGCATTTCCTCGGGCAGGCCCATGAGTACGGCGATGGCCGTGGCCAGCTTGGAAACGCGCAACTGGTGTCCGGCCGTGTAGGGGTCGCGCTTTTCCGAGGTCACGGCCAGCGCGTTGACGGTCTGTTCCAAGGTGACGCGCAGGTTGGCCATGCTCTCGCGCAAGGCGTTCTCGGTCTTGCGCCGGTGGGAAACGTCCCGGAACACGATGACCGTGCCCCAGGCCACGCCTTTTTCGTCCACGATGGGCGAGGCGTTGGTCTCGATGGGAATGCCGCGGCCGTCCGGCAAGGTCAGGATACGGCCGTTCTTGGAAAAGGAAAGGATGTTTCCCGCCAGATCGCGAACCGGCTCGCTTTGTTCCCTGGGGGCGTCCCCCACCACGAAAATCCTGTCCAGCTCCATGCCCTCGTACTCCCCGGGAACCACGCCCAGAAGGGTCTCGGCCACGGGGTTCATGAAGCGGATTTTGCGGTTCTCATCAATGGTGACGACCCCCTCCCCGATGCTGCGCAGCGTGGTGGACAGCCAGCGCTCGCTCGCGATCAGCTTGGATTCCATGTGGAATTTGTACAGGGCCATCTCGATGGTGGTGCCGAGCTCCCGGTCCTCGAAGGGTTTTATGATGTAGCCGAAAGGCTCGGTGATCTTGGCGCGTTGCAGGGTCTGGGCGTCGGCGTAGGCGGTGAGGTAGATGACGGCGATATTGTGGCGTTCCTTGATGGCCCCCGCCGCCTCGATGCCGTCCATCTCGCCGTCCAGCATGATGTCCATGAGAATGAGGTCCGGACGCAGGGCGTCGACGACTTTCACCGCCTCCTCTCCGGAAGAGACGATGCCGATGACATCATAGCCCAGGGATTTGAGCCTGTTGCGGATATCGAGGGCGACAACGGCCTCGTCCTCCACAAGAAGAATACGACTGCCGGGCATACGATGCTCCTTTGAGCGCCAAGGGTCATGTTCGAACGGCCGCCTCGGGGCGGCGAAAAACTATCGACGCAATTCCGCCAGCGCCTCCGCGAGACTGGGACGCGCAAAGGCGAACCCGGCCCGGACAAGCCGCTCGGGATGGACCCTGGCGCTCGCCAGAATGGCCTCTTCGGCCATTTCGCCCAGAACCAGGCGCAAGACGAATGCGGGAACCCGGAACAGGCAAGGCCGCCGCAACGCGGCCGCCAGCTCGCGGCAAAAGCCGTTCATGTCCGTTTCTCCAGGCGCCGCGAGATTGTACGCGCCGCTGGCGGACCCATCCTCAAGCAGAAATTCCATGGCCCGGGTTTCGTCGTCCAGATGAATCCAGGGAAAAAACTGGGTCCCATCCCCGAGCGGTCCGCCCACGAACCAGCGAAACGGGGGCAGCATCTTTTCCAGGGCGCCTCCGCCCGGCGCCAGGACCACGCCCGTGCGCGCGATGACGCAGCGCACGCCCATCTCCCGGACCGCCTCGGCCGCGGCTTCCCAGGCAAGAGCCGTTTCCGCCAAAAAACCCTTGCCCGGCCCCGCATCCTCGGTCAAGACCTCGTCGCCCCTGTCTCCGTAGTATCCCACCGCCGAGGCTTGAAGCAAGACTTCCGGCTTCTGGGACGCCCGCCTCACGGCTTCGGTCACCGCCCGGCAGGCGTCAAGACGGCTTTTCAGGATGCGGCGTTTTTTTTCGGCGGTCCAGCGGCCGCCCGCGATGCTTTCCCCAGCCAGATTGACCACGGCGTATGCGCCGTCCACATGGCTTGCGAAGGCATCCGCCGAAATCCCGTCCCAGACCGCGAAACGCGGCCCGGTCCGCCCGGCGTCCGCAGTTTTCGGGGCGAAACGGGTCAGGACCACGACCTCGCGGCCTTTGGCGAGAAGACGGGCGGTCAGGGCCTTGCCGATGAACCCGGTTCCTCCGGCGATGACGATGCGCATATGGCCTCCCCCCGCGCCGGGCAATGCGAACGCGATGAATCGATTCTAGCGGAGAAAAGGGAACGATGGCAACCGGGATAACGAACAGCGGCTCGGGAAAGGCGGAAGAATCAATATGTAAAATCCAATTGATAGCTCACGGGAGGCAACACGCCCCCTCGAAAGATCGACAACGTCTTGCCGATGACCGAGGACGGCTCCTCCCGCTCCAGGGTCAGCTCCATGTCGATGACGTAGGCGCCGCCCCTGGTCAGCCGGCTCCATTCCCCGAGATCCATACGGATGCGCGACCAGGCCTGACGCAGGATGTCCGGCAGATTTTTTCCTGAAAGCGGCGCGTTTCCCTCGGGCACGGTCACATGGTACAGGCCGTCCCCGCCCAGGGTGATCCGGCTTTCGCAGTCCGCCTGATCGATATTCTCATTCCACATATAGCGGCGTTTCTCGTAGAGTCCGGCCACGCAGCGCAGGATCAGGGTTCTCCCCGCAGAGAGCTCCGTCTCGATCTTTTTCGTGGTGGAAGCGTCCACCCCGAAGCGAACCCGGATCTTGCCCTCGTAGTTGTTGAGCACGAGATTGGTCAGGAGGAGCTCCTGGGCCAGGGCGCGGCCGGGCAGACCCGCCAGGACGAGGGAGAGGGCGAGAACGAATGCGAGGAATACGCCCCGCTTTCGCCGCGCCGTCCCGGGAAGCCCCCGGATGATTTCGCCCGCTCCCGCCATATCGTCTCCCTGAATACGCCGAAGTCACGCGGCCTTATACCGGCGCGGCCGCTTTGACAAGGCGAGCGGCCTCGGGTATTCGCCCCCAAGGCCCAAAACAGCAAGTCGAATTATTACGCGGCGCCAGGACCTTTCACAAGAGCCGTTTTACCGGCGCGTCCTATGAAAGCCATCAAATGCATTTTCGTCGGTCATCTGCGGACCGCGTATTTCCGCGACGCCGCCCTTCACTATCTTGAGGCGCTCAGGCGCTCTTTTCCCGTGGAGGAGGTCATCGTGAAGGACGCGGGCCAGGCCCGGGACGTGGCCAAACGCATGCGCATCGAGGGAGAGGCCATCCTGGGGAAGGTCGGTCCCAGGGATTTTCTCGTGGCCCTCGACGAGCGCGGCGGTCAGATGACCTCGCCGGAGCTGGCCGCGAAGCTCGGCAAATGGGAGGAGGATCCGGGCGCCGTTCCCTGCTTCGTCATCGGCGGCGCGTTCGGACTTTCCGGGGACGTCAAAAACGCCGCCCGTCTTTCCTGGTCCCTGGGCAAGGGCACGCTGCCCCATGAGCTGGCCAGAGTGGTTCTTTTGGAGCAACTCTACCGGGCGGCGTCCATCCTGCGCGGCGCCCCCTACCACCATCAATAACAAAAGGAGCCCGCCATGGCCCTGCTCGATCCGGCTTTTTTGGAAAAACTCGACGCCTACATGCGATCCGGCGACATGGAATTCGATTTCAAGCACGGCGACGAGACCAGAAAGGGCGAAATCCTGGATTATCTGGAAAAGCTCATGGATCTGGCCGAGCTCGCCGACGCCACGGCCACCAAGCTCATTTTCAAGGATTCCTACCTGGAAACGCTGACCGGGATAAAGACCGAAGCGTAACGGGCCTTGCCCGCCGCCTGATAGGCGGTCATGGCCAGCCGGGAAAACCCGCCAGGCGCCGCCGCTTCTCCGGGGGGCTCGCTGGTCATGAGCAACACGGCGTAGTCTTCGGCAAAAAGCGAACCGGAAAAGGCCAGGAAATCCGGCCAGGGCATGAACGCCCGGCTCAAAAGCAGGGTGAAGCCCGCCCTGGCGCAGTCCGCGACCGGAAAGGTCTCGGCCCGGCCCTCGAACACCCGGGCGTTCGCAAGCTTCAACTCCGCCAGGGCCTGACGTAAAAAGATGGCCCGTTTGGCCCTGGCCTCGATGAAATGATAGGTCCCGCGCGCCCAGAACATGCGAAGCGGCAGGCCCGGCAGGCCCGCTCCGGCCCCGAAGTCCAGAATGTTCAGCCGGGCGTCGTCCTCGGGGAAAAGCGCCGACGCCGGGGGCGCGGACAAGAAATCCGCCAGAACCCAGCTGTCCGCCGCCCGGGTTTCAAGGATGTCCCGCCAGTCCCCGGGACCGGTCAGGTTCATCTTGCGGTTCCATTTGACCAGAAGGGAAAGATAGCGGGATAACAGCCGCGCCTGTTCGGATGAAAGTTCGCGGCCGAGCCTTGCGGCGGCCAGCGCCGTTTCGGCGGCGTCGGGCCCTGTCCCTTGCGATGCCATGCGGCCTCCGGTATGAAACGTGTTTCGCCGGGACGCGGTCGAGGAAAACATTGCAACTCGCCGCCGACTGCTCTACCAATCCCGCCAACGCCACAACGAAATATGGACGATAAGGAGAGATTCGCGTGAATGCAACGCCAGACCGCCCGGCTGTTTTGTTTCCCGGCCAGGGCTCTCAGGAAAAAGGAATGGGCAAGGACCTGGCCGAGGTTTCGGCCGAGGCCATGGAGCTTTGGATCATGGCCGAAAAAGCGAGCTCCCTGCCGCTGCGCGAAATCTATTGGGACGGCGACGAAGCGGCCATGGCCAACACCCGTAACCAGCAGCCCGCCATGACCGCCGTGAACCTGGGCCTGTGGTTCGCGGTGAAAAAGAAGATGGCCCCCTTGTGCGCCGCCGGGCACAGCCTGGGCGAATATTCCGCCCTGGCCGCCTCGGGCGCCCTGGACCCCAAAAGCGCCATCGAGCTGGTCAGCCTGCGCGGACGGCTCATGGACGAATCGGGCAAGGACGGCGGCGACGGACGCATGGCCGCCCTTTTGAAGCTCACCCGCGAACAGGCGGAGGAGATCGTCGCCAAGGCCGCCGCGGACACGGGCAAACTCCTTCTGGTGGCCAACTACAACTCCCCGGGCCAATTCGTCATCAGCGGCCATGCCGAGGCCGTGGACGCGGCCGGCGCCCTGGCCAAGGAAGCCAAGGGCCGGGCCATCCCGCTCGCGGTCAGCGGCGCCTTTCACAGCCCCATGATGCGCGAGGCGGCGGACGAGTTGGCCAAGGCCATGAAGGGCGTCGACTGGAAAACCCCGGCCTTTCCCGTCTATTTCAACGTGACGGGCCGCGCCGAGACCAATCCCGCCGTCATCGCTGAGCTCATGTCCCGGCAGATGACCTCCCACGTCCTGTGGATCGATACGCTTGGCAACATGTGGGACGCGGGCGCGCGGACCTATGTCGAGATCGGGCCCAAGGGGGTTTTGACCAAACTCTGCAAGCCGAATTTTCAGGATAAAACCGAAGCGTGGCGGGGCGAGAACGTGGCCGACGCGGAACAAGCCGCCGCTTTTGAAGGATAATCGTCATGCGCGCCGTTACCCGTCTCAAATCCCTGCTCAATGCGGTCCTTGCGGAAAAAGGGCTCGACTGGCCGGAAAAAGCCAACATCGAGCCGCCCAAGGACAAGAAATTCGGCGATCTGGCCACCAATTTCGCCATGATCGCCGCCAAGCCCCTGGGGCTCAAACCCCGGGAGCTGGCCGAATCCCTGCAAAAAAGCCTGCTGGCCAAGGACCCTTCCCTGGAAAAGGTCGAGGTGGCCGGTCCGGGCTTTTTGAACGTGACCTTCTCTCCGGCGTTCTGGCGGGAAACCGTGACGGAAATCCTTGAGCAAAAGGAGCGTTACGGAACGTCCGGCATCGGCAAGGGACGGAAAATCCAGGTGGAATTCGTCTCCGCCAACCCCACCGGCCCCCTGCACATCGGTCATGGCCGGGGCGCGGCCGTGGGCGACTGCCTGGCCAGGACCCTGCGCGCCGCCGGATACGACGTCAGCACGGAATACTACATCAACGACGCCGGACGCCAGATGCGCCTTCTCGGGCTGTCCACGTGGACCCGCTACCAGGAGCTGCACGGCGTGGCCGTGACCTACCCCGAGGACTGGTACAAGGGCGAGTACATCATCGATCTGGCCAAGGACCTGACCGCCCTACACGGCAAGACCCTTCTGGATATGCCCGAGGCCGAAGCGCTGGCCGTCTGCCAGAGTTTCAGCATGAACGCCATCCTGGAAGGCATCAAAAAGGATCTGCGGGATTTCAGGGTCGAGCACGAGGTCTGGTTTTCCGAGAAATCCCTTGTGGAGGCCGGAGCGGTCGAGCGCACCCTCGGCGATCTGAAGGAGCGCGGTCTGGCCTACGACAAGGACGGCGCTTTGTGGTTCGCCACCGAACAGTTCGGGGACGACAAGGACAGGGTGCTGCGCAAATCCACCGGCGAGCTGACCTATTTCGCCTCGGACATCGCCTACCACGACGACAAGTTCAAGCGCGGCTTCGACGTGACTGTGGACATCTGGGGCGCGGATCATCACGGCTACATCCCGCGCATGCAGGCGGGCGTGGAAGCGCTCGGGAAATCCCGCGACAGCCTGCGGGTCATCCTGGTGCAGCTGGTGAACCTCATGCGCGGGGGCGAGCAGATCGCCATGTCCACCCGGGCCGGACAGTTCGAGACCCTGGCCGACGTGGTGGCCGAGGTGGGCGTGGACGCCGCCCGGTTCATGTTCATGTCCCGCAAGAGCGACAGCCCCCTGGATTTCGACCTTGAGCTGGTCAAGGAAAAGTCCATGGACAACCCGGTCTACTACGTGCAGTACGCCCACGCCCGCATCTCGTCGCTTTTCGCCAAGGCCGCGGAGCGGGGAACGCCGCTTGCGGCCGAAGCGGCCCCGGAAACCCTGGCGGGTCTCGACACGCCGGAGGATCTGGACCTCCTGCGCCTTCTGGAGCAGTTTCCGGACGTGACGGCCCAGGCGGCCCAGTTCTTCTCGCCCCACGCCATCAGCTACTACCTGCGCGATCTGGCCGGGCAACTGCACCGCTACTACGCGGCCAACCCCGTGCTCACGGCCGAGACGCCAGGACTTATCCAGGCCAGAATGCTCCTGTTGAAGGCCGTGGCCGTAACCTTGCGCAACGGTCTTGCGCTTTTGGGCGTGGAAGCGCCTGAAAAAATGTAGCCGCGAACCCTTCGGTCCCATCACGGCCCGAGGAATTCGGAAGAGGAAACGCCATGAAGCTCTTGAATAATTTCAACGTATCCCGGGAAGACGGCGGTCCGAGGAAATTCTCCTTCGAACTGACCATGTCCGGCATCATCTCCCTGGTGGTGGTGGGCGCGATCATCGTCGTCTGGGCGTTCATCCTCGGCGTGCTGCTGGGCCGGGGCTACAAGCCGGAAAACGCCGTGCCCGAACTGGCCCAGATCATGCCCACGGCCGAGTCGCCCGCCCCGGTGGAACAGCCCGAGGAGCCCACGGTGCTCAAGCCCGAGGAATTGCAGTTCATGGAGAACCTCCAGGGCAAGGCCAAGGAAGGGGACATGATCGTGGTGGAATCCAACCAGGCCCAGCCCGGCGCCGCCGCGCCCAAGCCCGCTCCTTCCCCCGGCTCAGGCGTCCAGACCTACGACCTGGACAAGGCCCAGGAACCGGCCGTCGAAAGCCCCTCGGCCGCGCCCGCCCCGGTCAGGCAGCTGGCGGAATCCGACATGAAGATGAAAAAGGAGTCCTCCGAGGCCAAAGCCGCGCCCAAAGCCGACGCCAAGCAGGTCAAAACCCCGGCCAAGACCGAGCAGGTGGAAATCGCCGCCGAAGAGGCGCCCAAGCCCGCCGCCAAAACCGCCGAAACCAAGACCGCCAGCGGCGCCCGGTTCTCGGCCACCTACCAGATCGCCTCGTTCTACAAGAAGGACCAGGCGGATTCCATGATCCAGAAGCTGACCAAAAACGGTCTCTCGCCCTCCATCCGCGAGGCCGAGGCCAACGGCAAGCGGGTCTACCGGATCATCCTCACCGTGACCGGCACGGATCAGGAACTAAGCGAAGCCATCAAGAAAACCGGCGAGAAAGGGCCCATGCTGCTCAAGAAGAAGCCGCTCTAGCGGGCCTCCCGTCAACCATCATGAACATATTTTGAGGGTGCGACCTTGGCCGTCATGAACAAGAAAGAAATCGCCCAAGCGACGCTTGCGCGCCTGCGCGAAGTCTTTCCCGCTCCCGAATCGGCGCTCGACTGGGGCTCGGCCTGGGAGCTCATGGTGGCCACGGTCCTGGCCGCCCAATGCACGGACGCGCGGGTGAACCTGGTCACGCCGGAATTTTTCCGGCGCTGGCCGGACCCCGCCGCCCTGCGCGGGGCGGATGTGGCCGAGGTGGAGGAGGTCGTGCATTCCACGGGCTTTTTCCGCAACAAGGCCAAGAATCTCGTGGCGGCCGCCGCCTTGGTCATGAACGAGTTCGGCGGCGAACTGCCGAAGACCATGCGGGAAATGACCCGGATTCCGGGCGTGGCCCGCAAGACGGCCAACATCGTGCTCTCCAACGCCCTCGGCGTTCACGAGGGCATCGCCGTGGACACCCACGTGAAGCGCCTGTCCTACCGCCTGGGGCTCACGGACTCACAAAACCCGGTGATCATCGAAAAAGACCTCATGCCCCTTTTCCCGCGCGAGGCCTGGGGAGAGATCAACCACCTTCTGGTGCTCTTCGGCCGGGCCGTGTGCAAGGCCAGAAAGCCCCTGTGCGGCGAATGCGTCCTGGCGGACGTCTGCCCCAAGCGCGGGGTTTGAAAACGCCCCTTTCGCCGGATGAACCGGCCGGGCGTACGGGTCAGGAAGACCGCTTGGCGAACCGTTCGGCGGACAAGCCAGCGGGAAGACCTGACGAACGGACCGGACGATGGAAAGGGGCGACGACGACGCCCCTTGCAACTTTTTCCGGCTTCCGCTACCCCTGCCCGCCATGAACATTCCCGGAACCTTCCATATCGAGGCCCATGACGGCCTGGCCCGCGCGGGCAGGCTCGCGACGGCCCACGGCGTCGTCGAAACCCCCATCTTCATGCCCGTGGGTACGCAAGGGTCGGTGAAGAGTCTCTGTCCCAGGGACCTTCACGAGCTTCGCGCGCAAATCATCCTGGGCAACACCTACCACCTCTACCTGCGCCCGGGCGACGAGCTTGTGGCCAGGATGGGAGGCCTGCACCGCTTCATGCGCTGGGACGGCCCCATCCTGACGGACAGCGGCGGCTTCCAGGTGTTCAGCCTGTCCGGGCTTCGCAAGATCACGGCCGACGGGGTGGAATTCCAGTCCCATATCGACGGCTCCAAGCATTTCTTCTCCCCGGAAAAGGTCGTCTCCATCCAGAAGAACCTGGGGTCCGACATCATGATGGTCCTGGACGAATGCGTGCCCTTCGGCGCGGACAGGGCCTACACGGAAAAATCCCTGGATCTCACCACGGCCTGGGCCAAGCGCTGCCGGGCCGCCCTGCCGCCCGGTTCGGGCCAGCTCATGTTCGGCATCGTCCAGGGCGGCTTTTTCAAGGACCTGCGCAAGCGCAGCGCCGAGGAGATCTGTTCGCTGGGCTTCGAGGGCCACGCCCTGGGCGGATTGTCCGTGGGCGAATCCCGGGCAGAGATGTACGACATCCTTCACGCCAGCGCCCCGTTCCTGCCGAGCGAAAAGCCCAGATACCTCATGGGCGTGGCCGCTCCGTCCGACCTCATGGAAGGGATCGCCGCGGGCATCGACATGTTCGACTGCGTCATGCCCACCCGCAACGCCCGCAACGGCTCGCTCTACACCAGCCTCGGGCGGGTCAACATCAAGCGCGCCGAATACCGCGAGGACGAATCCTCCCTCGATCCCAACTGCGACTGCTATACCTGCCGCACCTTCACCAAGGCCTACCTGCGGCATCTCTACATCGCCAAGGAACTGCTTTCCTACCGCTTGAACAGCATCCACAACATCGCCTTTTTCCTGAACCTCATGCGCGACGCGCGCGCGGCCGTCCGGGAGGGCCGCTTCGAGGCTCTGAAAGCCCGCATCCAGGACCTCTATCCGCCCGACGAGCCGGACAAGCAACCCGCTTAGCCCGGGGTCCGGGGTCCGGCAAATAACGGCGGTATTTTGACAATGCCTTGCAATGCAACGATAAAATAGCATCAAAATATGGAGATGTCCGGTTAATGGGCCCGATGAAGGCGTCTTGGCGAAGGTGACGCGAAACCGGAAAGGGGCGACTGCTATGAACGGGTTCGTGAAACGGTTTCTCGTAACGCGCGCGGGCGAAAAACGCCTCCGCGTCCCGTGGCCGGGCTCGTCCACCGGCGCTTTGGCGGCCCACACGGCCCACACGGCCCGCCCGGCCCATCCAAAAACGAGACCGGGCTCGTGAGCGCAATCGCGTCATGAACGCGCTCGTGAAACGGCTTCAGGCCGCGCATGCGGGAGAGGTCCGCGTGAACGCCCCCATGGCCGGGTTCGCCCACTGGCGCATCGGCGGTCCGGCGGACCTGCTTATCCTGCCCAGGGACGAGGCCGGGCTCGTGGCCGCGGTCAGGGCCGCCCGGGACGAAGACGCGCCCGTGACCATCATGGGCGCGGGCTCCAACCTGCTCTTCGACGACGCGGGCGTGCGAGGCGTCGTGGTTTCCCTGACCAGGATGACCGGCGAAATAGCCGTCCAGGGCCTCGCCCTGCGCGTCCAGGCCGGGGCGAGCATGGCCCATGTCGCCAAAACGGCGGCCAGGGCCGGACTGTCCGGCCTGGAACACGCCGCCAACATTCCCGGAACCCTGGGCGGGCTCATCGCCATGAACGGCGGCAGCGAGCGTAGGACCATCGGTGAGGTCGTGACCTCGACGCGCGCCCTCGCCCCGGAAGGCGAGATCGTCGAGCTGGGGCCGGAGGAATGCGGCTTCGGCTACCGTCAAAGCGCGTTTCAGCGAAACGGCTTCGTGATCCTGGGCGCGGCCCTGCGGTTCGCACCGGGCGATCCGGCCGCTATCTTCGCGCGCATCCGCGAGGATCTCGCCGCGCGGGAGAAAAAATTCCCTCTGGACCTGCCAAGCTGCGGCTCGGTGTTCAAGAGCCATCCCGAGCTGTACGAGCGTTTGGGCCCGCCCGGGAAAATCCTGGAGGACGCCGGACTCAAAGGCCTGCGCCTGGGCGACATGGAGATTTCGCCCAAGCACGCCAATTTCTTCGTGAACCACGGAAACGGCCGCTCGGCGGACGCCCTGGCCCTCATCGCCCACGCCCGGCGCGCCGTTCATGAACTGACGGGCGTCTGGCTCGAATGCGAGGCGCGCTACGTCCCGCCCCAGGGCGCGGTCATGGCCGCCCATGAGGCGCTCTGACCCGCCCAGCGTCCCGCTTTTCCTTCCCACCCGTTCTGCCAGCTCCCTGCGGCGCCGGGTTGGCCGCGCCGGGCCGCCAAGCCATCGCTCCCCGCTTGCCGCTTGCAAAACCCCAAGATCGCCTTACCGTCTGAGGAGAGCGCAAGGAGCCTGCAATGAACGCCCTTATTCACGAAAAAAGCCCCTATCTCCTGCAACACGCCCATAATCCCGTGAACTGGCTGCCCTGGGGCGAGGAAGCCTTCGCCAAGGCCAGGGCCGAAAACAAGCCCGTGTTCCTGTCCATCGGCTACTCCACCTGCCACTGGTGCCACGTCATGGAACGCGAATCCTTCGAGGATCCCCAGGCCGCCGCCCTCCTGAACGCCACCGCCGTGCCCGTCAAGGTGGACCGCGAGGAACGGCCGGACCTGGACGCCCTGTACATGGCCTTCGCCCACGCCCTGACCGGCCGGGGCGGCTGGCCCCTGTCGGTCTTTCTGACCCCGGACAAAAAGCCCTTTTTCGCGGGAACCTATTTTCCAAAGGAAAGCGGTCCCGGCCGCATCGGGTTCATGGACCTCCTCGCCCGGGTGGACGAGCTATGGAAGACCCGGCGCCAGGACATCGCCCAAAGCGCCGAGGATATCCTGGCGCGGGTGCGCGCGTTCCTTGTCCCGGAAAACGGGGACGGCGACGCCCCCCTTGCGCCCGGCCCGGCGGCCCTGACCCTGGCGGCCGAAACCCTGGCCGGGGAATTCGACTCCATTCGAGGCGGCTTTGGCCGCGCCCCGAAATTCCCCTCGCCCCACGTCCTGCTTTTCCTGCTGCGGGAATACAGGCGCACGGGAAAGCCCGATATCCTGGCCATGGCCGAAAAAACCCTCGCCGCCATGCGCCGGGGCGGACTCTACGACCATGTGGGCTTCGGCTTTCACCGCTATTCCACGGACGCGGACTGGCTGCTGCCCCATTTCGAAAAGATGCTCTACGACCAGGCCATGCTGGCCATGGCCTACGCGGAGGCCTTCCAGGCCGCGAAAAATCCCCTCTACGAGCAGACCGCCCTGGAGATCTTCGAATACGTCGCCCGGGACATGACCGCGCCCCAGGGCGCCTTCTACAGCGCCGTGGACGCGGACAGCGAAGGCGAGGAAGGCAAATTCTACGTCTGGACCGTGGACGAAGTCAGGAAAGCGCTTTCCGAGGAGGAAGCCGGACTGTTCCTGGAGGTCTACGCCTTCAAGGCCGCCGGCAATTTCCACGACGAGGCCACGGGAAGACAGACCGGCGCCAACATCCCCCACCTGGAAAAATCCCTGGCCGCCTGGGCCGGAGAATACGGGATGGCGGAAGAGGAGCTGGCCGCGCGTCTGGAAGCGGCCCGGGAGAAGCTCTTCGCCGCTCGTGAGAATCGCCCCCGCCCCCTTCGCGACGACAAGATCCTGACGGACTGGAACGGGCTCATGATCGCGGCCCTGTCCAAGGCCGCCCGGGCCTTCGGCAGGCCGGACCTGGCCCGCCGGGCCGCCCGGGCCGCGGACTTCATCCTGGGGAACCTGCGCGCCCCGGACGGCCGCCTCCTGCGCCGGTTCCGCGACGGGCAGGCGGCCATCCCCGGCCATCTGGACGACTACGCTTTTTTCATCTGGGGGCTGACGGAACTCTATCAGGCGGATTTCGACGCCAAATACCTGAAGGAAGCCCTGCGTCTGGCCGACATTCTGGCCGAACGCTTCGAGGACAAGGAACGAGGCGGCTTTTTCCTCACCGCCGACGACGCCGAAACAACGCTCCTGCGGCACAAGGAAATCCTGGACGGCGCCCTGCCCTCGGGTTCCTCGGCGGCCCTTTACGTCCTGCCCAGACTCGCCCGGCTCACGGGCTGCCACAGGCTGGAAGCGCTGGCCAAACGTCAGCTTTCAGGCTACGCCCAGGCCGCCGCCAGCCATCCCCAGGCCATGGCCATGTTCCTGTGCGGCCTGTCGTACCTGACGGAAACGCCCAGCGAAGCCGTCATCGCCGGAGAGCCGTTCGCGCCGGAAACCACGGCCATCCTGGACGCGATCAACGCGGCCTATCTGCCCTGGACCGTGGTCGCCCTGCGCCCCGAATCCCTGGACCCGGAACTGGCCGCCCTGGCGCCCTATCTGTGCGGCATGGCGCCGCAAGACGGACGCCCGGCCGCCTACGTCTGCCGGGACGGCGCCTGCGAGCGCCCGGTCTTTACCCCTGGGGAAACCCTTGCCCTGCTCGCGCCGGACGCGTAATCCCCCGGCCAAGGAGCGCGTCATGCCGCAAAACACATCGTCCCGCCCCGGCGACGCCGAAACCGTGAAGGTAAAACGGACGTCCCCGGCGAACCAGGCCCCGCGCCCGGCGCCGGGCCTGGAAATCCTCGGCTTCGAAAAAACCGTCGAGCTGCGGCTGCCGCTTTTTCTGGCCACGGTCCCGGCGGGCTTCCCCTCCCCGGCCGACGACTACGTGGACCAGAAACTCGACCTCAACGACTACCTGGTGGGCAACCCGGCCGCCACCTTCTTCGTGCGCGTACACGGCGAATCCATGATCCAGGCCAATATCCGCTCGGGCGACATCCTCATCGTGGACCGCTCGCTCACGCCAAAAAACAAATCCATCGTCATCGCCGTCTTAAACGGCGAACTGACCGTGAAACGCCTGGAAAAAACCAAAAACCGCCTGCGCCTCGTTCCCGAAAACCCCGATTTCCCCACAACCGACATCCCCCCCGACGCCGATTTCGACATCTGGGGCGTAGTGACCTACGTGATACACAAAGCCTAGGGAACGCCTCCGGCGGCCAAGGGGGAACCCCCTTTTCGGAAAGGGGTTTCCCCCTTGGATCCCCCTTCCCTAAAACGTTTTATCGGCGCTTCGCGAGTGGATCGCTCACCCGTCTTACAATTGCTCCTCTTCCTCCTTTACGCTATTTTCGTATCTGGCGACGCGCGCCCATCCCGCGAAGCCTGATACGGTTTTTTCTTTTGAAAGGAGAGAAAGGGGGGTCTGGGGGGAAGGAGAGGGAATCTTTTCTTTTTTTTCGTGAAAAAAGAAAAGATTCCCTCTCCTTCCCCCCAGGCGCCGCAGGCGCTCTTGATCCCCCTCACGCCGCCCATGCGACTCTACGCGCTGGTTGATTGCAACAATTTCTACGCCTCGTGCGAGCGGGTGTTCGCGCCGCATTTGCGGGGGCGGCCCATCGTCGTCTTGTCCAACAACGACGGCTGCATCGTGGCCCGGTCGGCGGAGGCCAAGGCCGTGGGCGCGCCCATGGGCAAGCCGTATTTTCAGAGCGAAGCGCTTTTGCGGCGCCACGGGGTGGCGGTGTTCTCTTCCAATTACGCCCTGTACGGGGACATGTCCGCCCGGGTCATGTCCACGCTCGCCCGGTTCGCGCCGAAGATGGAGATCTATTCCATCGACGAGGCCTTTCTGGATATGACCGGCGTCCCAAGACCGGAGGAATACGCCCGGGAAATCCGGGAGACGGTGGGCCGCTGGACGGGCATTCCGGTCTCCATCGGCCTGGGGCCCACCAAGACCCTGGCCAAGGTGGCCAACCGGCTGGCCAAGAAGCGGCCGGAGTTCGGCGGCGTCCTCGACCTGAGCGCCAGGGAGGACGTGGACGCGCTGCTGGAGAGCGTCGCCGCCGGGGACGTCTGGGGGGTGGGACGGCGCCGGGCGGCCATGCTGGCCGGGATAGGCGTCGCCACGGCCCGGGCCCTGCGGGACATGCCCCGGGACATGGCTCAGAAGCGCATGACCGTGGCCGGGCTGCACACCGTGCTTGAGCTGCGCGGCCTGCCCTGCATCGACCTGGAGACCGGGCCGCAGCCCAAGAAAGCCATCATCTCCTCGCGCTCTTTCGGCCGTCCGGTGACGCTTTTCGGCGAAATGCGCGAGGCCATGGCCGAGCACGCGCACCGGGCGGCGGAAAAGCTGCGCGCGCAAAAGGGGCTGGCCGGAAACCTGCTGGTCTTCGTACAGACCAGCGCCTTCATCGAGGGCGAACCCTTATACGCCGTATCCGAGGCCGCGGCCCTGCCCGTCCCCACGGCGGACGCGAGCGAGCTGATCCAAGCCGGGGAGCGCGTTCTGGAACGGATTTTCAGGCCCGGGCTGCGCTACAAGAAGACCGGGGTCATGCTGTCCGGCATCGAGCCCGCCGCGAGCGTCCAGCTGAGCCTGCTGGCTCCGCCGGAAGAGGCGCAAAAGCGCAAGGAGGCCCTCATGCGGGCCATGGACGGGGTGAACGCCAAATGGGGCCGCAAGACCCTGCGTCCGGCCGCTTGCGGGGTCGAGCAGCCCTGGCGCATGCGCCAGGAGAAGCGTTCGCCCCGCTTCACCACGGTCTGGACCGAGCTGCCCGTGGCCAAGGCGGTTCTTCCCTGAGGCAAAACAAAGGAAGCGCGTGCGCATGATTCGAAACGCCATCCCGGACGGGGGCGTGCCCGTCTTTTTCGAAAAGGCCGAAAGCTACGGCGATCCGCGTCTCGAACGCAGGGCGGCGGAGCTTTTGGAGGCTGCGGGCGTTCGTCCCAAACGCGGGACGCGCGTTCTGGTCAAGCCCAATCTGGTGGCCCCGAAGAACATGGGGCTTTCCTGCACGTCCCCGGCCGTGGTCCGGGCGGCTTGCCTGTATCTGCTCGATTGCGGCGCCGGGGTCACGGTGGGGGACTCCCCGGCTTTCGGCACGGCCAAGGTGGTGGCCCGGCTTTCCGGACTGACGGCCGCGCTTGCGGATTTGCCGGTCCGGCTGGTGAATTTCTCCCGTTCGCGGCGCGTTCCCCTGTCGTTCGGGAAATCGGCGGCCGTGGCGGCGCACGCCCTGGACGCGGAGCTGATCGTGAACCTGCCGAAGCTCAAGGTTCACAACCAGATGGGCATGACGGCGGCGGTCAAAAACATGTTCGGCTGCGTCACGGGATTCCGCAAATCCCTGGCCCACCAGTTGTACGGGGAAAAGGGAAACCGCTTCCCGCGTCTTATCATCGACGTCATGGAGAGCCTGCCCGAGACCGTCTCCCTCCTCGACGGAATCACGGCCATGCACAGGGAGGGACCAGCCGGGGGCGATCCCTTCCCTCTGGGGCTTCTGGCCGCCGCCCCGGGCTGCGTGGCCCTGGACACGGCCGTGTACGGGCTTTTCGGCCTTTCGCCGGACGAGGTTCCCTTGTGGAGCGAAGCCTTGGCCATGGGCCTTGCCGGGGCTCGTCCCGAGGAGGTTCGCCTGGCCCGGGGACGGACGGAGGATTTCCCGGTCCAGGGCTTCGAGCGCCCCGCGCGCCTGGAGCCGGTGGCCTTTCACCCCAAACGCTTCGTCACGGGCCGCGTGAAAAGCATGCTCACGCGCTTTCGTTGACTTTTTTCCCAGCAAGGCTACTTTCCCCCGGATATGCAGATGTTGACCCGCCGCAGATTCGTCGTCACAGGCCAGGTGCAGGGCGTGGGCTTTCGCCCGTTCATCTACAGGCTGGCCCTTGAGGCCTCCCTTTCGGGATTCGTGCGCAACGCCCCGGAAGGCGTGATCATCGAGGTCCAGGGGACGTCCCTGGCGGTGGAAGGCTTCGGGACGGACATTACGGCCAAGGCGCCGCCGCTTTCCAGGATCGTGTCCCTGCAAGCGGAGGACGCCGCGCCCGCGCCGGACGAGACGGCCTTTCGCATCGAAAAAAGCGAGGGCGGCGCCGGGCACAACGTGCTCATAAGCCCGGACGTGGCCACCTGCCCGGACTGCCTGGCGGACATGGCCGACCCCGAAAACCGGCGCTACCGCTATCCTTTCACCAACTGCACCAATTGCGGCCCGCGCTACACCATCACCCGCTCCATTCCCTACGACCGGGCCACGACCTCCATGAGCTGCTTTCCCATGTGCCCGGACTGCCTGGCGGAATACGAAAATCCGCTGGACAGGCGCTTTCACGCCCAGCCCAACGCCTGCCCGGTCTGCGGCCCCAAGGTCTGGCTGACCGCGCCCGGCGGCGAAACCCTGGCCGAGGGCGACGAAGCCCTGCGCCTGACCGCCCGGGCGCTGGCGCAGGGGAAGATCGCGGCCATCAAGGGGCTCGGCGGCTTCCATCTGGCCTGCAATGCGGCCAGCGACGCGGCCGTTTCCGCCCTGCGCGAGCGCAAACGCCGCCCCTCCAAGCCGCTGGCGGTCATGGCGGCGGACATGGAGACCATCCGGGCGCTGGCGGCCATCACCCAGGAGGCCGGGGAGCTGACCGCGGAACGTGAGCGCAGC
>CALGYO010000100.1 GCA_937934715.1 uncultured Desulfovibrionaceae bacterium | reverse complement strand
TTCGTGGACCGCTTCGACGCCAACTCCTTTCTCTACATGACCAAGGCGGCGGACTATTTCAATCTGGAGAACGCCTGGGGCGGCGGCTCGGCCGTGCGGGCCTTTTCCCGGGCCAAATGCCGCTACCTGGTCGTCTCCTTCACCTCGGACTGGCTCTACCCCACCTACCAGTCCAAGGAGATGGTCAAGGCCATCAAGAAAAACGGCCTGGACGTGAGCTTTCTGGAAATACGCGCCGACTGGGGGCACGACGCCTTCCTCTTGCCCAACCCGCGCCTGAGCGAACTGCTTTCCGCCTTTCTGGACAGAACCTACGCCGAATGCGCCGCGCCCAAGGATCACTCCCATGCGCTATGATCTTTCCGTCATCGCTTCCTGGATCGAACCAGGCGCCAAGGCGCTGGACCTGGGCTGCGGAACGGGCAGCCTTCTGGAATACCTGAAACGCGAGAAAAACGTCCGGGGGACGGGCATCGAGATCGACGAGGACAAGGTCTCCCGGGCCATCGCCCGGGGCGTTTCGGCCCTGCACGGCGACATCAACGAGGAAGCCGCCGACTACCCGGACGACATGTTCGACTACGTCATCTTGAGCCAGACCCTGCAACAGGTGTATAACCCGGCGAACATCATTTCCAGGATGCTGCGCATCGGCAAGCGCGGCATCGTGAGCTTTCCCAATTTCGGCTATTACCGCATCCGGGCCCAGCTTCTTCTGCGCGGCCGGGCGCCCGTCTCGCGCGAGCTGCCCTTCGACTGGTACGACACTCCCAACATCCGGGTCATTTCCATAAACGATTTCAGGATGTTCTGCGCGAAAAACGGCTTTCGCATCCTCAAGGAGACCGCCGTCAGCTCGCCGCACCACCACGAGAAAGGCATGACCGTGACCTTTTTGCCCAATCTTTTCGCCACATACGGCATCTACCTGCTCGGCCGTTAGACCGGCCCGGCCGACGAGGCCGCGACGGGAACGCCGCGCGGCCTGGAGAATCCTCATGAGCGCCGACAAACTGCGCCCCACTTTGGTTTACGCCGACGAGTCCGGCAATGTCTACGACCACCCCGAACTGTTGATGCTCACCCGGCGCGGCGGGGAGATCACGCCGCCCCGGCCCGACGAGCTCATGCCGCTGCCGCCCGAGAGCGAGCTGTTCCTGCTGCCCGGCCGGGACGCCCTGGGCCTCGACCCCGAGACGGGCCAGGTGGAGCGCCTGCCCGTGACGGCGGTGGCGGCCTTCCTCTCCCCGGGCCATACCCTGGGGGCGCTGGCCGCCTACGCCAAACGCGAGAACGCGCCCGTGCTGCCGCTTTTCGCCTACGGCGCCGTGGGTTTCGCCAACGACCGCTTCTACGTGTGCGCCAAAAAGGTGGACCAGGACCGGCGGCAGGTCTTTTCCGGCATTCCCGAGGCGCGCATCGCCAAGGGGGCCTCGAAGCTCATGGCGGAGTTTCCCAAGAACCGGCTCATCCGGCATCTGGGGAAATGCGCCCTGACTTTTTGCTGCCCGGCGGCCAAGAACCTGGCGCTGGGACGGTTCGAGGCGCCGCTGCCCACCTCGCGCGTCTGCAACGCCCGATGCGTGGGCTGCCTGTCCCTGCAACCGGAGGATTCCGGCTTTCCCTCCACCCAGAACCGCATCGCCTTCACACCCACGCCCCAGGAGATCGCGGAGATCATGTTCGCCCACCAGGCCCGGGAGAAGCGCCCCATCTATTCCTTCGGCCAGGGCTGCGAAGGAGAGCCGCTGACCGAGGCGGAAACCATCGCGGAAGCGGTGCGGCTTTTCAGGGACAAGGGGGGCAAGGGCACGGTGAACGTGAACACCAACGCCAGCATGCCGGACAGGGTGGAGAAACTGGCCGAAGCCGGGATCACGTCCATCCGGGTGAGCATGAACAGCGCCTCGAAAGAGCTCTACGAGGCCTATTACCGGCCCAGGGGCTACGGCTTCGAGGACGTGCGGCAAAGCGCGGAAACCGCGAAACAGGCGGGGCTTTTCGTCTCGCTCAACTATCTCTTCCACCCGGGCGTCTCGGACACGGAGACGGAGTTCGCGGCGCTGACCCAGTTCGTGACCGGGACCAGGGCGGACTTCATCCAGCTGCGCAATCTGAACCTGGACCCGGACCTCTACCGGGAGATCGTCGACAAAAGCGGCGTCTTCCCCCGCCCCGAGGTCCCCATGGGCATCAAATACTTCATGAAGCGCCTGAAAAAAACCTGCCCCTGGCTGGAATTCGGCTATTTCAACCCGTATATATATTAATACCAATCAAGAAATCCTACCACAGACATAGGCCACTGCATGTCAACAAGTGTACTCGATATAAACGTTAGCGCCAGAAATTTGAAGATTGCTTTGATATTCATGGCATTAGTTCGATATTTTCTTGCAATAAATGGGCTTGCTGATTCCACTAATGTTCAAAATATACCTGTTTCCCTTCTTCAATACGGTTGCTAACGGCCCATGTAAGTCTCTTTCGAGTGAATAGTAGCTGCAAAGGCTCTCATACATCTCTCCATGCATGGTATGGAGGATCATCCCGCTTCGAATCCCGTCCGCTTTTGTGATCGTATCCGTCAGCTGGGTATATTTGTCGAGTTGTTGGCTGTAAGAATTGGCTGGAATCATTAGGATAAATGCGAATAGAGTAATCAGAAATATCCTTTTCATTTCAAGCTCCCTTGATTTGCACCCTGTCAGGCTATTAGCTTTCATATCGATCCTGGCTATGATATTTGTTTTTCGCGTATAGTATTATGATGTAAATTTGACAGATTATAAAGTTTACTATATATTTTTAAGCAAAGTGAAAGCCAAGGCTGCTTAAAAGGTGGATGAATTGACCCTAGACTGTCCCAAAAGGATGGTCTCATGGGCGACATTCTCAATGATTTCGGAAAACGGATGCGGTTTCTGCGACGGACAAAGGATTTGACCCAGGAGCAGCTTGCTGAACGTGCCGGGTTGTCACTCCAGAGCGTGGGTGAAATCGAAAGGGGCAGAGGAAATACGACGTTGGTGAATGTGGAACGTTTATCAGCTGCCCTTGAGGTCGATTTGATCACCCTTTTTGATTTTGGTGACGTGGGGTTGTCCAAGGAGCAGGCCGTTAAAGAGCTTTTAGCCTTACTTGAAGGAGCATCCGATGACCAGGCAAAGGCCGTGCTGACCATGGCCCGGGTTTTGATGCAAAAGTGAGGTTGGCGAGTTTTCAGCGCCGAGATTGATCCGATTTGCTGAAATTCGCTGAGTACTCGTCTTCGGGGAGACAGATGGTCAAAACCGGCTCTCCCTCGTCTCCTGGTCCAATGACAGCAGGACGTTGATCATTTCAGATTTCCCTGGCTTTACTACTGGGAGCGGAAAAGGCTTAACAATCCGCTCCCGCGTCATTCGCCGCAGGCCCCGCAACGTGTGGCCGTTCTTATGACCTCGAGCAACAACATGTTGAATATTTTACGCTCTCAGTAATATCAGAAACAGCACCTTGAGTTGGTCGCGGAAAGTTGGGCAGCTGGTTAGGTCTCGTTCTCGATGAAGGAGGGCGGTTTTCGATGTCCAAGCGACGGAAGCTCAATCGCCGGTCTTGACCAGCCACAGACTACCTCCGGTGTTTTTCATGGCCAGCGGCGTCCATTTCCGCACCATGTCCGGGAACATGTTGCACAAATAGTTGTTAAAAAACAAGATACGCCAAGCTTTGTTGTCCTGGAGGAAGGCCCGCAGGAAATAGTTTTCGTTCCAAGCCCAGTGATTGTTTTCCACCCACTCCCTGGGGTATTCGAAGGGGTAGAATATGTCGTGGACATGGAGAATGACCCCTTCCTTCAGTCGCGGCAGGATCTCGAACAGCTCAAACAACACATCACTGCCAATCTTTCCCACGTGCGAACTGTCGATGAACAGAATATCGTTCTTTTCAAGGGTCGTGAAAATGTCCAAGGGCACGTTCTGGATGAAATCCTCAATGATGGAAATGTGAGCATAGTCGTCTGGGCGCAGCAAAGAATGGAGTCGTTGCGGGTATGGCTCGATAAACGTACAGTTCATGGGATGACCGAGGTCAACGAAATCCAGGGCTATACACGAGGAATAGCCGGAACCGATCTCGATAAGCCGGCGTGGTGCGAATTCCCGCAGCATGCAATAGAAAAAAATGGCGTCGGCATAGCAGAACAAGATGTTGTCGAAATGGTAGCGTAGCTGGCCCCGTTCGCCATCACGGTAGGGAAGTTCCTTGTAGTGTTTGGTAAAATTTGCGAAAAGACGATGCTGTCCGCGCGTATTGAGGTCGATGCCCGGCAGGTTTTCCGGCAAGTCCCCCCATATACGTGGGGCAAGCCGGGCCACCTCCGTCGCGGATGGCAGTGGAGAATGAAAATGGCCTGGCGGATAGGATAGTACGTAGCTGAAGTCGAGCTCTTGCATGTCACAGCCCCGCAGTACGGCATCGAGTCCCTCCTGCAACTGGATCAGTGCTTTAAGCTCCGGATATTTCTGGCACAGGTGCTTCAGTATTGTTAACAACTCGACATTACCCATGCTTCTCTTCCTCCGATTGACCATTTCCTCCATTTGATATCCCTGTTGGAAGTCCTTGTCGAGCGTATCCGAACGCAAGGCGTTGTTGGCCGCACTTGCCGAGACAACCATCGGGGAGGGGCGGTACGAGGTGTACGCAGATCAACAATCCATCTTCAACAGTGGACGAGATGCGGGGCACGGACATGACAACGACCATGACTCTTTCGGAAGGCAACGCCTCGATATTTTTCGCCATCGATCACTGCTCCCTGGAACTGGTGGGCATCCATGCCGCCAGGCGCGGGACCAGGCTCGAAGCCCTGGAGCCGATCCGGCAGGGCGTGCGCCGAAGCTTCGGAGCGTTCGGCAAGGATGTGGCGGCCGGGCTGACCCTGCGCCATGACCACGGCAGCCAGTTCATCTCGGAGGACTTCCAGCGGGAGATCGCCTTCCCCGGAATCAAGGACTCGCCGTCTTACGTGCGCGAGCCCCAAGGCAATGGCATCGCCGAGCGTTTCGTGCGTATCCTCAAGGAAAACCTGCTCTGGGTGCGGGGCTTCCAGACCGCCGAAGAACTGCGGCAAGGCCTCCAGGCCTTCAAGGAAACCTACAACGCCCGCTGGAGGGTCGGACGGCACGGCTACAGGACGCCAGAGCAGTACCGGGCGAAACTCCTTTCAGCTCATGGCAAGGCGGCTTGAATTAGACGGGAAATTGTCCAAGAAACCCTGGACCGCTACAGTCCCCCGCCCCGAGGTACCCATGGGCATCAAATACTTCATGAAGCGCCTGAAAAAAACCTGCCCCTGGCTGG
>CALGYO010000099.1 GCA_937934715.1 uncultured Desulfovibrionaceae bacterium | reverse complement strand
ACGGATCGTCCTCCTCGATGGTCTTGACCACGTCCTTGAGCTTGATGCGGCCGATCTTGAGATCCTCGCCCACCTGGACCAGCTCCTCGATGGCCACCGGCACTTCCACCAGGGCGAACAGCACGTCCAGCTCGCCAGACTCGATCTTCTTGGCGATGGACACTTCCCCTTCCCGGTCCAGAAGCGGCACGGCGCCCATCTCACGCAGGTACATGCGCACGGGGTCGGTGCTGCGGGAGGAGTAGTCCAGCGAATCCTCGCTGTCGGTGAGCTCCAGGCCTCCGGCGTCGCCTCCGTCGTCCGGCTCGGCGGCCATGGCGTCGATCTTGCCGCCTTCCTTGTCGGTATCCACGATGCTTATGTCGAGCGCGTCGAAGATGGAAATGACCTCTTCGATCTGCTCGGGGTTGTTCACTTCCGAGGGCAGCGCCTTGTTGACCTCGTCAAAGGTGAGAAAGCCCTTCTGCTTGCCTTTGGCGATAAGGCTCTTGATTTGTTGAATCTCTTTGATGTTGCTCAATTCAACCCTCCCGAACGAGCGAATTGTAGGCCGCCGCTAAACGGATCTCTTCCAGGGAGTCGCCATTGGCGCGCGCCTGGCGCATGGCCTCTTTGAGTTCCGCCAGCTTGTTTTTTTTCGGCAGGGAAGCGAGTTCCCGCCGGTAATCTTCCCACAGCTTTGCCGCAACCTCGTCCGGCGGCGGCTCTTTGAGCTGGACCATGGCCCAGAACGCTTTTTCCGCGTCATCCAGCTCGTGGAACACGTCCGCGCCGCCTGAAGCGACGAGTTTGGCCCAGAAACGCCTTGCGGCGTCGTTTTGCAAAATCCCCGAAAGCCCCAGGGCCTCCAGTTCCGGTATGATTCCGCCGTAGCGCACGGCGAATTCCAAAAACCCCGAATCCCTGGGCGTGAACAGCCCCTCGCCATTGGCCGGCCTTGGCCGAAGCGGCGCGCCGCGCGAAGGGTAGGGACCGCTTCGCCCGGCCGTTCCGGACGCCTGTCGCGGCGCCCATGGTTCGTCCGTTCCGCTTCGCCCGCTTGGCGCCGCGCTCGCTCCCGCCGGGTGTTGGCCTAAAGAGGCCCTGGACGCGCTTTCTCGTAGCGCCGTCTCGTCGAGTCCCAGCCCGAAAGCAAGTCGTGGCAGAAAAAAAGCCCGTAAATCCAAATCCGAAAGCCCGGCCAGAAATCCCTTGGCCCAGGAGACGACCTCCTTGGGCGAATAGGCGCTTCTGGCCGTGGCCATACAAAACTCCAGTCCGTCCCGGGCCTGGTCCAGGCAGGCTTCGAACCCCTGCCGCCCCTGCCCGTGAAGCAAACTGTCGACGTCCTCCCCGTCGGGCAGCATGACCGCCCGGCAGGATGCCCCGTGGGACAAAATCATCTCGGCGGCCTTCATGGCCGCCTTGCGCCCGGGCGGGTCGCCGTCGAACACCAGGTCCACCCGGTTGCAGAATCCGGCCAGCCGCTTGACCTGGTCCGGGGTGAGCGCCGTGCCCAATGCGGCGCAGGCCTCCGTGTAGCCGAACTGGTGCAAGGTGATCACGTCCATGTACCCTTCGGTCAAAAGCGCCCGCCGGGTCCTGGAAATGTTGGTCCTTGCCTGGGAAAGTCCGTATAAATGCTCGCCTTTCTTATAGATGGGCGAATCGGCGCTGTTCAAGTACTTGGGATCGCCCTCGCCCATGACCCTGCCGCCGAAAGCCACCACCTTCCCGGCCACGTCCCGGATGGGGAAAATGAGCCGCCCCCGGAACCGGTCCCAGGTTCGACCCTGGGCATTGGCGGATAACAGTCCCGCCTGGACCCCGTCGGCCGGGGCATAGCCGCGGGAGGCCAGAAAATCCTGCAAGGCCTGCCAGCCGTCCGGGGAAAACCCCAGACCGAAGGTTTCAATGAGCTCCGGGCTGACCTTGCGCCGGACCAGGTATTCCCTTGCGCCCGCGCCCTCGGGTCCGGCCAGGCGCGCCCGGAAAAACTGCTCGGCCAGGGCGTGCATTTCCAGGCAGGCTTGCTTGAGCTTTTTTTTCCGGGCCGCGTTGGGGTCGGCCTTGACCGTCTCCAGCTGGATTCCCGCCTCGGCGGCCAGCTGCTCCAGGCCATCGCGAAAATCCAACCCGTTGATCCGGCAGTAGAAATCGATCACATCGCCCGAGGCCTGGCAGCCGAAGCAGTGGAAAAAACCCTTGTCGGAATGGACGTTGAACGATCCCTTGGTCTCGTGGTGGAAGGGACACACCCCCACCAGCCTGCCGCCCACGTTGCGCAGCTCCACATATCGGCGAACGACATCGGCGATATCGATCCGCGATTTCACGACCTGCACCACGTTGGTATCGTATTTCACGCCGCCTCCGGCCGCCCGCTCTCTCCTTTGCACTGAGGATGCGCCCGCCGGGCGCGCATCCCGATCCGCAGCCTATTTCAAAACGGCCATGGTCATCCCGTCGCCGCCCTGGTCCTCGGGCGCGAGGGAAAACGACTCCACCTGCCGGCACGTCCGCAGGTATTCATGGGTTTCCCGGCGCAGGGCGCCCGTGCCTTTTCCGTGGATGATCTCAAGATTCTTGAGTCCGCGAAGGACGCTGGCGTCGATGAAGGCGGCGAGTTCCACCACCGCCTCGTCCGCGCGCAGCCCGCGAAGATCGAGGATGAAACCCGAGGGAGCGTCCGAACCGGGCGAGGTCTTTTGCGACGATGCGCCAGCCTGTCTTCCCGGGCTCCCGCTGGGGGCCGGTTGTCCGGGCTGACCGGGGGGACGCACATCCGAAAGCGAGGCCCAAACGCGCACGCCGCCGAGATCGACCTTGAGCATCCTGCGCTTCTGGTCCTTCTCCGCGACAGTGCCAGCCTTGCCAAAGCTTGAAAGATACACGGCGTCACCCGGCTCAATGCGCGCAATATCAACCGTCCCGTTCCCGTTTGTTTGGCCGTCCGGCTCTTCGGCCCTCGCCCGCGCTTTTTCCTCAATAAGACTTTTCCTGGCGTCGGCAAGGGCTTTCATGGCTTGTTTCCCGCCCATTTTGCCTTCGCGCCATTTGACGGCGATCTCGCGGGAAAGCTCCCGGGTCTGCTCAATGCATGATTCCAGGGCCCGTTCGTACTTCTCGCGAAGCTTGGCCATCTTGTCCGCGTCCTTGGCCCGCTGGGCGCGCAGTTCCGCGACCTGGCTTTCCCGGTCCACGGCCAGGGCGTTCAACCGGTCGAAAACCTTGGCGGAATCCCCGCCTTCGAGCAGAAGATACTTGTTGGCCCGGGCCAGGATGTCCTCGGGAAGGCCGTGTTCGCGCGCCACGTCCAGGGCGATGGACGCGCCCACCTGGTCGTAGGCCAGCCTGTAGAGCGGTTTTTTGGACGCGGGATCAAAAAGCATGCAGGCGGAGCGCACCCCAGGACGGGACAACCCGTAGGCCTTGAGCGCCGGAAAATGGGTGGCCGCCGCCATCCAGGCGCCTTTGTCCAGGAGACCGTCCACCACGGCCTGGGCCAAGGCCGCGCCCTGAGCCGGGTCCGTGCCCGCGCCGAACTCGTCCAGAAGCGTCAGGGCGGAGTCGTCCACCTCCGGCCACAGACGGCTCAAATGGCTGATCTGGGCGGTGAACGTGCTCAAATGGTCCTCAAGACTCTGTTCGTCGCCCATGAACACGAAAATTTTCTTCCAAAACGGCAGCGTACTGCCCTCGTCAGCGGGCACGGGCAGGGCCGAAAGAGCCATGAGCGACAAAAGTCCCAATGTTTTCAGGCATACCGTTTTGCCGCCCGCGTTGGCGCCGCTTATGATGAGGGCCTTCTGGTCGTCGTTGAGGACGATGTCCTGAGTGACCGCCGGGGACGCTTTTTTTCCAGCCCTTCCCGGCGTGGCTTCCTCCGGGCGGGACAGGACCAGAAGCGGATGGCGGGCGTTCATGAGGCGCACGGGATTGCCCGGGGCCACGTCGGCCGTTTCGGCGTGAAGCGCCTCGGCGAACGCGGCCTTGGCGAACAGCGCGTCCATTTTGACCAAAAGGTCGTAGGCGCCGGAGGCGGCGGGGGCCTCCTGCCGGGCCAGGCCCGTGAGATAGGCCAGAACCTTGGCTTCTTCCTCGCGCTCCTCCTGCTTGAGCTCCTGGAGGCGGTTATTGATCTCCACCAGGAAAAAGGGCTCCACATAGCAGGTCTCGCCGGTCTGGGAGTAGTCGTGCACGATGCCGGGGACCCGGCCCTTGAAATTCGTCTTGAGCGGCAAGACATAGCGGTCGGAGGAGATGGTGATGAAATCATCCTGCAAAAATGCCGAGATGCCCTGCTCTCCCACGAATTCCTTGACGTTCTTCGCGCATTTTTGGTGGATGGCCCGGATTTCCTGGCGCACGGAAAAAAGCTCGGGGGAGCTTTCGTCGCGAAGGCCCGCGTCCGGGGTGACGCAGCGTTTGAGTGCCTGATGCAGCTTGGCGGGTCTCGGGGCGGCCAGGGCCATGGCGGCCAGAAGCGGCCAGGCATAGGCTTCCGGGGCTTCGCCATCGGCGGGTCGCCGGGTTCCGTGCGCCCTGGTCAGCAGGGTTTCGCGAAGCGCGGCTTCCTTGTCCAGCATGTCGAGCAGCGCCCAGAGACCATCGGCGTCCACAAGGTCGCGGCCGCCCGAAAGATGGGCGAACAGGCCGTCAAGATCCTCGAATACGGGAAGCCTGACGCCTGTTTCACGACACAGGGCCATGGCCTCGTTCGAGGTCCGCGCGTGATGGCTGAGCGTTTCCGCATCCGGAAAAGGCCGGATGGCAAGGCAAAAATTCCGCCCGGGAACGGAGACGGCGAATTCCGCCAAGCGGCTTAAGACCTTGGGAAACTCCAGCAACTGAAAGGTTCTGGATTCCATGAGGAAGTAGGACAGAGGTTAGCCGGACAAGCGGGCCTTGACGAGGGAGCTGACCCGTTTGCCGTCCACCCTGCCCTTATGCTCCGTGAGGACGGCCGAAACGACCCGTCCCATGTCTTTCATGCTTGAGGCGGCCTGGGAGGCGATGGCCGCGTCCACGGCCAAAGCCAGTTCCTCGTCGGAAAGAGGAGCGGGAAGATAGCCTTTTAAGATGGCCAGTTCCCGCTCCTCTTTTTCGATCAGATCGGTCCGTCCCGCCTTGGAAAACTGGTCGATGGACTCGACGCGCTGCTTGGCCTGCTTGGCGAGGATATCGAGAACTTCCTCGTCGCCGGGGGCGCGCATGAGTTCGACCTGCCTGTTTTTCACGGCCGTCTTGAGAAGCCGCAAAACGGACAGGCGATCGGCGTCCTTGGCCTTGTAGGCCGCGACGTAGTCTTTTTCCAGGCGTTCGGTGAGGTTCATTACATCATGTTGATTTTACGCATTTTCTTGAGCAACCGCTTTCTGGCGGCGGCCTTCTTCTTCTTGCGCATGACGCTGGGCTTTTCGAAATGCTGCCTTTTTTTCAATTCGGACAGGATTCCGGCCTTTTCGACCTGCTTTTTGAAGCGGCGAAGCGCGATGTCGAAATTGTCCGACTCATCAAGGTAGACTCCAGGCAAAAAAATCACCCCCTCTGTGCGCAAATTCGACCCGTTGGGTACGAAGCAAAAGATGATTCGTACGCCTGATCGAGAAAACTGGCAAGTGAAAAAAATCGCTCTGGGCGACCGCAATTACTCACGACGAAGCCCGTCCGGAAAAACCGGCCGGGCTTCGTCATCCGAAGAAAACTTTCGCGGTTCGCCTGTGGCCGCAGCGCGCCCTAGACGGCGCCGCCAAACCGGGACAACCGCCCCGGAAACGCTTCCGAAAAGTCTAGTGATGGCCGTGGGCGCCGCCCTTGGCGGTGTCCAGCACGGCTTTCAGGATGCAGTATCCCATCCCGGAAGCCAGAATAAAGAGGACCAGGTACAAGACGCTGAAAAATACGAAATGGTCCGGCTGCCACCAGGGAAGATCCTGCGGCAGGGGGCTGTGGACCGTCTCTCCGTGAATCATCATGGCGCGTACTCCAAACGTTATTTTATGGCGTCTTTGAGAAGCTTGCCGGGACGGAACTTGACCACCTTGGAAGCGGGAATGTTGATCTCGGCGCCGGTGCGCGGGTTGCGGCCGGTGCGCGCCTTGCGCTCGTCCACCATGAACGTGCCGAAGCCGGTCAGGGTCAGCTTGCCATCGGTGACCAGGGTGGCTTCGACGGATTCCAGAAAAGCGTTCAGGGCGCGCTCGGCGTTGGCCTTGGTCAGGCCGGTCTTTTCAGCGATTTTTACGACCAAATCAGCCTTCGTCATCGGTCCTCTCCTCCTCGGTTGTTGAATCGCCGGTTGCGCCGGCGGCTTGCCTATTTCAAAACCCTCTGCGATCTCGCCCTATTCGTGGGCCTCTTATCACCCTTGAGCCACTCCCGCCGTCGAACGGGGAAAACGCAAGGCCTGAAGCTTCCTCCCAACGGCCTATACGTTGGACGCACGTTTTCCTCGCTCGCGATTGGGACGAAACAACTCGATTTTCCTGCCAAAGTCAAGAGGGCAAAGCGTTTTTCAACACATCGGCGAGTTGCTGGAAAAAAATCGGCGGAAATTCCTCTGGCCTCGATTTTTCAGTGAACCCATTGATTTCAAAAAGATTTTCCACATCCCTCGACCAAACGGCCTTCAGGATGTTCCGCGCCTGCTTGCGCCGCATCTGAAAGCACATTTTTATCAGCCGAGCCAGCGCGCCGGGATTCCCGGGCCGCAAGGCGGCCGGAAGCGGTTTGAAACGGACCACGGCCGAGTCCACCTTGGGCCTGGGGACAAAGGCGTTCGGGCTCACCTTGAACAGAATGCGCGGCTTTGCGAAGCTTTGCAGCCACGCGGAAAGTCCGCCGTATTCCGGGGCGCCGGGCGCGGCCGCCACCCGCCGCGCCACCTCGTACTGGACCATGAAAACCGCCGAGGCGTAGCTTTCGGCCTGGGAGATGATGTCCCACATGAGCGGCGAGGCGATGTTGTACGGCAGGTTGCCGGCGATCCTGACGCCCGGCCAGGCGTCGAGACGTTTCCAGTCGAAGCGAAGCGCGTCCGTATAGACCACGCTGATTCGCGGGTGCGCGGCTTTGAGGGCGAACGCCAAGTCCGCGTCCTTTTCCAGGGCCACGTACGCCCCCGGAGAGCGTTCGAGGATCTCCCCGCACAGGGCGCCGCGTCCCGGGCCGATTTCAAGGGCGCGCCCCCCCGGCTCAAGCTCGAGAGCCGCCACGATCCGCCGGACGACGTTCGGGTCTCGCAGGAAATTCTGCCCCAGGCTGCGCTTGGCCCGCCCCGTGGTCTCCGGAACGCCGGACGCCCCCGCCCTACTCATGACCGGCGCCGCCTTGGGCCGGTTCCAGGAAATCCTGCTTCATGCACCATAATATATGATACCTGGCGCCGGACGGGTCCAGCTCGGACTCCGCCCGGACGAGTTTTTCCACGAGCATCCCGGCCGCCACCGGCTTTCTGGCCAGAACGAGACAGGCCCGGACGGCCTTTTCGCAGACCACGTTCCTGACGCCCTCATAGATGATGGGAAAATCCTTGTTCCGCGCCACCGCTTCCCCGGTTTTCGTCCAGACCAGGGGCATGGCCTCGTCGAAGGTCCGGGAGGGGTAGCCGCGAAAGACCTCGGCGTAGCGCATTTCCAGGGGATGACGCGCGGTTCGCAGCCACTGCCGGTCAGGAACCGGCGCCGCGGCCAGCCGCTCCCAGAGAATCAGATGGGCGTCGATGACCGCGTCCCAGGTGAAGCGCGCAAGAACCCGCTCCCGTCCGGCCCGGCCCATGCGCTCGCGCAGGCCCGGATTCACGGCCAGATCTCTGATGCGCCCGGCCGCCTGGACCGGGTCCGGCGCGGTCTGTTGGGCCAGGAGCAGATGCAGGTGGTTGTCGAACATAAGCGGCCCCAGCATGTCCGCCTCCCCGGTTTCGGCCGGGCCCGTCACGTCCACGAGAAAGCCGGTCTCCCCGTCCACGGCCAGATCCTTGTAGCCGTCGTACCGGGAGCCGATCACGGGCAGGCCGCAGGCCATAGCCTCGAGCACGGTCAGGCCGAAGGTTTCCTGGGGATTGTCGGGCAGGGAAATGAAGACGTCGCTGGCCGCGAAAAGCGAATGCTTGAGGGCTTCGTCCGGGCTTTTCACCACCCGCGCGGGCAGGCCGATATTATGGGCCAGCTCCATGAGCATGCGCGCAAGCCCCGCCCCTTCCTCGTCGAGCCATCCGGCCAGGATCAGATACAGGGGCGGCAGGCCCTTTTCGTCCCGCAAAAGCCGCTGAAAGGCGCGCAGGATGGGCAGGAGGTCCATTTTCGAGCTGTGGGAGACGCGTCCGAAGACCAGGAAGACCACGGCCTCGGCGGGGAGACCCAGCCGGGCGCGCAGGGCGGCCTTTTCCCCGGGCGCGGCGGGCGGACGGCGCGTCGGGTCCACCCCGAGCGGAACGACTTCGAGCCCGGGCGCGGGAAACGCCTCGGGGGAAAGCCCGTAGGCTTCGCGCAGGAAGCGGAATATCCCGGCCACGGCCTCCCTTCCGGCGCGGGAGGTGGCGGCGATGACGTCCCGGCTGGTGGTCCCCGGCCACAGATGGCGCAAAAAACGCGCGGGATAGTCCGCGTAGGACAGGGAATGGGTGACCGAGGTGATGGGGAAGACGTTCCTGGCCAAGGCGTTGCGCAGTCTGGCCAGGGCGGCGGGATTGACGATGCAGTCGGAGAGGTGGAAGGCCGCGTACTCGTTTTCCCGCAGGGAGTCCGGCAGCTCCCGGCGCGTCAGGATTTTGAACTTCCCGGCGGCGAAAAGGGCGGGATGCGCGGCTTCGAGGGTCTTGCCCTGGGATGTCGCCATGGCCTGGGAGGGAAGGAAAAAATGGTAGGCCTCGAAGGGGTCCTTGTCGAGCAGGGTCCGGATGAAGCCCTCGTTGGCCACCTTGCGGCCAAGGATGGCCCCATGCTCGTAAAACGGGTCCAGGCTTGCCCAAATCCTTGGTTTCCTCATGCAGGGTACAAGCCACAGAACAGGCGCCTTGTCAAACGGACGAATGGCGTTCGCCCAGGCGTCCGGCCAGAATCGGACCGGGAAAGTCATGCCTGGCCCCGTACTTGCAAAGATGCCTGCGACGCCGCATGGCGCCCGTTAATTGACGCTATCACGGAGGATGGACATGAAGCGCGGCAACAGGCCGGAACTGATTTGGGGAATAGGGCTTACGCCCGCATTCGCGGAGGAAATCGCCGCGGCCATGGGCGCGGGCTATCATCTGCGCAACCATGCCATGGACGCCCTGCCCCGCAGGCGCGATACGGAAAAAGAAACCCCGCTCGTGGTCTTCGTGGCCCAGAGCGTGTGGAAGAAGCTTCCGGAGCAGACGGCGCGGATGCTGCGGGAATGGGAATCGCCCCAGCGGGCGCTCATTCTCGACGTGGAGCGCGAGGCCGGGGAGTTCGAGGACCTCACGGGCGAAGGCTTTTTGACGGCCGTGGGGCTGCCTCTTACGCCGAAGAAGATTCGCGACGTCATCTTCCGGGCCAAGGAAGTCAAGAGCCTGTACGACGACATTTTCCGCATGACCCGCGAGATCATGCTGGAGCGGGAGCTGTTGAGCCGCAAGACGGATCTGCTGCTTTTCCTCAACCGCTTTCTGGCCAGGACCGTCGAATCCCTCGATCAATCCACCATATTGATCCGGGCCAAGGAGGATCTCGGCATGCTCTTCCCCATCCGGGCGCTGCACGCGGCCATCTGGGGACCCGGCGTGGAATCGTCCATCGAGGCGGAGCTTTTCCTGGACGCGGACCTGCCGGTCAAGGCCGAGGAAGGCTGGCTCGAATATCTCATCGCCCAGACGGGCAAGCTGGCCGGCGGAACGGTCTCGGGATATCAGATCAACTACCTGTCCCACTCCGGACAGACGGACCAGGAGACGCTTTTCGACGCCTCCCGGATCATTCTTCTGCCCCTGCGGGTGGCCGGAAGCGCTTTCGGCTGTCTGGCCATCGACGGCGGCAAGGACAGGCCTCTGGGCAAGGACCAGGTGGACGCCCTGAACGCCGCAGTGAACCACATGTCTCTGGCCATGCGCAACGCGGTGCTCTTCCATGAGGTCAAGACCCGGGCCGACCATGACGGGCTGACCCGGATCCACAACCGTCAGGCTTTTGACGAACGCCTGGTGGACGAACTGCGCAGGCACCAGCGCTATCAGCACCATCTGAGCCTGCTCATGCTGGACCTGGATTTCTTCAAGAGCATCAACGATTCCTACGGCCATCTGGCCGGGGATCACGTGTTGCGGGAGGTGGGGCGCATCTTGAACGAATCCTTGCGCAGCACGGACTTCGGCGCCCGTTACGGCGGCGAGGAATTCGCGATCATCTTGCCGCAAACGGCCGAGGATCAAGCCTGGGTTTTGGCGGAACGCCTGCGGCGGAAGATAGAGTCCGTGCCGTTCGAATATGAGGGCCAGAATTTCCAGGTGACGGCGTCCATCGGCGTGGCCACCCTGCGCCCGGGCTCGCTGGTCAAGCGCAAGGCTCTGCTGCGCCAGGCGGACGAATCCTTGTATCACGCCAAAAAAGCGGGCAGGAACATGGTGTTCATGTCCAAGCTGGAGACGCAGCAGGAAGCGGTCTAGGACCGAAAAAACGCGATGGCAGGCCGCTCTTCGGAGCGGCCTTTTCTTTGGAACATCGGGAGGATCGCCCGTGCGGACGGGCTGGAAAAACGTTCCAGCCCGCACGATATTCTTGACACGCCCAGCCGCCCAGGCTATTTTGTCTGTCTTGGGCAATTAGCTCAGCTGGATAGAGCGTTGGCCTCCGGAGCCAAAGGCCGGGCGTTCGAATCGCCCATTGCCCACCAAGTAAAATCAAGGGGTTACGATCAAAAATCGTAGCCCTTTTTTCGTTGGCGGTAACCCAGCGGTAACCGGCTTGCATCTTGTCGTTACCTCCTGCATATCCAAACCCATGGCCCAAGACCGAATCAAATCCAAGAGATTCACCGGCGTTTACTACCGCGAATCCGCCGTAGCCCGGCACCAGGGAAAGCCAGATCGCTCCTACTGGATTTGCTGGAAAGACGCCCGAGGCAAGCTTAAATGGTTTTTCTGCGGCAAGGCATCCGAGGGCATCACAGAAGCGTTTTGCCACCAGAAGCGAAATGAGTTCGTGAATATGGCCCGCCTGGGAGAGAACCCCGGCGGACCGAAAAAACGCGCCAAGGTCTTCGCGGACATTTTCAAGGCGTACATCGAAAACGCGGCTCTCGAAGGAAAGCACGTCGGCCCGGAGCAAAACCGCTACGATAAGCATCTCGCCCCCACCTTCGGGCAAATGAGCCTGAACGAAATCACAGACGACGCGCTTACGCGCTTCAAAGCCGCCCTTCTTGAGAATCTCGCCCCCCAGACGGTCAAGCACGTTCTGGCGCTCATGCGGCGGGCCACCAACTATGGTTTGAGAAAGAAGCTTTGGCGCGGTCAAAGTCCATTCGGCCGCGAGGCTGACTTCACCATGCCCCGGGTTGACAACCGCGCAGAGCGTTTTCTGTCCAAGGGTGAAGCGGACGCCCTGCTTGAGGAGCTGACCAAGCGCTCTACCCTGGTCCACGACATGGCATTCCTGTCCCTCCGCACCGCCCTCCGGGCAACGGAAATTTACCGTCTCCGGGCGCAGGACGTTGACGCGGCAAGCCTGACCATTTTCGTGATTGCCAAGGGCGGTGCGCGGACTCCGGCCCCAGCGGACGCCGCAGCGCTGGCCCTGCTGGCGTCCTACGCCAGAAAGCCCGGCGAATTGATCTTTCAGCGCCGGGACGGGGAGCCGATCAAAGAGACCTACAACGTCTTCGACCGGGCCGTTACCGCCCTCGGGCTCAACAATGACGTGGACGATCCCAGGCAACGGGTCCGTTTCCATACCCTGCGGCACACGGCCATTTCCTGGTGGGCGCAGTCGGGGCGCTTTTCGCTTCAGGAACTCATGGAGTTGGCCCGGCACCGCCGGGTCGAGACCACGTTGCGATATGCTCACCTCATCCCGGGCGGCGCCCGGGCGAAGCTCGACGCCTTCAATGCTACGCTGCATGGTTCTTACCCTGGTCAATCGTAACAACCTGCTGCGATTCAACCCAAGATTCTATGTCAGCAATTCGGTAACGCACAGCGCCACCAACTTTGATGTAAGAAGGACCACGGCCCTGACTACGCCAATTGTCCAAGGTTGACTTAGACAGACTGAGGGCTTCCGCTGCCTGCGCTGTAGTAAGATACTTGACCATGGCTTGCCCTACTCCCCGAAAATTTGGTTTTCCGCGTCCTGCGAACAATGATTGAACAAAACGCCTGCGACTTCGGCAATGTCGTTCGCGGTGACGTTCGGCGGGTTGTCCTCGCCCACGATTTTCAGGAAAATTCGGAGGGGGTAGAAAGCGGAGGTGACGAGGTCTTCAACGGCGTGACGTTGCTCTTTCGTGAGTGATTGGATAGACTTTTCGGCGGTCATGGCAGCTCTCCTAGCGGTTAGAGGTTGTGGCCAAGGCCGGGTTAGGAGTTGCAGCTCCAAGCCCGGCCGCATCTATTTTTTTTCTCGATTCCATGGGTGATTCGGATCGAGAGGAAAACCCGCTTCATTCCAACTTTTAGGAAATGGTTTCAATCTACCTTCAAGAGCCTTCTGATTGAATTCTGGGGTAATCTCTTTATAGTTTTTATATATTCCTTCAAGAAGATGATCGACCATCATAAGGTGTGCATGAAGGCCACTATTAAATTTTGAACCTATTGGAAGAACCCATCCCTCATCCCGTATTGTATCTATAAGAAATTCATTTGATACGGAAACTATTTTTACGTCTTCATCTTGAACCCAATATATGCATATTTGATCTTCATGAGTTGAGTTGACGAGTTGCTTGTCGAATATCGGGTCTTTTTCGATAATATGAATAAAGCGATGTATGCACTTTTTCCCAAAAATAGAAGCCCATTTAACAGCCAGCCCGGCATTAGTTGCTTCATACATGCAGATTAACTGTATTGCATTCGCAAGGCTGTAGACTCGGGGGGAGTTCTTTCCGGGGTTTGGATTCTCAACCTCGACATAGCCTTTATCAGTCCACGATTGAATTGTTTTTACCGGCATCCCTGGCCCTAAAAGTCCAACAACACCAACCGCGAGCCAGGGGCGAAATATTTCTTCTTTTTTCATGGCTTCCTCACCGTTCGATAATCAGAGTCTAACCCCAAAATGTTGAACATGTAAAGATGTTCAACATAAAAAAGTTGAATATATATTCCCTTTTAATTCAAATTGTTATCGTTTGAACTGCTTCTTGGCAAATTTTCCCGTGCCCTCACTTCATCCACAGTCAGAAAACCGGCCCGCAAACCAACCTCGTAGGCCTCGAAGCGGTCCTTCGTCGATCCTCGGAGAAGCCCGCCGCTTTCGTGCTCGAAATAGAGCCCGGCCGTCCTCTCGTCTTCCGTCAAAAGCTGCACGTCGAGGCGTTCCTCGATCCGGCGAAGCCAGGGGGTCAGGGTCAGATTCAGGAATTCCGAACCAAGTTGCTCGATGTTGTTGTAGCTCATCTTGTCGAGGTGCCCGGCAATGTGCGGCGGGATGCGGTAGGCCCGAAGAATGTCTTCCAGGTTGAACTTCCGGCTTTCGAGCATTTGGGCGTCCTCGTTCGTAAGCCCGATGGACTGCCAGGCCATGGCCTCTTCGAGCACAAGCGTTCGTCCGGCTTTCTTCGTCCCGCTGTAGTGTTCCTCGAATTGTTTCCTCAAATGTTCCATTTGCTCGCCGCTCAAACGGCCCGGGTGCTGCAATACGCCCGCCGGACGCGCTGCATTGCGGAAGAAATTGTTCGCATAGCTTTCAATGGACTGCGCGGCGGCGACGGTTTCGCGCAGTGTGGCAATCGGGGAAAGGCCCATGATCCCGTCCGTGGACAAGCCCTTGAGGTGGAGAATTTCGTCCTGCGCGTAAGTGATCGTTTTGCCGTGCTGGTCGGTATAGCGGTAACTCAGAATCCAGCCGTCACTTTCCACCGTCATGCGGTCCGGCCGCAGCGGCCACACACCCACCACCTCGCCGTGGGCGCGTTCAATGTAGGCGTAGGCGTTGCCGCGCAGGCACAGGCAAGCGACAAGAAACTCGCGGGCTTCGAGCGAGGTCATGTAGCTGTTGGGCGAGAATTTCAAGAGCCTGAAGAGCGGATGATCCTTGGCGGGCTCGCGCCCCTGGTCCGTGTTCCGATAGAGCTTAAGCGGCATCGAGGCGATGGTTTCGGCCAAGATTCGAGTGCAAGCGTAGACGGCGGGAAGGCCGATCGCGCTTTCAGTGCTGACGATCTCTCCGGATTGCGTGGGCAATCCAAGTCCGATGCTGTTCAAGGTCTCGAATCCGCGTTCGGTTTTGCGGCGGAAGAAGTCGAAAAATTTCATGGTATTCCCTTTTGTATTTTGGCCAGGGGCGGGGAGGAACCCCGCTCCCGTAGCGGGCCGCCCCCGGCCTTCCCTTTGCTACGAGCGCCGGGAAATGGTTAAGCGGCGGGAATCACGCCGGTGATCTTGACGAACTTGTCGGTGCGGGCGAGCTGCATGTCAGCGCGCAAGTAGGCGCGAATCATGACTTGCATTTTGCTGAAGCTGTCCGAACCGGCCACGCGGCTGGCCTCGATGGTCAGGGAGTTGCGAAGCCCCACCAGCAGGTTGGGCCATTCGCCCGTAAAGATGGCGCTGGCGTTGGCGGCGGTCCCGTGGACCAAGTCGTTGGGAACCTGATTGGAAACCAGCTTGGGGGCGGCCTGGAAGCTCGCGGGCGCGACCAGGGGGTCGCCGGTGACGGCGTTCATGAGGGTATCGAGCGTACCCCAGGTCCGGGGGGAGTAGACGAACGCCCCGGGGACGCCGTTTTTCTCGTAGACCTTTTGGGCGGCCAGGGAGAACTTGCCGTAATCGGTGATCGCGGCCCCGTTCTCGCCCATGTCGATTTCCTGAACTCCGGCGTAACCGTAAAGGCCCGTGGGTTCAGCGCCCGAACCGGAACCGAACAGGGCGGCGCGGTCGAGTTCCAGGGCGAGGGCCTGAGCGATGCTGTTCTCGATAATCGCATTGACGCCTTCGGCATCCTCCAAGAGTTCGATGGAAATGCGGCACAGGGCGGCCAGGGCCTTGACCGTGAAGGTGAGGGGGGAAAAGGCCATTTCGCTTTCGGTGATGGCGGCGTTTTCCGCGCGCCAGTAACCTGTGAGGTCGCCGTCCACCTTGGCGAGCTTCAAGGTATTGGCGGTCATGGGGACGGTCGAGGCCCCGGCCTGAAAGATGACGGCGGCGTTCCTGGAAAGGTCGATGATCTTGGAGGAAAGCGGTGTCGGCACCAGCGCGCCGCCCAGGCTCGAAGTGCCTTCGGCCATGGCCATGCGCTTCTCAGCTTCCGCCCCGGTCCAGTCGCCCGTCACGATCCCGCGCAGAAAGCGCCCGAGGGAAAGCTCTTCCGGCTTGATGCCGTCCGGCAGTTCGGAGCGGGTAGCGGCGGCGAAGGATTCGTTCGGCCGCAAGATGCGCACCTCGCCGTTGTTGGCGGTCAGGGGCGAATTCTGCACCTCGATTTTGGGGGTCTTGGATTCGACGCCCCGGCGCTTGGCGAGGTCATCCAGGACTTCGAGCCGCTTGTCATATCCCGCGACCTCGCCGCGCAGAGCGTCCAGGCGGGCGTTTTCATCGTCGGACAGGTCGGCCTTCACAGCCAGGATTTCGAGTTCGTCAAGGGCGCGTTTTTGGGCCTTCAAAATGTCGTTGCGGTCCATTTTTCTGTTCTCCATGCTGTTGGGGTTGAAAGAACGTCCAATGCCGACCGAGGGGTCGGCCGGAACTGCGACAAGGGAAGCTTCGTAGGGGAGCCATTTGGTCACGAGATAGGAGTCGCCGCGCCGTTCGGTTTCCTGGACCAGGTAGCCAATGCTGATGTTGCGCAGGATTCCGCTTTTCGCGTCCGCATATGTCTCAAGGGCGCGTTGACTTTCACCGAAGCGCAGGGAGCCCCGGAGCTTGCCGCCCTCGATTCGCAGGTTTTCCACGATGCCAACCGGCAATTGCCGGGAGTCATGCGAGGCCAGAAGCGGCAAAGGCGCGCGGGAAAGGTCCACGGCTTTCTGGTCATGAACGAGGATTTCCTTCCCGCGCATCCGTTGAACCGGATGTTCCGAGGATAAGCTCGCCTCCAATGTGCGGTTTTCTCCTTCTCGGATTTCTCCAAGAAGGAAATTGCGTTTTTGCATTTTGTCCATTTTCGACTCCTTGAGTTGAATAAAAAAAGGCCAGACCGCCATTTCATTGGCGTTTCTGGCCTTCTAGAAGCTCTTGTTGTATTGCTCTTTCTGTTTATGCCGCTTTTTTTATAATTACAACCACCTTGCAGCGCGGGCATTTAATTTCAACTTGTACGATTTGCCCCAGGAAAAGGAGCCTTCCGCATCTTGGACAATTAAACTTTTTCATAATTCAATGAACCCCCTTTCCGCATAAACTGACGGAGCCTGTACAGGTTGACGGGCCGCGATTCCTACGGCCATGCACAATGCGACGGCCGGGTCGATACGCTGCGAAGCCCTGCCCTTGTCGAATTTCCTATTTCCGGCCGGGTCCGTTGCAATGCGGACGTTGCCCATGGCCCAGGTCAAGAGCCCGTTTCCGCCATGCCGGAGCCGGTGTTCAATGATTTCGGCCTCCAAAGCCTCAATGCTTGGTGAAAAGTCTTTGTAGCCCTGGCCGTGCGCGACCAGCGGAAGGGGGCCGATGCCGTGATCTTCGAGAAGCTTTTCGAGCGGAGCCATTCCCCAGCGGTCAAACGCGATGCCCTGGACAGCGTAGTCGTCGCACAGTTCGCGGAGCTTCAAGGCCACGGCCAGCTTGTCGGTTGCACGACCGGGAAAAGTTTCGAGTAAGCCCTCGCGCTTCCATTGCGCATAGGGTGCCCGGTCCGTCTTTTCGCGCTCGAAAAGCGGCGGATCGCCAGGGAGCCAACACCAACAACGGACGGCCCCGGACTCAGGCCAATAAACGGCCAGGGCGGTCAAGTCGTGACTGTTCGAGAGGTCGAGGCCCGCGTAGCAAATGCTTCCGAGTTCGGGCTCGACGCGCCCGGCGCAGGCCTTCCAGTCCGACGACGCTACGAACCGCTTTTCCGGGTCAACGGGCATGTTGAGGTGAAGCGACTTGAAAACGGCCTCTTTGCTCGGGATGCGCTTTCCCTGGACGGCCAACTCCCGCAGGCTTTCAATACTCTGGACTCCGGCGTCGAGGCAGGGGTTCACCGCGCGCCAGACGGCTTCGTCGGTCCAGTCGCAGCCCTCCGAGGCGCTCAGGACGTGGCAAAAAAAGCTCGGGTCTTCGATCTCCCCGGCGTTCACCTTTTCGCCGTATTCGATGGCCTCCGAAAAGAAATGCGCAGGATCTTGGGGCCGGGTTCCGATCAGGACCATTCGCGGATTCGAGCGAGACGACTGCGAAGTCAAAAGAACGTCGTAAAGGGCGCTGTCTTTTTGCTGCGCGGCTTCGTCGATGACCGCGAGGTCCAGGGCGAGCCCGTGGGCCGTGGTGGCGTCGGCGGACAAGGCCTTGAAAACGGAGCCGTTCGTCAAGCTGGTAATGGTCTTGCGCGCCTCGGAAATGTTGACCAGGGGGTAAAGCTCGGCTTCGGCCCGGATGAAGGCCGCCACTTCCTCGAAAATCAAACTGGCCTGATCCCGGCTTGCGCTGGCCGTGGCGATTTGACCGCGGGGGACGGCCAAGGGGCCTACCAGGGCGGCCAGGGCCAACACGGCGGCATAGCCTGTGCTTTTCGACTGCTTTCTCGGCCAAGATATGCAAGCCGTCCGAACGCCCGGCCGCAGGGTTCCCCGGATCGCGGTTTCGATATGCGGCAAGATGCGCATGGGTTGCCCGGCGCAGCGGCCCGACGTGATAGTCAGGCGAGAGCCGAAGCGGAGCACGTCGTCGGCAAGCGTCATCGGATCATGCCCCCGAATTTCGACGCGGCCGGCGCTTTGGTTTGGCCGGGGATGTCCTTTCCGTTGGGTATCAAACCCAGCTTCAGGCCCAGCGAAAAAAGGGTTTTGTGCATTTCAATCCTGAGCTTGGTCCACGCGCTCGGCTGTTGCGCGCCGGTCTTCTCGTTCGTCACGACAAGGGGCTCGGTTTCCAGGGCCTCGACGCAACGCCGATAGCAGGCCCAGGCCTCGCAATATTGGGTGATCGCGTCGAACTGCCGGGCTGTGGCCACCTCGGGCGCGAGGATGCGAAGAAGCTCGTTCCATTTCTTTTTTGCCTCGCCTTTCAGGTGGCGCGGGTTTCTTTTCAGCGGCGCGCATGCCTGTTTCTCGTGGTGAATATTGACAACTTTCGGCATTTCATGTCCCTTGGGTTTTACGTTTTGCGTGAAGAAAGGTGCCACAACGGTCTATTCTGCATAGGTTCATTTGATTTTTACGCTTTAAAGGAGAAATCTATGGAACTCCCGTCTTTTGGAGAAGTGAAGAGCCTCACCGGTGCTATTATACAGTTGTACAAAGATGGAATGACAAAAGAAGCTCAAGAAAAGATAATGGACCTCAGGGATTTGATTCTTGAGTTGAGGGATGAGATTCAAGAATTGAAAGAAGAGAATAGGAAGCTGAAAGAAGAGAAAGAAATTAAAGATGCTATGACATTTGACGGACACTTCTATTGGATACATAAAGAAGGCGGTGAGAAAGATGGACCGTTTTGTCAACCATGCTTTGATAAAAATGGACTGTTCTCTCGTATTATAAAAAATGACCATGATTATTATTGTAATGTTTGCAAATATCATTTGAACCATACTCCTGATAATACTGTTACCATTGCAAGGACGTCGAGGTGGGATGCTTTTTAGATGTATTGATCATCCCACCAGCCTCCATATCCCTGCACGTCGCATCCGACCGCACAGAATTCCTTTTCCGTCATGTCCCGCTTGCTGTAGTTGCAGGCCTCGCAAGCGGGACGCAGGTTCTCCACGTCCCAGAACTCGCCGCCTTTTGCTACCGGCTGCGCATGATCAACCGTCGTGGCCGGAGTAGCCCGTCCCTGGCGCTGACAATAAAAGCAAAGCGGATTCTGCCGCAGAAACCAGGAACGGAGCTTTTGCCACCTCGCGGTTTTGTATCTGGGGTCATCGCTCATCACTTACCACCTGATACCTTGATACTTTCATGGATTTATCTTTGTATTTTAGCATGTTATTGGTATCGCTTGCCTTGATACCTTGCTGATACTTTGGAAAAGGTATCAAGGTATCATCAAGGTATCTCAATGGGGTGATACCTATATCATACTGAAAAGATTGATACAAAAAAGAAAGTATCAAAGTATCAACTCTCTTTTAGAAAACATCTTCATTTCTCCCGAGAGGCAGGGCATAGACTCCACGCTCTACCCGTTCAATCTCTCCATCCTTGACCATGCGGGAGAGAAACAGCTTGGCTTCCTTGCCGATCCCCTCAGTAATCGCGGCCGCTTTCATCGGGCCGCCTGTCTGCCTCAGAACTTCTATGATCGCTTGCCGCTCGGAACTCCGAATGAGTTCCGGCATGTTGTCCGTGTAGCGCCAGGATGTAAGCTCGGCATCCCACTCAAGCGCGAGGGTTCTTTCCTCCACGTCGCGGCCCGTCACATGCAACTTGGCGGTGTCCTTTCCTCTTCCTCGCTCCAAGGGCAACAATGTATCGGCAGCGCCTGTGAAGCCGTTGGAACCGCTGAAGGCGTCCATAATGTCGTCAGCCTCGCTTTTCCTCAGATGATGGACCAAAAGAACAGCGACGCCGTAGGCATCCGCAAACTTTTTGATCTCCCCGGCGTGCTGATAATCAAGATCATACTGAGGGATGTTTTTTGGACGGCTCGCAGGCCTGAACCTGGAAAAGGTATCGACGATGATTAGCCGGGTGTCCGGGTGCTTTTGCATCCATGCATCAAGCAACTCGATCCCCTCCGGCATTCGCGGCCATTCGGTTTCAAAGTGGATGTTCTTTAAGTCGTCCATGTCGAGGTCCATTCCCTGTAGGATGGATTCCAGTCTCGACTTCAAGCGCCGAAGGGTGTCTTCAAGAGCCAGGTACAGGACTTCGCCTTTCTCCACCTGGAAGGAGCCAAGAGCCTTTTTGCCTCCACTGATGGACAGCCCCAGACCCAAGCAAAGCCAGCTTTTTCCAAGCTTTGGCTTGCCGCCAAGGATGTTCAGGCCCTCGGATATGATTCCTGGTACGGCCCATCGGGGCTCTGAAAATTCACTATGGATTAGGGAAGCCCCGTCCAGTCCCGGCCGCCGCTCAGGGCGCGGTGAATTCTTCGCGGCTTCCCTCGAGGTGATGCTCTTACAGATGGTTTCCACCTCGGATTGAGAAAGGGGCGGGCGGCAAAATTGAGCATTCCAGGCAAAAGCCAGGGTGAGCACCTCCGCATGATCCAGGCCTTTCCCGGCCCATCGTCCAACTTTTTTCGTGAGGGTGTCATTCCGGGCGCCCTCGCGGACCTCGGCGGGCGCAGTCGGCAAAGTCGATTTTTCCTCTTGCGGCCATTCGAACGCGTCGAGGTCTTCCCAGCCGTTACGGCCAGGGAGCATTTCCAGTTGGTAGACCACGCCCGAGGGATGGACGCTCGGGGCGATAACGACATAGCCGCCGTCTCCCCGAAAATCGACTTCGGGCGCAAGTCGAACGGCGTTTTTGACCGGCGTTCCCGGCCATTTGAAAAAGGCATGGACGCCCTTTGCGGTCTTTTGGTGAACGGCTGGCGCGGGAAAGTTGCGGTCCACCCATGCAAGCCCCTCCGGTCCGTCCGCGTCCACGGCCACCACGCCGGAGACTTCGCCGGTAACAAGGGCGATGTTCGCGCCGGGGTAGTCCCGGAACCACGATTCGACCTCTTCTTCGGTAGGGGGCCGCTTTTGGTATTCCTTCCATGAAAAGCCGCTGGGAGGTCTTTTCCCTCCGGGCGCGATAGGGATTATTGAGAACCCCTGGTCCAGGTATTCGAGAGCGGCGGCCAGCATGGGCGACATGGCCGGGGCCTCTTGTCCTGGGGTTGCGTTGAAGTCCAAGACCTTGGCGCTCATATCCGCCCCCCGAGGTCGCGCAGGCGTTTGAGCAGCTTACCGCGCCACTCCATGAGGACCAAAAAGCGCACAAGTCGGGATTCACCACCTATCAAGGCGCGGTCGATGGAGAGAAGGCCGAACTGGAGCAGAAGAAAAAGGTCATCGACCGCCCCAGGCCTCACGCGCAGGCGTAGAAGCTCAGGGATGCTCAGTGAATACGGCCGATAGTAGGGGCTCGACGCATCAAGCTTTTGGAAAGAGGCGTCCGTGTAGATCATGCCGCGCCCCCCGAGGCCAAAGGCCACGCAGAGGTAACCCAGCGGTAACCACAAAAAATAAAAAGCGGGGGATTGCGGTAAAAATCTTCAAGAAAAGCTAAGAAAAACTTTGATAGATTACATACAGATATATAACAGGATAGAATGCGGTAAAAACTCTGAGCAGGCCTCCGGAGCCAAAGGCCAGGCGTTCGAATCGCCTATTGCCCACCAAGGATATCAAGGGGTTACGGTGCAAATTTGCCCGTAGCCCCTTTTCCGTTGGTATCACATTGGTATCAAGCTGCGTGGCATCACACCCTCAGCACACGCCGCAGCCACCCAGACAGCAAGCGTAATGCCGATAGCCGTCGCCCAGCCAGCGCTAGCCCTCAAGGGCCAGCCCGCGGCAAATCTGCCCTGGCAGCCTCCAGCCGGCCCCCTGCTCCTGGGGCAGGGCCAGGATCTGGCGCAAACAGATCGTCAGCAAGTGACTGAAGCGTTATGACTTGACTTTGACTATTGGGTAATCATGAACACAATATAATTACAATACCTATTTGTGTAGCATTGATTTATTATGGATTTATACCCTATATTATCATGAGATTAAATCCGCATATTTTCGCTCCCATCTAAACCTGCCTATCAATTATATTGACGTTTATAACGAGCAATTGTTTGACAAATCCGACAACAACTCAACGATAAAATTCGTTTTCTAGCGCATAATATGGTCTACAATGAATTAATTCAAAGACATGAATGATCAACATACTAAGTTTATGCAGTCTGAAATCGTGATCTTCCGGCCTTACTCTCATAAAATGATTTGAGATCCTTCATTTGCCATGATATCAGCTTTTTCCGTCAGCGATATCCTTTCTCATCGCCCTCCACTACGGTAGGCAGTCGGAAAGAATGTACGGATTAACGCCAACCAGTGATCATCCAGAGGACATAATGAGCAGGATGAAACCACTTTACTTTCTTGCAGCAGCGCTGGTCGTTGCCGCCCTTTGCTCCTCAGGATCGGCCGGAGCAACCGGTTTATTCAATCAATTCATTGGCTTTGGCGACAGCACCATTGATTCCGGATACTTTGCTTTCAATTCCACGGGAGACGCGTCCGGCGATGCGATGGTCGCCGCCGCCATCGCCAATGGTTCGACCGGCGGCTGGGTAGGCCCCGGGATCATGACCTCCACCTTTTTGGCAGGACGGTTTGGCCTCTCCGCCGAACCGTTCGGCGTCGGCGGAACGAACTATGCCAACGGCGCCGCCTATACAGCCCCCTTGAGCGCCACCTCCGGAGGCGCCGCCGCCACCGGGGGGTTGACCGGGAACGTGACCACCATCCAGCAGATAACGAACTACCTGGCCTCCATGGGGGGCGTGGCTAATCCTTCGGCGCTCTATATCGTGAGCAGCGGCAACAACGACTTGATTTTTGCCGAAAAGCAAGGCGCGGACTGGATCGCCGCCAACCCCGATTTCCTCAGCGGGCTGGCGACCCAATTCGCGGCCAGCGTGGCGAGCCTGCAAGCGGCTGGCGCCCGCATCATCATCGTCCCCAATACGTTCTATACGTCGACCTTAACCAGTACGGGCGGAACCCTTCCGGCAAGCAATGCCGACGACTACTTTCGGGCTGTCTCGTATGGAAACATGAAATGGTCGGCTCTCACTGCGGCGGGAGTGCGCTTCATTCCCGCAGACCTGACCAGCGTTTTTCGATTCGTGACGGTCAATCCCACCCTCTTTGGGTTCACCCCGTCCTCCGTATTGGCGGCTAACGCCCCATCCCAGGTCAATGCCTTGCTCACAACCTGGTCAGACATTACCCCGGTCGAGTTGCAGACGTATCTTTTTGTTGATGGCCATCACCTGACCACGGCCGGTCAGTTGATCGAGTCGGATTACGAGTACAGCCTGCTGGCCGCGCCAGCTATGATGTCCCTGCTGCCGGAAGCAGCAGTCCAGAGCGGCCTCGCTCGGACAGCCACCATCCAGGGACAGATCGACCTCTCCGAACAACACCGAGGGCCAAGCGGCGTCAACGTCTGGGGCAGCGGAGGGATCGGTTTCCTTTCCCTCGGGAATTTTTCAAATGTATCCGACCTTTCCGGCAACCCGTTGACGGGGTCTGTGGGGGCGGATTACCGGTTTCCCTTCGGACTTATCCTCGGAGCCGCCTTTACAGCCGGGACGCAGACCCAGAATTTCTCCACGGGCGGCGGCCGCTTCGACCAGAATGACCAGGCGGTAAGCATCTACGCCGCCTACAGAACCGGGTCGTTCTGGGGACAAGCCGTTGGATCCCTTGGCTGGTACCAGGACAAGATAGAGCGCCCCGTCGCCCTTGGCCTGTACGCTGACCAAAACAGCTCCACCGCCAACGGGCAGGCCCTGGCCCTGGCTTTTCGGGTCGGCGGCGACATCGCCCTCGGGCCGGTGACCACCGGACCGGTTGCCGGTCTAGTGCTCCAACAGGCGCGCCTCAATGGCTTCACCGAGGAAGGCTCCAGCGGCGTCACCTCCTTGTCCTTTGGCGATCAGACCCGAGATTCCGCCATCAGCCAGCTCGGCTGGCGCGCCGCCGTGAATATAGGCCGTTGGCAGCCGTTTGCCGAAGCAAAATGGAACCACGAGTTGGTCAACCAGGACCGCGTGGTCAGGGCCGCCCTTACCTCGACCTCGGCTACGCCATATAATATGGACGCGGCCCCGGTCGCCAAGGATTGGACCAGCGCCTCGCTTGGCGCTTCCTTTCGGATCAATGACCAGGTGATGCTCAAGGCCACGGGGACGGCGTCGTTTGCCGATCCGCAGATGGTCGGCTACGGTGGGGAGTTGGGCTTCAATATCAGTTTCTAGGCCATTCAGTCATGCTAGTGGCCACATGGAAACCACGTCCAACATGCGTCAAACGTCATCAAACGTCGGAAAGAAGCACCCATTCACTGTACAAACGACACTATTCACTAGCCTCCGGAGCTAAAGGCCAGGCGTTCGAATCGCCTATTGCCCACCAGAAGAAAACAAGGGACCGCGGTCATGCATCGCAATCCCTTTTTCTTTCGTCTTTGGGCATCCAGCGCGGCTTCGCCCGCCGCGCGACACAGGCGGGGCCGCCGCTTATTCCAGGCTCACCCGAAGCTCCATGGCGTCGAAGCGCCAGTACTCGCGCTCCACGGTAAGCACGTCGCCCGCGCCGTCCGTCTTGATGCGTCGGATGTACATGCCGGGCGACCCCTTGGGCACGTCGAGCTGGAAACACGCCCGGTCGGACAGAAACTGGGGGCGGATCAGCAGATCCCGCTGGATGAGCGCCACCCCGTACTCCTCCTCGATCACCTGCGTCATGGCCCGCTTGCGGATCTTCGGTATGATCCCGGACAACCTCCCGGCGTGCAGATAATTCTCCACGCACGCCACCTTTTGCCCGTCCAGGAAAAACACGTTCTCCATCTCGTACACCGACGTCCCCAAGGCGAAGCCGTCTGGAGGCGCCGCCCCGCTTTGCTCGTCCACCACGGCCACGCCCTTGTCCTCGGTGGTCCACTCGGGCGTCCGGCCCTGGGACGCGGCCAGCTTCGCGAAGTTCACGTGACGCGCCGGATTGTAGACCAGACGGACCGGATTGACGAACCAGCCCCGGCGGTCCAGCCTGAAAATCCGTCCCTGTCGCTGCAACACCAAAAGCGCGTGGCGCACGGTGTTTCGGTTCATGCCCGTGGCCGCGCACAGACCGCGCTCGGACGGCAGCCTGTCGCCCGGCCGAAGCGCCCCGGATTTCAGGTTTTCGAGAATCAATTCGCGTACGTTCTGGTAAAATTTCCGCTGTTCCATGGGCTCCCCGTTCCGTCTTCGTCCCGAACCGTATGACGTCATTTTTTCACCGTGTCATCACGGCGTTGTCACGACGCGCTACACAAACTGGTTTAACCCAGTTGCCAACCTTGGGCAAGCGTGCTAGAAAGCCCTCATGCCGGAATGTACGGTTTTGTTATTTCCGCGTTGGCTTGCTTGAGGCGACTGGCAGTGGCGTAAACGCTTGGAATCGCGGCGCGGGACATGCCTGGCATGGACGCGAAAAACCTCTCAGGACGCGCCGCGGGGTAAGGAGAGGGCGGAGGATTTCGTATGCGAGCATCCCGTATCGGCTTATTGAGCGCGCTGATCCTGCTTCTGGCCTCGGCGGCCGGAGCGACCACCTTGGAAAACGTGAAAAAGGACGGCTTCCTGAAGTGCGGCACGCACATCGAGAACCCGGGCTTTTCCGCCTTGGACGCTAACGGAAACCGGATCGGCTTCGACGTGGACTTCGAACGCGCCGTGGCCGCCGCCGTCAATGTGCCCGAGATCAAATTCGTTCCCCTGACCTCCAAAGAGCGGCTTCCCGCCCTGCAATCCGGCGAGATCGACCTGCTCGCCCGCACCACCACCCTGACCATGAGCCGCGACGTGGGGCTGGGTCTCGATTTCACAGTGATCACCCTGTACGACGGCCAGGGCCTCATGGTCCGCAAATCCCTTGGCGTCAAAAGCGCCAAGGAATTGAACGGCGCGTCCATCTGCCTGCAGACCGGCTCCACCACCGAACTCAACATCGCCGACTACTTCCGCAAGAACAACATGACCTACACCCCGGTGGTGTTCGACAAGCAGCCCGACGTACGCAAAGCCTACGATGAGGGCCGCTGCGACGTGCACACCACGGACATCTCCGGTCTGGCCGCCCAGCGCTCCCTCATGAAGGACCCGAGCGAGCACGTCATTCTGCCCGAAGTCATCTCCAAGGAGCCGCTCGGGCCTTACGTGCGCCAGGGCGACGACCAGTGGGAAGACATCGTGCGCTGGACCATCTGGCTGCTCATGGCCGCCGAGGAAAAGGGCGTCACCCAGGCCAACGTGGAAGAGATGTTCGAGAAAAGCGAGGACCCGGAAGTGCAGCGCATGCTCGGCAAGACCGGGACCCTGTGGACCGACGCGGGACTCGACCAGGGCGCCCCGGTGCGCGCCATCAAGGCCGTGGGCAACTACGGCGAGATCTTCGACCGCAATCTCGGCCCCAACAGCCCCCTTGGCATGGAACGGGGCCTCAACGCCCAGTGGTATGACGGCGGGCTGATCTACGCCCCGCCCTTCCGTTAAACCGGTAACGCCCGCATTCCGCGCCAGGCGCAAGGCCTGGCGCGGAATGCTCCCCATGCGAGACGGCCCCGGCGCCGCATGCGTTTAACGCGCGCCTTGCGCTTTGCCCCCAAGTTGGAGACACCCGTTCCATGAGCGATCACGCCGCCCCGCCCAAGGTTCCCTTCTGGCGCAGCCCCCAGGGCCGGATCTGGATATTGCAGATCGGCATGCTGGCGGGATTCCTGTGGCTGGCCGTGAGCGCCTACAGGAACGTGCTGGCCAATCTGAAAAACCGGGGCATCAGTTCCGGATTCCATTTCCTTTCCAACGAAGCGGGATTCCGCATCGGCGAAACCACGGGCATCCCCCTGCCCCAGGGCGGGGTCCTGTGGTTCCTGGCGAGCCTTGTGGCGGGCCTTGGGCTCAGCCAGCTCCTGGCCAGCCACGTCAAACGGCGCGACCCCGGTCCCCTTGCCGGGAAATGGTTCGCCGTCTGCCTCCTCTTAAGCGCCGGACTGCCCCTTCTGACCCTGTACCTGTGCCGGGACGGCGTGGTCATCGCCCGCTACTCCGAGACGTCGAGCTACGCCATGGCCCTGATCACGGGCCTCATCAACACGCTCAAGGTCACGGTCATCGGCTGCGTGGCCTCCACGATTTTAGGCCTGCTGGTGGCTCTTGGCCGTCTGTCCCCCAACTGGCTTCTGAGCAACATCTGCCGCTGGTACGTGGAGCTCAACCGCAACCTGCCCGTGCTGCTCCAACTTTTCTTCTGGTATTTCATCGTATTGCAGCAACTGCCCGGCGTGCGCCAATCCATCGACCTCGGCGGCTGGATCATTCTCAACCAGCGCGGCCTGTATATCCCGGGGCTTGTCCCCCAGGCGGGCGCCTGGCCCTTTTGCGCCGCCATCCTTATCGCCCTGGCCGGAATCTGGCTGCTCATCCGCCGTTCGAAGCGCCTGCATGACGAAACCGGCGTGGCCGGGAAGTGGCTGCTCCCGGGGCTCGGCCTGCTGGCGGGCCTGCCCGCCCTGGCCTGGCTCGCGGCCGGACAACCCTTCACCCTGGATTTTCCGGTCCTTGCGGGCTTCAACTATCAGGGCGGAACCGGGCTCACCCCGGAATTCACCGCCCTGGTCGTCGGGCTCACGGTCTACGTCTCCGCCTTCAACGCCGAGATCATCCGCTCGGGCATCCAGGCCGTGTCCAAGGGCCAGCGCGAGGCCGCCCGGGCCCTGGCCATGAAGGAACGCCAAGTCATGCGCATCGTGGTCCTCCCCCAGGCCATGCGGGTCATCATCCCGCCCATGACCAGCGAATACCTGGCCATCGCCAAGAACAGCTCCCTGGCCGTGGCCATCGGCTACCCGGATTTCGTGAGCGTGGGCGGCACGATCCTGAACCAATCTGGCCAGGCGGTGGAGATCGTGGGGATATGGATGGGCGTCTACCTCATCATTTCCCTCGTCATCTCTCTCGGCATGAACATCTACAACGCCAAGGTCGCGCTGGTGGAGCGGTAAATGGTCAAGGACATTCCCGACAGGCTCCCCCCGGCCTCCCAGACGGGCGTTTTCGGCTGGATTCGCAAGAACCTCCTCTGGCCCTGGTACAACGCGGCCCTGACGGTCCTGTCCGTCGCCGTCATCTACGCCGGTCTGAAGCCCTTCTGGACCTGGGCCGTGACCAACGGCTCCGTCAGCCTGGACCCCGCCGTGGCCAAGGAAAGCGGCGGAGCGGCCTGGGGATTCATCCGCGACATGTGGCCCGTGTTCATGACCGGGGTCTACCCGGCCGAAGAACGCTGGCGTCCCCTGGCCGCCCTGGTCCTCGTGGGCGTCATCGTGGGTCTCAGCCTGTCCCGGACCATGCGCTCGAAAAAATGGTTGCGTTATGTCTGGCTGGCCTCGCCCTTCGTGGTTTTCGGGCTGATCCGCGGCGGCGGCCCCACCGGCCTGCCCACGGTGGAGACCCATTATTGGGGCGGCCTCATGCTCACAGTGGTCCTCTCCCTGGTGGCCATGATCGCGGCTTTTCCCATCAGCGTCCTGCTGGCCCTGGGCCGGGCTTCCAAAACGCCCATCGCCAAACCCTTTTGCGTGGCCTACATTGAGCTTGTGCGCGGCGTGCCCCTGATCACCATCCTGTTCATGGCCTCGGTGGTGCTGCCGCTTTTCCTGCCGTCGGACATGAAGCTCGACAAGGTGCTGCGGGCCATGGTTGGCATCACCATGTTCTTCTCGGCCTATCTGGCGGAAAACATCCGGGGCGGGCTGCAAGGGCTCTCCAAGGGGCAATACGAGGCGGCGGACGCGCTCGGCATGAGCTACTGGAAGAAGATGAGCGTAGTTATCCTGCCCCAGGCCCTGCGCATCGTCATCCCGCCCATGGTCAACAATTTCATCGGCATCTTGAAGGACACCTCCCTGGTCGGCATCGTGGGCCTGGTGGACCTTTTGCAGATCGCCTTCGCCACCACCTCGAGCCCCAAATGGTTCGGCCGGCTGGAGGAGGCCTACGTGTTCATCGCGTTCTGGTATTTCATCCTGTGTTTCGGGCTGTCGAGCTACAGCCGTCATCTTGAAAAGAAAATCCCTTCGGCGGATAAATAGAGGCCAGCTTCATGGAAACCTCCCCTTCCCCCATCGCCGCCCATCTGGCGGACGCCCCGGTCGTCATCGCCATTCGCGGCCTGAACAAATGGTACGGCCAGTTTCATGTCTTGAAGGACATCGAGCTGGACGTGAGGCAAGGCGAAAAGGTGGTGGTCTGCGGTCCGTCCGGCTCGGGGAAATCCACGCTCATCCGCGCCATCAACCGGCTCGAGGAGCATCAGGAAGGGACCATCACGGTAAACGGAAAGCCGCTGACCAACGACGTCAAGCGCATCGAGCAGGTGCGCCGCGAGGTGGGCATGGTCTTCCAGCAGTTCAATCTCTTTCCCCACATGAGCATCCTGGAAAACGTGGTGTCCGGTCCCGTGCACGTGCGCAACATGCCGCGTAAGAAGGCCGAGGAGCTGGCCATGTCGCTGCTTGACCGGGTGGGCATCGCCGAGCAGGCGAGCAAATTTCCCGGACAGCTCTCCGGCGGCCAGCAGCAGCGCGTGGCCATCGCCAGGGCTCTTGCCATGCAGCCGAAAATCATGCTTTTCGACGAACCCACTTCGGCGCTCGACCCGGAGATGATCAAGGAAGTGCTCGACGTCATGCGCGAACTGGCCGAACAGGGCATGACCATGATCTGCGTGACCCACGAGATGGGCTTCGCCCGCGAAGTGGCGGACACCATGGTCTTCATGGACAAGGGCCGGATTGTGGAGTACGCCCCGGCGGTCGACTTCTTCACGGCCCCCAGGGAAGAGCGCAGCCGCATGTTTCTTGAGCAGATTCTCAACCATTGATAGCGGCCCGCGCTATTCACCGCCGCCGGCCATCACCCTCTCACGATTCCCTTTTTGGAGACGCCGTTGAAACCCCTTTCCCTGTTCAATGACAAGCCGCTCGTTTTCGCCCATCGGGGCGGCCGCTCCCTGGCCGCCGAGAACACGCTGCGAGCCTTGCGTCTGGCGCGCGAGAACGGCGCCGACGGCTGCGAGATCGATACCCAGCTCACCAAGGACGGCGAGCTCATCGTGCTGCACGACTTGAACCTCCTGCGCACCACCAACGCGGGCGTTCATCCGCTTTTCGCCGCCAACAGGCCGACCCTGCCCTGGCGGTTCACGCTGGAGGAAATCCGTCTGCTCAGCGCGGACGTCTTCCCGCGCCGCTTCTGTTCCGTCCCCTGCGAGGACAAGCCCTGGAAACGGCTTCCCGAAACCGTTCCCGGCGACGTGCGCGTGCCCACGCTGGCCGAGGTTCTGCGGGTCATGGACGAATGCGGCATGTGGCTCAACATCGAGATCAAGGATCTGTCGCGCGCCGCCCCGAAAGCGCTCGCGCAAACCGTGGTCGCCAAGGTTCAGGCGCTCGTGGCCGCCGAGGGCATGGCCGACGCGGTGATCATTTCCTCGTTCAACCCGGATTATGTCCGCCAGAGCAAGGAGATCGCGCCCCACGTGCTGGCGGCCCTTCTGACTGAACATGAGTTCAAGGGCGATCCGGTCAAGGCGGTGAAGGACGTGAAGGCGGACGCCTGGCACCCGGGCTTTCGGCGCCTGACCAGGGAAACCGTCCACAAGGTCCGGGAAGAGGGCATCGCCGTCAACCCGTACACGGTGAACGACCGCGCGGATATGCGCAGGCTGACGGATTGGGGCGTCACCGGGATCGTGACGGACTATCCGCAAGACGCGAGATGACGCCCGCCGCGCCGCCTGTGGACGGCGCGGCGGGCGTGAAGAAGGCGTGTTCTAGACGAAATCCGGGTCGATGGCCGCGTGGCCGTTGGCCAGCATGATCTTGATGTAGTTCACCGTGCGCTCGTCCACCGGCACGATGGGGAAACGCTGGCGGCAGGCGTCGCACTGGGCCATGGTGGGCTTGGTTGGCGCGACCACGGGCGTCTCCCGCGAGCAGAAGGGACAGGCGTAGAAATAAATGAGCTCCACGCCGCTTGGCTTGACCGGCGTCAGCGGTCTTTTCTTCAGTGACATGATCTTGTACCGCCTTAACGCGCTGTAAGAAGCGATTCTCCGGTCATCTCTTCCGGTTTTTCCATTTTGCACAGGGCCAGGATGGTGGGCGCGATGTCCCCCAGCTTGCCGGATTTCAGCCCGCCCGCATACTCCGGATCCGCCAGGATGAGCGGCACGGGGTTGGTGGTGTGCGCGGTCATCTTTCCGCCGTCCGGGGCGATCATCTCCTCGGCGTTGCCGTGGTCGGCCGTGATGAACGCCCGGCCGCCGGAGGCAAGAACCGCCTCGACCATCCGGCCCACGCAGGCGTCCACGGCTTCGCAGGCCGCCACTGCGGCCTCGATGACGCCGGTATGCCCCACCATGTCCAGGTTGGCCAGGTTGCAGACCGCCAACGCACAGCCCTTGGGCCATTCGCGCAGGAAGGTCTCGCAGACCTTGTACACGCTCATCTCGGGCTTCAGGTCATAGGTGGCCACCTCGCGCGGGGAAGGCTCCAGGGCGCGTTCCTCGCCCGGAAAGGGCTCCTCCCGGCCGCAGTTCAGGAAATAGGTGACATGGGCGTATTTTTCCGTCTCGGCCAGGCGCAGCTGGGTCAGTCCGGCCTTGGAAAAGACCTCGCCCAGGCTGCCGGTCAGGGACTGGGGAGGGAAGGCGGCCGGGATGGGGAAGGCGCTTTCGTAGACCGTCATGGAGACGAAACCGGCCAGATCGGGCCGCAGGCGCCGCTCAAAATGCGGGAACTCGTCGAAAATGAAGGCGCTGGTCAGCTCCCTGGCCCGGTCCGCCCGGAAATTGAAGAAGAAGACGCCGTCCCCGTCGCCGATGAGCCGCCTGGGCAGGCTGAGACCGGGGTCCTGGCAGATGATCCGGGGCTTGACGAATTCGTCGGTCTCACCCGAGGCGTAGGCCTCTTCCACGGCCGCGACCGCGTCCGCCGCGGCCAGCCCCTCGCCGCTGGTCAGTCCGGCGTAGGCGCTGGCCACCCGGTCCCAGCGCTTGTCCCGGTCCATGGCCCAGAACCGGCCGGTGACCGTGGCGATCTCGCCGTAGCCGGTCTTGTCCATGAAGGCCTGCAGATCGCGCAGATAGCCCGCCCCGCTTTCGGGAGGCGTGTCCCGGCCGTCCAGGAAGGCGTGGACCGCGCACCGCTCGACGCCCTCTTTCTTGCAGACTTCAAGGAGCGCTTTAAGGTGCGCGATATGGCTGTGCACCCCGCCGTCGGACAAAAGCCCCATGAAATGCATGGTCCCGCCGCGTTTCTTCACGACCGCGCACAGATCTAGCAGGGCCTTGTTGGCGAAGACCCCGCCGGTCTCGACGGCCAGGTCGATCCGGGTCATGTCCTGGTAGACCACCCGTCCGGCCCCGATGTTCATGTGGCCGACTTCCGAATTGCCCATGTACCCGGAAGGCAGGCCCACAGCCCGCCCGGAACAGGCCAGGGTCGTATGCGGACAGGTCGCGGCCAGCTTGTCGAGGTTGGGAGTCTTGGCCAGGGAGACGGCGTTGCCCGGACCGGCGGGAGCGATGCCCCAGCCGTCCAGGATCAGCAGCAAGGTTCGTTTGTCCGGAGTCATGCGTCAGCCTTCTTGTCTTCTTTGAGAAACGAAAGGGGCAGCCGCTTTCCTTCGGACCACAGCCCTTCGATATTATAAAACTGCCGGAATTCATCCAGGAAGATGTGCACCAGCACGTCGTTGAAATCCAGAAGCACCCACTGGCCCTGCCGGTAGCCTTCGAGCCCAAGATAGATGAAGCCTTCCTCGCCCGCCTTGTCCAGGACGTAATCGGCCAGGGCCTTGGCCTGGCGGGTATTGCGCGCGGATACCACCACCAGGGCCTCGGTGATGGGACAAACCCCCTCCACGTCGAGAACCGTGATGTTTTCCGCTTTTTTTTCATACAACCAGCCGGCCATAAGCAGGGCCTTGTCGCCGACGGGCATGTCCTTGTTGGCTTTTTTCGTCTTTTTCATTGACCGTCCTTCATGATTGCGAGCCGTCGAAACGGCGGGAAGCCCCGCCGGATGCGTGATACCTACTGGATAATCAAGCTGTCCGCAATGCTTGCCCGCTCGCCGGTTTCACCCCACGCGCCCCTTGACGCCGCGCGTTTATTTCAGGCAAGAATGCCGTGATATACGACGCTTATTCCGACCGGAGGGAATGATCATGATTTTCGACGTCGAGATGGAAACCCTGCCAAGGGAAGAACTGGAGGCCTTGCAGCTTCGCAGGTTGAAAAGCGTATGCGACAGGGTCTACGCCAATGTCTCCTTCTACAAGAAGGCGTTCGATGAAAAAGGCGTCTCTCCCCTGGACATCCAGAGCCTGAGCGATCTGAAATACCTGCCTTTCACCGAAAAGCAGGATCTCCGCAATCACTATCCCTACGGTCTGTTCGCCGTTCCCAAAGACAACGTGGTGCGCATCCACGCCTCCTCCGGCACCACGGGCAAGGCCACCGTGGTCGGCTACACCCAGCGCGACGTCAACAACTGGGCCACCCTCATGGCCCGGTGCCTGATGAGCGCCGGAGCCAGCCGCCGCGACGTCATTCACAACGCCTACGGCTACGGGCTTTTCACCGGCGGCTTGGGCGCCCACTACGGCGCCGAACGCCTGGGCGCCACCATCGTGCCGATCTCGGGCGGCGGGACCAAACGTCAGGTCACGCTCCTGCGGGATTTCGGGGCCACGGTCATCTGCTGCACGCCCTCCTACAGCCTGTTCCTCTATGAGACCGCCCTGGAAGCCGGCATCGACATCAAGGACCTGCCCCTGCGCATCGGCGTCTTCGGGGCCGAACCCTGGACCGAGGAAATGCGCCGGGACATCGAAACCAAGCTCGGCATCAAGGCCATCGACATCTACGGCCTGTCCGAGATCATGGGGCCTGGCGTGGGCATCGAGTGCATTGAAGCGCAGCACGGCGACCACCTCATGGAAGACCATTTCCTGTGCGAGGTCATCGACCCGGACACCGGCGAGCAGCTGCCTCCGGGCTCCGAAGGCGAACTGGTCATCACCACCCTGACCAAGGAAGCCCAGCCGCTCATCCGCTACCGCACCCGGGACATCACCCGCCTCGACTACGCGCCCTGCAAATGCGGCCGGACCTTCGCCCGCATGCACAAGGTCATGGGCCGCAGCGACGACATGCTCATCATTCGCGGGGTCAACGTGTTCCCGTCCCAGATCGAGTCCATCCTGCTCGAAACCGAGGGACTGAGCCCCCACTACCAGCTGGTCCTGACCCGGGAAGGCGCCCTGGACTGCCTGGAGGTCCAGGTCGAGGTGAACGAACGGATTTTCTCGGACGAAATCAAGAATTTACAACGTATGGAAGGCAAGATACAAAAAACCATCAAGGAATTTCTGGGCGTGACCGCCAGCGTCAAACTCAGGGAGCCCCACGGCATCCAGCGTTCCGAGGGCAAGGCCAAGCGCATCCTGGACATGCGCGGCTTGAAATAACCCGGCGCGCGGCGACCCCGCGCTCGCCATGAGCCAACAGATCAAAAGGAAGGCACCATGAAAGCCGAGCAAATATCCATCTTCCTGGAAAACAGGGCGGGCCGCCTGGAGGAAGTCACCAGAATCCTGTCCGAATCGGACATCAGCATCCGCGCCCTTTCCCTTGCCGATACCTCCGACTTCGGCATCCTGCGGCTGATCGTCTCCGATCACGAGAAAGCCAAGGCCGCGCTGAAGGCGAACGGCTTCACCGTGGGCCGCAACGCCGTGGTGGCCGTCAAGGTGCCGGACAAACCCGGAGGACTGCACTCCATACTGAGCCTTTTGACCTCAAACGGCATCAATGTGGAATATATGTACGCCTTCGTGCATCAAAGCGAACAGTCCGCCGTGATCATTTTCCGCTTTGATCGCACGGATCAGGCCATCGAGGTGTTGCAGAAAAACAACATCGAGATCATCCCCGGAACCACCCTCTATACCATCTAGAGCGGCGTTCAGGAATGCCCGGAACGGATTATTCATTGAAAAGAACAGTTCGATAACAAGCTGTTACGATTCGAATAAGCGAGCTTCGAAACCGCCACGCGGCGATCGCTGGCGGCCGCCCCACCACCCGTTTCATTCACAAAAGACCGTCCCGCGCAAAACGCCGCCCCTCGTCTTTGCCGCCTGTCGTATAATTCCTTTTCAGAAGCTGTTGATAATTTTCTCCGTGTAGGCGCAAGAAAAAGCCAAGGCCGAAGCGTAAATGGCGCAAGTGAGGATTTGCCTCTTTCACAGCAACGACGCCAGAGGGGATGTATCAACGGCCTGTCAGGCCAGGCAGCGTTCCTTTCGCGCCCCCCGCAGCCAACGTCCCGGATAAACGCCCCGACTCCTCGCCATA
>CALGYO010000098.1 GCA_937934715.1 uncultured Desulfovibrionaceae bacterium | reverse complement strand
CGCTGGGAGCCACCTTCTCAAGTTTCAGTTGGTCCGAAAAGAGCCGAGCAGGTCAACTGCCCACCATTACGAACATCTCGAAAAATTTGACTCGGCATGATGTCAACATAGAAACACTTCATGATCTGGTCTTGAACAAGATTTCTGATTCTCGTCATTACTATGTACTATAACATTTTGACCAGTCGAGACTCCTGCGCAATTTCAGTGAGACGCCTCGCAGGGTTTCCGTGAGGAGTTAAGCGTGATTTTCCGCCTTTGATACGCCGCTGGCGAGGATATGCTTCTGCCTTGAGGCGACGTTCATCGCCTCGAAGGCGCATCATCCCTCAGCATCCCGCCTTGAGCGCCGCCTTTTTCAAGTTGAAGGCCATGGCGTTGAGTAAAAACTCCAGCTCGACCTTAGCTATCCCCAGATATCGCGCTCGGAAGAATCCATAGCCCCGCTTGAGCGTACCGAAATCGCGCTCCACCTTAATCCGCGCTTCTCAAGTTGATGATTGAGCTTGTCCAAGAGACGCTTCAGCACGTTATTTTCGAGCAGGCTCTGACGAAACCGGCAAATGGTCGTGGAATCGGGGACTTCATCATGGTCAAGAGAAAGCCCGACGAATCGAACAAAGGACAATCGGTCATACAAACATTCTTCCACCGCCGCATCGCTCAGATCGTACCAACGTTGGAGCAGGAGAATCTTGAACATTGGCAAGGGCGCGTAAGCGGGATTGCCTACGGCGTTAGCGACCCGGCTGAGCTTTTTCCGAAGCAGCTTCTCAAACGGCTTCCAATCAATGAGGCGATCAATATCATCCAAAAAGCATTCCTTATGCTTGCGGCGGGACACCACGTAGTCGGCAATACCGGGCTTCTTGGATGCGCGCTCGCTCATGACTCCCTCCATCGTATTTGATGGAGAATTTATAACATAACATGCTATTATTACAAACTATTTATTAAAATTGCCCTGCAGTAGCCTCATTTATGCCCGCTCGACTTTTCCCTGAATTGATCCAGGACAGACCGCCAGGGTCGCGGCTTTTCAGGAGTTAACCTAGGCCCTGGAACTATTGGCGAGTACAAGAGCTTTTTATAGAAAGCGTTCAAGGCTTCGGCCAAACGCTTTGCCATGTCCTTTCCGATGGGCCGCTTGTCGTGTTCCATCTCGAAGATATAATGCGCCTTCAGTCCCGCCCTGGCGGGGACAAGCTCCGTCTCGCTCGGATTGTTCATGACGCCTCGCGCAAGGCCCGGCGCACAACGTCCGGTTCCCGGTCGATGACCATGAGATAGGCGCGGGCGGGGCCTTCCGGCGTGCGCTGTTTTTGTTCCCAATGGCGCAGGGTCGCGAGCTTAAACCCGAAGACTCGGGCGAAGTCGGCCTGGGTCATATTCAATTTCGTGCGAATGCGGCGCACGTCCACCGCTTCGGGTACACGGACGGCGTATTCCTCCGGGGGCGTCTCCCCCTTGGCGATGGCAAGGGCTTCCCTCGCGCCGTCGAGAATGCGGCTGTTACTTTTCATGTCGCTTGCCCTCCCGGTAAGCCTTGACGATCTCGGGCATGATGGCCCGCAACTCGTTCCTCTCCGCCTTGGTCAAATTGGCCTTCTCGTTTTTGGCGAAGAGCGCCAGGGCGAAAAGCGGCATATCCATGTCGTGGAAATAGTAGACAACGCGATACGCGCCGCTTTTGCCCGAACCTTCCCCGGCGAAGCGCGCCTTGCGAACGCCGCCGGTTCCTTCCATGACCACCCCGGCGGAAGGATTCGCGGCCAAGAAATTGATAAGCTCGCTGTGTTCCTCTTCGCGCAAGCCAGCGCGCTTCACGTCCTTGAGGAAGGTCGGCGTCTCGATCACGGTCAAGAGTTTGGACATGAAAAAGGTACTCCATTGGAATACAAAGTCAAGGGTCAGGTACCAACCTTAACGCGCACGTTCTCTTTCTTGGCGGGCGCGCCTTCCTCCGCCTGCATCCGAACAAGCTCCGCCGCAGCGTCTCCAGCTTGTTTCATGGTGTGCGGGAGGTACTGCCCATAGCGCCGGGTCATGGCCTGATTCTTGTGCGTCAGAAGCTCCCCGATCATGTCCAGGGTGAACTTGCCGGAGTTGGCCAGGGTGACGGCGAAATGATGCCGCAGGCCGTGGAAGATGCGAAAGCGCCTGGGCAGGTTCGCCGCGTCCTTGATGCGTTTGGCTGCGCTGCAATCCGTGCGCGGCCCATCCCCCTGGCCGGGGAAAACGTAGAGGCTGTCCGGCCGCTTCTCCTTGCGCCAGGCAAGTTGTTCTTCGATGATAACCCGCGCGATGCCGTTCAAGGGAACGGCGCAGGTCTTGCCGCCTTTTGGGGAACGCAAGACGATGAATCCCTGGTGAAAATCAATATCTTTGTCTGTGAGCTTGAAAATCTCGCCACGCCGCAGGCCGGTGAACATGGCGAGCTTGAGCATGCGAGAGACATCCTGACGCGGCCAGTCGTTGAGAATCTCCATGAACCGGGCCGCTTCCTCCGGCTCCAGGTATTCCACCACTTCATTGTCCTTTCGGGGCATCTCGATGGTGAACACGATGGCCGGGCACAGCCCTGCAGCGCTCCCGAAATTGACGATGCGCCGAACGAGTTCCAGGGCGTTGAAGATGGTGGCGGACGCTTTCCCGTCCATGGCTTTTCGCACGCGCATCATATCCAGGGGCGAAAGCCTGCTCACTGGGACATTGCCGAGGACCGGGCGGATGTGCTTTTCATACCGGTTCTTGTCCGTTTTGAGCCCTTTGAGTTCCGCCCCCCTAGCCTCGAAATAGGCGTCCGCGATTTCACATACCGTCCGGTTCCGCTCCGCCGTCTCCCGCTGTATTTCCTTGGCCGTTTTGACCTCTTCCCCATGCCGGGCCTTTTTCACCCGGTCCGCCCGGATTTCTGCGGCCACCTGTGGCGTATAGCCTTCGGACTTCAGGCCCACCTTCTCCCATACTTTTTTCCCATCAACCTTGTAGGAAATGACGTAACAAGCATCCGGCTTGCCCATGTGCTGGCGACTATTCATTTCATACTGGTAGACGCCGGGCCATTTGACCGGATGCGCTCTTTGATATTTCGTCGCCATGAAACGTCCTCCGGGGGGTAGGAAAAGGGGTAGGAAGGATTCGAAAGGCCCGACGTTTGGGAATACTTACCCGGCCTGCATTTCTTCCTACCCTATTCCTACCCTGGACGTTAAAACAGGTCAAGTTTGATTAAACATCGACGTATTTTCTACCCGATGACATGGCATTTATTTATCTGAAAACACGGAATAATTAAGCGCCGCTAAACAAGGTAGGAAATTTCGGCGGACGGGCTCATAACCCGAAGGTCGGAGGTTCAAATCCTTCCCCCGCAACCAGATAATTCAAGGGCTTACAGGCAAATCGCTTGCAAGCCCTTTTTGCATACCCCACACTATACCCCACACCCACGGCCAAACCTCTCTCACCCCACAAACCAATGCCGCCCCCTCGCCGCAACAGGCTGTGAAACGGTTTGCGGCTATTCCTGACGGCCCCTTGACTGAAGCTACACTGGACGCCATGGGCCGTAGTCGGCAGGGAGCCCCTTCGTCCCCGGCCGTCACAAACTGGCCTCTGCCCGCTCCCGCTTCTGGCGGCTGTCGAAGTCAAATCGGACGGAAGGGCAACAGGCGGCCGATAAGGGCCCTCCCTCCCTCTCGCCGTCCCCACATGGCGGCGCAAGCATTCCCAACAGGATGGCGCCTGAGCCTCTTCCAGGCGGTCCGGTCTTCGTGGTCGCCGTCATCGATCCTTTCCGCAGGCACACGGCAACCGTGGTCCTGACCGCTTTCATGGAACGCGGTCAGGACAACACCCTCAATCAAGTCCACCGTGGGTATGGTCGCATCGTCATCGGCGTCACACGTGGCCTCGCGGTCTTGATTCTTCCCATGACCGGCTGACGCCGAGGACAGCCCCCCCCTCCCCTGCGTGATCATCCTGCCGGAAGCCCCGATACCCCCTCCCATGCCCTCCCAAAATCTCAGGGTCCCATCTTGTACTACGGCGAGAAGGAATCTTGATGCGATTTGGAATGCGCCCCCTTGTGGTACGGGCGGCGTGAAAGCCTTTTTGCGCCAAATCCGATGGTCGCCCTGGGGAATATTAAGAAAGCGCGCCTACGCCGCGCTATCGAGGTCAGGATGGGATCATACAGGGTGGCGGGTTGCAAGCATGGTTCATTCCGGGCTCTGTCTGTTGCCAGCCCTGGACGTGAGCGTATCGCCTTTGGCGGCCTGCGGCGGGCCCGCGGGCCGTCCGGCGAAACGCCGGACGGCCTCGCGCGCTGCTCCGATACGCCGGCAAAGCGGCCGGAGGCGGGAAGGGCCGTCTACATCTTCATGCCGGACTCGCCCTGTTTGGCGTCCCAGGCCTTGAACTCATCCTGGGTCATCTTGCCGTCCTTGTCGGCGTCGCCCTGCATGAATTTCATCTTGTAGTCCTGCCCCATCATCTTGAACTCGTCCTCGGTAAGGACGCCGTCCTTGTTCTTGTCCATGAAGGTGAAATGCTTGGCGGCCTTGGCGTCCGCGTCGCCGTCCTGCTGGGCCAGGACCGGCGAGACCAGGGACAGGGCGCAAAGAAGGACCAGGGACAGGGCCGTGACGGTTTTCATGGCGGTTTTCATGTGTTGAACTCCTTGTTTCGTTGTTGTCGCAAGGCCCGTTGCTCGGGGAATCCTCCCCGATGGATCAGGCCGGGATATCTTCCGGATTCAAGGCGAAACCGGAGTTTCGTCTTGCGCGGCCTCCCCGTCTTGCGGCGTTTCGTTCCGGCTCGCGCGACGCAATGCCCGCTTCAGTTTGCGCTCCTCCATCCAGCAGTAGAGGATGGGCACGATGAACACCGAGAGGATGGCGATGGACATGCCGCCAAAGGACGGGATGGCCATGGGCACCATGATGTCCGCGCCCCTGCCGCGCGAGGTCAGGACGGGCAGAAGGGCCAGGATGGTCACGGCGGCGGTCATAAGCGCCGGACGGATGCGCCGCTTGGCGCCCTCCACCACGGCGTCGCGGATGGCCGCCTTGTCGCCGTGGGCGTGGTCCTTGAGACTCTGATCCAGATAGGTGGCCATGAGCACGCCGTCGTCGGCCGCGATGCCGAACAGCGCCAGGAAGCCCACCCAGATGGCCACGGAGAGGTTGATGGGATGGGCCTGGAACAGCTCGCGCATGTCCGCACCGAAGATGTGGAAGTTCAGGAACCAGGGCTGTCCGTAGAGCCAGATCATGAGAAAGCCGCCCGACCAGGCCAGAAGGATGCCCGAGAACACGAACAGCGAGGTGGGCACGCGCTTGAACTGGAAGTAAAGCAGCAGGAAGATGATGAGAAGGCACAGGGGCAAGACCACGGACAGGCGCTTCTGGGCCCGGATCTGGTTTTCGTAGTTTCCGGCGAAGACGTAGCTCACCCCGGGGGGCAACGTGAACTCGCCGGAGGCGAGCTTGTGTTCCAGATATTCCTTGGCCTGCTCCACCACGTCCACCTCGGCGAAGCCGGACTTCTTGTCGAAGAGCACGTAGCCCGTAAGGAAGGTGTCCTCGCTTTTTATCACCTGGGGACCGCGCACGTAGCGGATATGCGCCAGCTGATCCAGGGGGATGTGCCTGCCTCCCGGAGCCGAGACCAGGATCTTTCCCAGGGCGCCCACGTCGTCGCGCAGTTCGCGCGGGTAGCGCACCCGCACGGGATAGCGCTCGCGGCCTTCCACGGTCATGGTGATGGGCATGCCGCCGATGGCGGTCTCGATGACCTTCTGGGCCTGGTCGATGGTCACGCCGTAGCGGGACAGCGCCTGGCGGTCGAGGACGATCTCCAGGTAGGGCTTGCCCACGATCCTGTCCGCGATGACCGCCGACGGTTCCACCGAGGGAATTTCCTTCAAGAGGCGCTCAAGTTCCAGGCCCACCTTGTCGATGGAGGCCAGATCGGGCCCCTTGACCTTGATGCCCATGGGGGCGCGCATGCCCGACTGGAGCATGACGATCCGGGCGGCGATGGGCTGGAGCTTTGGCGCGGAGGTCACGCCGGGCATTTGCGCCGCCTTGACGATGGCATCCCAGATGTCGTTGGGCGAACGTACGCCGGGCCAAGCCTGGCGTCCCGGATTACGCCCGGGATCCAGCTCAGGGCGCCACTGGCGGAAGCTCATGCCCGAATCGTCGGGAACGAGCCGCCCCTTCTCGTCGCGCGCGAATTTGCCGCGCACGAGATAGGGAAGCCCGTCCGGCGCGGGCACGGGGGCGCCTTTCGCATCGCGGAAATAGTCGGTCCCGCCCTCGTCGTACTTGAAACGCAGCGGCCTGCCGGAGGCGTCCTCCAGGTATTCGGATTTGTAGTTGATGATGGTCTCGATCATGGAGATGGGCGCGGGATCGAGCGGCGTTTCCGCCCGGCCGAGCTTGCCCACGGCGTTTTCCACTTCCGGTATGCCCAGGATGCCCCGGTCCTGGGTTTCAATGATGTTCCGCACCTCGCTTAGGGAGGCGTAGGGCATGGCGGTGGGCATATAGAGAAAGGCGCCCTCGTCCAGGGGCGGCATGAATTCCTTGCCGAGCCCCGGGAAGGTCCTGGCCAGGGCAACGGCAGGGGCGCTCTGGCGCAGGCTGTCCGGCAGCCATGAGAAAATCGAGGGAAAGCCGAGCCAGGCCATCATGCCCAGCGCGACCACGAAGCCGGGCAGGCACAGGGACAGCCCTTTGTGGTCCAGGGCGCGGCGGAGGATCGCCGGATAGGCGCGCTGGAAGGCCTGGAGCGCGAAGAGGATGCCGAGGATGAGCCCGCCCGCGAAGAGGATGTTGCGGACCGTTCCGCCCGCCGGGCCCAGGGGAAGCCAGTGCTCGGCCAGAAGCGCGATGATGGCCGTCACCACGATGGCGTTGTCCAGAATCCGCAGGGGTTTTTCGACGGCCGCCCCGAACCGGTCCGCGATGACGTCCCTGGCGGCGGCGTAGAGCAGCACGCAGCCGAGCCACCATTTGACCGTGAAGGCGACCACGAGCCCGGACACGGCCAGGATGGCCGGAAGGACGTAGCGCCGCAGGCGCGAAACGGAAGCGCCGCGCCGCCTGGGCCGCCGGAAAAGGGCGTGGCACAGGGGCGGCAGCACGACCAGGGCCACGATGATGGAGGCCACCAGGGCGAAGGTCTTGGTGAAGGCCAGGGGCTTGAAGAGCTTGCCCTCGGCGCCTTCCATGGAAAAGACCGGCAGGAAGCTGATGACGGTGGTGGACACGGCGGTCAGCACCGCGCCGCCCACCTCGGAGGCGGCGTTGTAGACCAGCTCCAACCGGTTGGCCCCGGGATGGGACTCCTCGAAATGCTTGAGGATGTTCTCGCACATGATGATGCCCACATCCACCATGACGCCGATGGCTATGGCGATGCCCGACAGCGAGACGATGTTGGCGTCGATGCCGAAGGCGCGCATGGCCACGAAGCACATGAGGATGGCCAGCGGCAGGAGCGAGGAGATGACCAGGGAGCTCGAGAGGTGCACGACGGACACGGCCACCACGATGACGGCCACCAGGCTTTCTTCGGTGAGCGCGCTGTTGAGAGTCCCCAGGGTTTCGTGGATGAGCCCGGTGCGGTCGTAGAAGGGGACGATGGTCACCTTGCTCTCCCGGCCGTCGGTCAGGGTTTTCACGGGCAGCCCCGGGGTGAGCTCGGCGATCTTGTCCTTCAAGTTCTTTATGGCCTGGAGCGGATTTTCGCCGTAGCGGACCACCGCCACGCCGCCCACGGCCTCGGCCCCGCCCTTGTCCAGGGCGCCGCGCCGCAAGGCCGGTCCCAGGTGCACGTTGGCCACGTCGCCGAGGCGGAGGGGCTGGTCGTCGCGGGCCACCACCACGGACTCCTCCAGGTCCTTCACGTCCTTCAGGAAGCCCACGCCCCGGATGATGTATTCCGGGCCGTTGATTTCGATGGTGCGCGCCCCCACGTCCAGGTTGGACAGGCGCACGGCCCTGAAGACCTGTTCCAGGCTGATCCCGGCGGCGCGCAAGGCGTCCGGGTTCACGTCCACCTGGTATTCCTTCACGTAGCCGCCCACGGAAGCCACCTCGGCCACGCCGTCGGCCGCAAGCAACCCGTAGCGCACGTACCAGTCCTGGATGCTGCGCAGCTCCTCCGGGCTCCAGCCCCCGGCCGGCTCCCCGTCCTTGTCCCGGCCTTCGAGCGTGTACCAGTAGATCTGCCCGAGCGCCGTGGCGTCCGGGCCGAGCATGGGCTTGACCCCCTCCGGCAGGGTGTTGGGCGGCAGGCTGGAGAGCTTTTCCAGGAGCCTGGAGCGCGACCAGTAGAAATCCACGTTCTCCTTGAAGATGACGTAGATGGTGGAAAAGCCGAACATGGAGTAGCTGCGCACGGTCTTGACGCCGGGCACGCCGAGAAGGGCCACGGTGAGGGGGTAGGTGACCTGGTCCTCCATGTCCTGGGGAGAGCGTCCCTGCCATTCGGTGAAGACGATCTGCTGGTTCTCGCCGATGTCCGGGATGGCGTCCACGTGCACCGGGTCGCGGGGCAGGCCGCCAAGGTTCCAGTCGAAGGGGGCGGTCATGACGCCAAGCCCCACGACGAAGAGGACGAACAGGGCCGCCACGAACTTGTTTTCCAGGAAGAAGCGGATGATCCGGTCCATCACTCCGGGCCTGGGCGCGTCGGGCCTGGGAGCGCCGTTCTTAAGATTTTCGCCGTTCATGCGCTACGCTCCCAGATCGATCCGGCCCTTGGATTCGCCGCAATCGCCCATGCCGGGGCCCAGATAGGGGTTGCGCACGACAGGGTCGGGCGAAAGCCAGATGGCGCCCGCGCCGTCGAAGGCCATGGGGCAGAAAATCTCGTAGACCTCCCCGGCGCCCATGGAGCCCAGGGTGGAGACGGCCTTGGCCAGCCCCTGGGAGAAGGGATAAAATCCCTTGCGCACGGCCTCGATGTCCTTGGGGGCGGCCTGGGTCATGGTCGCAAGTCCGGCTTTCATCTGGTCGGCGCCCTCCTTCCAGGCCGTTGCGGCCGCTCCCGAAAGGCTCCCGGCGTCCACGGCGGAAAAGGCGGCCGAAAGACCCGCAAGCGCCGCGACCGCTCCCGGGCCGTCGTCCTTGGCCAGGGCCTCCTGCACGGGCAGATAGGCCTTGTACAGGGCCGCGATCGCGTGCTGGACCGGCATGGGCGCCAGGGGCTCGGGACGGCTCATCGTCCCCGCAGCCGAACCGGCTTCGCCGTTCGGTACGGGGAAGACCTTGGCCAGCCGCTTCATGTGCCCGTCCATCTCGGCGAGCTGCCAGCGGGCCTCGGTCACGGAGTTCGTTTCCCGGCCGATGACGGCGTCGTCGGCCAGGAGCATGGAGAGCTCCTTCCATTGGAGCAGGTCGTTCTCGGCAAGTCCCGTCGGATTGATCTTCATGAGCGCGTTGAAGAACGCCTCGCTCGTCGAGCGGTAGCGCTGGATGTCGCCGGAAGAGGCGGCCTGGGCGACGGCCTGGTCGATGGCCTGGAAGGCGGGCGCCAGCGTCGCCACCCCAGCCAGGAAGGCGGGCGGCCTTGGGGCCATGTTCATTTCCCGGGCTGGCTGGCCGGCCTTTTCCGGCTGGTCCATGCCCTTCATGCCCGCCATGCCCGCCATGCCGCCCGACGGTTCGCCGCTTTCCGGGTTCATCATGCTGGGCTTGGCCTCGAGCTGGGCGGAGCTGTCGATGGCGAAACTTCCCTGGCTGACCACGGATTCGCCTTCGCGGAGACCCCACTCGACGGCGTACCAGTCTCCGGCCCTGGGGCCGAGCACGATTTCCCGGCCCTCGAAAACGCCGGGATTGTCCGGAACGGCCACGTAGACCAGGGCGCGCTTGCCGGTCAGCAGCACGGCCGAGGCCGGGACGGCCAGGACCTTGGTCTTGCTCTCGGGAGCGCGCTGCACGGCGCGGGCCAGCATGTTCGGCTTGAGTTCCCCGCCGGGATTGGGGGCGTCCAGGCGCACCCGGAACGTCCGGGTCTTGTCGTCGAGCACCGGATCGATGAACACGGCCTTGCCGCTGAAAGTCTTGCCCGGAACGCCCTCGGCCTCGAAAAGGACCTCGGCGCCCATCCTGATCCAGGGCTGGTCCGACTCGTAGGCCTGAAGCGTTATCCAGACGTGGTCCAGGTCCGCAATGGAGAACAGGCGCGTCCCGGTCATGACGTACTGGCCTTCGAGGACGTCTTTGGCGATGACCACGCCGCCGATGGGCGCGGTCAGGGTCACGTGGTCGGAGGGCCTGCCGCTGGCTATGACCGCGTCGATCATGGCCGGGCCGAAGCCGAGCAGGCGCAGCTTCTCGCGGGAGGATTTCACGGTGCGCGCGGCGTCGTCGCGAATGTAGGCGCGGCCGCTTTGCCCGAGCGTGGATGAGGCCTTGATGGCGGCCAGAAGCTCGGCCTGGGCGGCGTAGACCTCGGGGCTGTAGATTTCGGCCATCTTCTGGCCCTTGGACACGGTCTGCCCCACGTAGTCCACGTAGAGCTTGTCCAGGCGGCCGCCGGTCCAGGCGGTGATGAAGGCCTGCCGGGTCTCGTCGTACTCCACTTTGCCCATGAGCCGGGTGTCCACATCGATGTCACGGCGCGCCACGGGCGTGGTCTCCACCTTGGCCAGGGCCAGGGCGTCGGGCGAAAGGGACGCTTCACGCAGGCTGAGCGCGCGCCCCGATTGACCCGGCTGGCCGGATTGCCCCTGTTTTTTCATCACCGGAATGAGATCCATGGAACAGATGGGGCATTTGCCGGGTCCTGGCTTGTGGATCCAGGGGTGCATGGAGCAGGTCCAGTAAGCGATTTCATCCCCGCCGTGGTCGTGTTCGCCGCCAGCCTGACCCGCCAGACCGGGCTGCCCGGCCTTGGCGGCGAACTGGTCCAGGGTTTGCGGCGCGGACTGGCCGCCCTTGCCGCCGAAATGCAGTCCGAGGGCGAAAAGCGCGCCTGCCGCGACAAGCAGCGCGGCGGCAAGGGCGATTCTTCTTCCGTATCTTTTCCCGTGGTCGATGCGCATTCCGGTCCGTCCTTATTTGATGGGGCCCTGGTAGCGGGTCAGGCTCAAAAGCGAGCCGTAGATCTCATGGGAAACGTCGTCGCCCACAAGCATTTCGAGCTCGGCCAGAAGCTGGGCCTGGTCGGTCAGGGCGCGCACGTGGTTGAGCTCGAATTCAAGGAGGGCGCGCTGGGCGCCGATCAGGTCGGAATAGCTGGCTTTCCCGGCGTGGTAGGCCATAAGCGCCGCGGAGAGGGCCTGTTCGCCGCGCGGGATGAGCGTCTTCTGATAGAGCTCGATCTTGCGCTGGGCGTCGCGGTATTTGTAGAGGGCCAGCTTGATCTGCGCGCCGAGCTTTTTTTCCAGCCCCTCCCGGTCCTTGACGGCGGCCAGCTCCCGGGCGCGAGCCTCGCGGATGGCGGCCGTACGTTTGCCAACCCACAAGGGGATGTTGAGGGACAGGGAGGCGATCCAGGCGTCCTTGCCGCTGTCCCTGGGCGGCGGCGATCCCTGGGTCGGGTTGCCGCTGCTGTCCGGGCGGGCGATGTAATAATCGTATTGGCCGGTGATGATGGTCTCCACGCCGAAGGTAAGGTCGGGGATGAAGTCCATCTTGGCCAGGGCCGCGCCGATGCGTTCCTTGCCTGCCAGGGAATCGAAGACCCGCAAAGAGGGATTGGCGGTCTTCATGCGGCCGAGCAGGTCCTCGTCCGAGAGTTTGGCCTCCATGACCGGGACGTCCGGCCGGTCGGGCAGTGGGACGCCGGGGTCGCGGTTCATGGCGGCGTTCAGGGCGGCGGCCAGGGCGGTCTTGAAGTCCTCCAGGGCCAGGGCGCGGTCTTCGAGCTTGGCGCGTTCGTTCTGCACGGAAAGGAGGTCGGAATACGACGAGAGCCCGTTTGCGTAGCGGGCCTGGAGCACGCTTTCCAGGTAATCGAGCAGGTTCAGGTTGTCGCGGGTGACGTCGATGGCGCGCAAAAGGTAGGCGTATTCGAAATAGGTCTTTTTGACCTCGTAGAAAATCGACAGGCGAAGCGCGTCGAAGCGGGCCTTTTCGGCGTCGGCGGCTTTCGCGGCCTGATCGCCCTTGGCCAACAGCTTGCCGATCCAGGGAAAGGTCTGGGAAAGGCCGATGCGGGCGCGCTGGGGACCGACCCGGGTTTCCACGGGTTCGATGAAGTAGCCGAAGGAGACGCGCGGGTCGGGCAGATATTTTTCCTGGGGAATCTTCTCCAGGGCGGCCTGGAAGCGGTGGTAGGCCGCTTTGAGGGAGGCGTTATTCTCGGCCGCTTCCTTGAGATAGATGGCGAGATCGGCGGCGGCCTGCTCCCCTTTGTTCTTTTCGGCGGCAAAAAGCGGTCCCGCCATGACGGCGAGGAAAACCGCCGCCAAGAGCAAGTGATGCGTCGTCAGAAGGCGTTTACGCATGCCCATCTCCTTGTTCACCCCGTGCGCGTCCATGCTCCTTGCGTTCCGGCAAGGAGGGGTTCTCTCGGACCATAACTTTGAAGCGATATTTTTCGCAAGGTTGAACAGGCGCCCCTTGTCTATCGAGGACAATTTCAAGACGGGAAGGATACGCGCCATGACGGCGGCGCGGCGAGGGCAAGGCGTATTCCTGAAGGACCGGGGGAAACGGCGCTCACGCGCCCCGACCAGGGCGGACGCCTCGAACTGCGGCCTCGGATAATTCATAGCGATTTACTCGCAAATACCGGACCAAGCCGTCTCTGAATTATAATATATTGAATTTTAATAAGAAAATTTTGAGCACGTTAGGTTTGTCAAGTTCGTACAAGCCAAAACGTATATTATTAATACGGGGATGTATGAAAATAATACGATTGCATTACATTGAACTCATGTTGCAAGTTCTTGTGCATACTATTTTCTTGAAAAGTAATAAGTTGCAAAAATTGATTTGTTTGATGAAATGTAGAACATTTTCTGCACCATTGACCTGACAAAAATGTTTAGGTAATTGGAGAAATGATGTTTTTATCTTAAAAATCCGGAGGTGAAAACATGAAATCGAAAGAAATGCTGATGCGCAGTAAGTATGAAATTCTCATTTTATTTGCTTCATTGCTTATCTTGCTCGTATGTCATACTGTTACTGCTGAACAGATTGCAACACCAAATACGTCAACCTCGAATCTAGTATTGGCAAAAGTCGATGTTGAAAGCAAACTGGAAGATATCTCGCTGCCAATATACAGCGACCTTGTAAATGGCCGCGGTGATCCTTACGTCCTGTCCATCGCTTCAATGGAGCAACTTCAGAAGTCAGGCCTGGCTTATGCTGTCCTGGATACGGCGCCAGCCGGGACCCGTTACCTGTTGGCCACGAGCCGCTCTCTCCAAGACCGGCAGGCGGCCAAAAACGTGACCGATGTGCTCTATGACGACGGACTCCGGATCGTCGCCCGCTATGCTCCCGGATTAACCGCAGCCCTATCCCGCCTGGGGCTGTCCCCCCGGCCGCTCAGTTCCACGCCGATATCGTACAAGTCAATTCAACCGCCTCAGCGGACTGCGAAAACAATAACTAAAAGCAATGCCGTTCAAGCAATGCTCGACAAGGTCTCTTCAACGAATCTGTCGGATAGTATTGCTGGTCTGAGCGGTGATCGAGCTGTCGACATTGGAGGGGAACAATATGAAATAATAACCCGCAATACATCCTCCGGGACTCCGATACAAAAAGCAACGCAATATATTTATGAGCAATTAAACGCGCTTGGGCTCAATGTTTCTTATCAGGAGTGGTCCAGCGACGAGTACTCGGGGCGCAATGTGATAGGCGAACTGCGCGGGGTATCCAAGCCCAGCGAGATCATCCTCATGGTCGCCCATCTCGACAGCATCAACGAAACAACGGAGGACCCAGCCAGCCCAGCCCCTGGAGCCGATGATGATGGAAGCGGTTGCGCTGCCTTGCTGGCGGCTGCCCAAATCATGAAGGACTATCGCTTTGAGCGTACCATCCGTTTCGTTTTCACCACCGGCGAGGAAGACGGCCTTCTGGGAAGCGACGCCTATGCGAAGAAGCTCAGCGATGAAGCTCAAAACGTCCTGGACGTGCTTAACCTCGACATGGTCGCCTACAGTACGCAATCCAGTCCCGTTCAAAATTTACATACCCGCATTCAAGAGAACCCCGGCTATCAAGCCGATCTGGCCATCGCTACGATGTTTATCGATATCGTCAACCTCTACGGGCTGTCGCAGAGCCTGGTCCCTGTTATACTCAAAGAAAGCAATGACGAGGGAGACCAATACAGTTTCTGGGAAAAGAATTATCCTTCGATCATGGTCATTGAGGACTATAATAATTTTAATCCAAACTATCACTGCAAAAGCAACATGGATGCTCTCCAGTATCTTAATATGGATTATGCCGCAGCTAATACAAAGGCGACTATTGGAACCGTCGCCCACTTGGCTGGGATTACAAGCGGCCAGTTGTTCCAGCCAGCCACGAATTATTTGTTACTCAAGGACGAGTGAATGGGGCGGCATTTCTAGGACCAAGAGGAGCGTCAAAAACGGTTTCATTCCATGAAGCCGCGTTTCATCCGTTTGTTTCAGGCGGAGCGCGTCTGCAATGCATGCCCAGAGCATCGCGCAATTTGCGGGAAAGCAGGCCTCCGCCTGCCAACGGGTCGCCGTTCTTGCTCAGGCGCACAACCCTGATTTTGAAGACATGAGGAGCGTCAAGTCCCTTCCGCGGCGGATTCCGATGGATGCGGGACAATTTGATGTCACTTGGAATACGCGCGCATGGCGCATCCCATACGACGGGACCATCGGCTTTTGGCTGGAAAACGGATTCCGCCAGCGAGAGCGGGAGAAGAGACTCTTGGTCCTGCGGCGAACGCCGCCCGGGCGAAAGGGAAGGACATTTACGCGCGTTGCTGCGACAGTCCTCGCTTCGAGACGGATGGGAGGCCCCATCCCGGCGTCCTTGTCCTTGGCGTCGTCCCTGGTCCTCTCCATGACCACAAGCCCGTCGTCATCATCCTCGCCGACCCCGTCAATGATTTCGCCGGCGCGAACCGGGCGGTGAGGGATGCCTCCATGGCCGCCACAAGCTCCCGTGCGGGGAGATGGCATCCGGCGAAGGTTTCCGTTCGGGTTTCCACGGATTCTTCGCGCGCGGGAATTCGGGAACAAGGCCGCCAGAGGATTGGATGCGGGCGGGCGGATCATGGAGAGGTTCGCAGAGGACGCGTCACCGCCGCGCCGTCAAGCGGCAGAGGGGCGGCGGTCAGCCAAGCGGAAGACGCTCCTCACTTCCCGGGCGCGCGGTCCGACATCAGGTCTCGTAGCGCCGCCTGAAGCAGATCGATGGACGGCTTCCATGTCCCGGACGGCATCTCGTCCTCAAGCCAGGAGTCCGGAGCCTCAGGGTGGGGGCCAGAAAGCAGAACCTTGCCCTTGCCAAAAGCGCAGATCAAGGCCGCCACGGAATCGTCGTCATACCAGGCCAGTTCCTCCAGCGGGGCGCCACTGTCAAGAATCTCAAAGTATGGACCAAGCTGGTAGTACATGTCCCGCTTTTTATCCTGCCAGCGAATGGACAGCAGCGCCGGCGTGGCATCGGACAGAAAGCTGTCCAGCCGGACAGGCGCGAGACCAAATCCGCGCACAAGGCCGTCCTCCTCCCACTCCGCCGCGGCCAAGTAGGCCCCGCCGCAGATGCCGCAATAGCGTCCGCCCCGGATCATGAACCGCAAGATGGCCTCCTCCGCAGGCCCGGCAAAGGACTCTCGCAACCGCCGGGTATAGTCGTCCGTGCCGCCCACCGCGAGAAGAACCGCCGAATCCAGCAGCGCGGGAAGTTCCGCCGGGTCCTTGAAGTACCGGATCTCCAGCCCCACGCTCCGGATGACGCTGGCCAGGGCCTCCGGCGCCTCCTGAGCCGAACCCGGCCCGTTGTAAACCAAAGCCAGCTGTTTTGCGTCCGCGCCCGAACCGGGGACAGACGTCAGGATCGCAACGCAGAGGCAGACCAGTATCACAAGCGCACGCCGAACAGACATCGCGTCCCTCCCTGGGAATGCGCACGAGCTAAACATGGCGGATCATATCGTACCGAACCGATTGCCAACAACATCTATTTCGCAAGGGAATGAAACAGCGCATCAACGCCGCATCCGGCCAGGCAATCCACGGCTCGCTTGCTCCCGCTTCTTGAAGGCGTCAACATCGAAGCGTTCGGGCAGGTGGCGTGAACCGGGCTTCATCGTCGAGCGCAGGACGAGCCACAGGGCCGGAATATCGGCGAGAGCCAGGGCGATGAAGAACAAAAGGATGGCGCGCATGCCGTTTATGGCGAACCCGGCGAACATCGCGGCGGGAAAGGAAGAGAAATGGACCGGACCACCGAGGAACCTGTACCCGGCCCCAGGAATGGGTTGCATCCGCGCCGAGTACAACGGAAGCCCTCGGGCCAGCGTCGTTCAAAACAGGCGTTTTCGGCAGGCCTTCTCGGTCCCGAACCGGCGCTGGAAGGTAATCAGGCACATGTCAAGGGAGGGCTTGGCCATGACATATTACTGGGAGCGGAAAATACGTAACAACCCGCTCCTGCGGCATTCGCCGCAGGCCCCGCTCCAGGTGGCCGTTCTTATAACTTCGAGCAACAAAATGTTGAATATTTTGTGCTCTCATATATGGCCCCACCCCGGCGTCAAGAGAAAAAGTCAGAGCCAAAAATGAACGGATGCAAACGTATATCCGGCGTCAGGCCCCTTCGCCAGCGCCCCGATGGAGTATCCGCGCTTCCGGCCCTCATCAGTAATACGGCGTTCACCGCCGTCAGAGCAGCCAGGGTTCCCGGAAGCAGGTCCGACCATTCTGCCTCATCTTCTTTTTCTCAGCAGCCTCGAAGGGAACATTGTTACACTCGTCCAGTTTGGTTACGCCATTTGACATGCGGTCTCACGCGCCAGCATGTTCCAGCATATCCTCTCTATTTTAAAGGAAGCCGGGCCACACGATCTTCAACCCGCCGAGGGAAGACCGCGAACCGTCGCCCCGCCTTGCAAGGCGTGACACCCCACGGCGGTTGATTGGCTGATCGAATCCCTGCTTTCGTTTCGTCGTCACGGACGCATAACACCTCGGATTTACACGCGTAACATGGCGCGCGTTTGATCCACGACCGGGCGCCGTACCTCTACCGGCCCAAGCCCCCCGATGGCGGCATGCTGATCGAAACGCTCGTCAGGCTGGCCGATCAATTCCCGCGATGCGGCTCCGGCGCGTTGTTTGCGCTTGTGCGACCGGAGCGGCCCGGTTGGAACCACAAACGCGCATCGGTCCGAAAAGCGCCGTGCGGGTCAGGTCACTCTCCATCCTGCAAAATGAAGTTCAAGACCCCCGGGGAAAAGGACGCCGGCCCGCCCCGGACGCAACGCGCGTAGAACGATACGCTCTTCCCGTATTCCCGCGAGGAGCCATCGGTGAAATTCACGCGCCAGGCTTCATACAGATACCCCGTCTGCACATACGTCGTGCCGGTCCAATACAGATTCCCGAGCTTTGTGAAGGCGAGGTCGATGGAGGGATCGTAGCGCGATACGTCCACGAGGAACTCCAGCTCCCGCTTGTTGGGGAGACGCCAGTCCGCATAGCCGCCGGTCTCGGCCGCCTCGCACCGGGCCAGGGCCGCTTCCCAGGACATGCCCGCGTCGCTTCCCGTCTTTTCCCACATAAGCCCGGTGGTCCGGTCCGTGACCGTATCGTTCCCATTGTCCACATACGAGGGCGTCCCCATGGGACCGCCGCGAACGCACCGGATCCGATCCGGAAGCGTCTTGGCCTGGCAGTTCGAGACCCCGGCGTAGGCGCCGACGTGCCAGGCCTGGCTCGAGGAACTGGCGAACGGCGTACCGGACCAATAGTACGCCGTGGACGTGGTGGAGGTGAAAACCGGGTTGAACGCCGGGTAAAACCGCCCCGCGTCCACGATGCTGAGCAGTTCCTTGATGGAAGGCATGCGCCAGTCCGCATACCCACCAAGATCCAGATCCTGACAATAGGTCGCCGCGTCGTCCCAGTTCCGGCTTACCCCGTCGTCGGCCTGCTGCCAGACCAGGCCGGTCACCAGATCCGTGACCGTGTCGCCGTCGTTTCGATACGCCGGTCCTTCCCCCTGGTAATTGGCGTCCTGACCGTAAAACGCCTCGCCTGGAAGCGGACAAACGATCTCCTTGTCATTGTCATAGCACGCGGTCTGGCCCGTGTCCGGCAAAACGGTCGAGCCGGCCCAGGCGTTGACGACGAGGAGAAACGACAGGCAGTAACCGGCGGCCACGGCGGGAATCAACCGGCGGGCATGCCGCTTCGTAAGGCCGCATCCTTCATGATGGCGATGGAACATCCCCTCCTCCTTGTGTTGGCGTATTTCACAAAGCGCATCGCGCTGGCCGCACGATGAACCAGGCCGCTTCGCGTGTTCCGATATCCCTCCCGTTGCGTCGATCCGCCTTGCGGCTTTCTCGGGACCGTGAGCAATGCGGTGTTTTGAAAGCGCCATGCGGTCGATAACGTCCATGAAGACCAACGGCTTTCCTGCTGACGGCCCGATAACCGCCCCCCCGCGCAAGGCTGAAAAGCGCGACCGGGCAAGCCGGACCAAACGCGCCGAAACCGCCCGCGCGGCGTTGCGTCAGTTGGCGCTCTCAATAACAAGGACCGCTTTCCGCAGGGCGGCAGACCGTCGGCCGATCGCCTGCCCACTGGAAACCCGGAAGGACCGCCCTGTTGTCCGTCCGGGAATATCCACGGTCTTTCACAGGGGGCCCGGCCATCAATCCCTTGCGCCAGCGTGGCGGCCCTCTAACAATACGGCTGCAATGTAACAGATAAGAAGAATCATATGAGCATATTACCCTCGAAAAGACTTTGCGCGTTCTTCGAGGACGGGATGCTAGTCCCCGGTGAAATGGTTGGCGGGCTGATGCCGGATGATCGCCCCTGTGCCGTGGACAACCACGCCGCTGCGGGACATGAGCGCGCCGATGGCTCGAAAATTGCGGCCGACGTCGACGTCGCCCTCGGCGTAGATCGTGCCGAGCCAGTGACTGTCCCGCCCCACGGAGACCCCGCCGCCCACTTCGAAATAAATGCCCGCGGCCATTTCCTTGAAGCTGTCGTCGTAGACGTTCCAAAAGGTATGCGTGCCCGATGCGTCGATGACTCTGACCGTGAGATCATGCCCGATTTGCAGGTTTCCCGCGACGCTCACCTCTATGTCGCCATGCGTCAGGTCAAACGTCAGCGTGCCGTAATTGCGGATGGTGAGGTTCTCGAAGCATTCGCTCGTCCCTGAAAACGTATGCGTCGTGTATGTTTGTGAGGAGCATCCCGTCTGTGGGTTTATCTCCGGATAGTCGGCGGTCTCGCAGTCGATGACGGGCGTCTCGCCGCTGATGACTTCTCCCCGGACCGCGCTGGGGTTGATGATGGTCCCGTTGAATACGGCGTCTCCGTCCACGACGCAGAGCGGGGTGAGGGTGATGTCGTTGACGGCGTAGACGCCGCCGCCCACGTGGACCAGGGCATAGGCGTTGATGTTGCGGCCTGATCGCACGTCGCCGTTCACCTCGGTAAGCAGGTAGAAATTGACGTCGCCCTGGGCGCAGATGTTCCCGTTGACCTGGGCGAGGAAATAGAGGTTGACGGTCCCGGAGGCGGAAATGTTTCCGTCCAGGCGGCCCACGGCCATTTCCACATCGTCGCCGATCACGTTCCCCTCGATGTAGTCCGCGACTACGGACAGGTTTTCCTTGGAGGCGATGGCGAAATTCCCCATGGTGGACGGGGAGGAGGCCGGGGAGATCAGGGCGATCACGGTAAAATGCCCTTCCCGGGAGCCGTCCACGTCCGTATTGCCCGTGGATTTGACAGGGTATTGGCCGCCGGTTGGCGAGTCCGCGCTGAGGGTGAAGGAACCCGCGTCGCCGAGATCGTAGGTTTGGCCCGCGTCGCCCAGGGCGGCCAGGGCATCGAGCTCGGCGGCGGACATGAGGCTGACGAGGTTGAGCCCGGAGAGGGCGAGATAACGGGCCTGGGCCCCGGGGGCGCACATGGCTCCCGTCCGGCTGGCCGCCGGGGAAAGATGGGACATGCCCGCGCCCACCGCGCCGAGGACGACGAGGCTGGCGATGACGTACAGGAGAGTCGATCCTCGTTCCCGTTCCATGACAAGCCCATTACTCTGTTGAACTAACGGCGCACAATAAAACGCAACATATATGCAAACAACAACGGATAACCATATTCCTTTTTACCAATACGAATACATGCGCATAGGGTTTCGATCAAGCTCCTTGGCCGATTCCTCTGTGTGTTGAAAGCCGGTTTGGCGACGGAGATGCGGCGTTGAAAAACGTCCCCGCCCAAATGCATGGCGAAAGAGCGTACCACCTAGAAAAATTGACAGTATCCGCGAAGACGGCGCGCATTTCAGCTTCGTCCGGCCAGCGTCCCGTGGTTCCCCCCTTCATGATGGGGATTGCCAGCTCGCCTCCATTTTGAAACGGGCGGCGCCCGAAGCGGGCAAGGCCGTGGCGCGCCCGCTCCCCCGCTTCCCGGCCGAAACCGCCCGCCTCCCGGCGGCGCTTCCGGCCGGGCGCGCTCCTGCCGGACCAGGGCGCCTCCAAACAAAAAGGCCCGGCGTGAACCGGGCCTTTTACGCCGCGGGCGGCGGCGGTCCCGCGGCCAATCCGCACTCCCCCCGGCTGGGAGGAACACGGTCAGGGGGGCGTTATGGGATTGCGGCGCGGTCCTGCCCGGCCGGCGCCGGACGCACAGGCGCGCCCTGCGTCCCGGACGGGCCCTCCACCCAGCCCGTCCGCCGGTATTCCTTGAGAAACGAGGCCGCGCCGAGCCAGACCACGCACAATACCGGCAAGCCCGTCACGATGGACAAGGTCTGGAGCACGGACAAGGGGCCGTTGATCAGCAGGACGCCCAGGGGCAAAACGCCCAGGCAAACCGCCCAGAACACCCGGTTCCAACGGGCGGGCTCCTCCCCGGGGTCGAGCCTGCGGGTGGTGGCCGCGGCCAGGGCGAACGAGACCGCGTCCAGGGTGGTGGCCATGCAGATGGCCGTGATCACGGCGAAGACCAGCTTGTACGCCGAAGCAAAGGGAATGAAATCCGCGACGGCCATGATGGCCGAGGCGCCGCTTCCCGTCTCGACCAGCCGGGCCGCGTCCAATTGGCCGGTAAGCTGCAGGTAAAGGCCGGCGTTGCCGAAAACCAGGTAAAAACAGGCGCAGCCCAGCGAGGCCAAAAGCGTGGAACCCAACGCCACCTGGCGCACGGTTCTGCCCCGGGATATCTTGGCGATGAAAAGGCTCATGAAGGGTGCGAAGGCCACGAACCAGGCGTAGTAGAACACCGTCCAGGACTGGGTGAACCCGCCCTCCCCCGCCGGATCGATCCAGGTGGCCATGGCCACGAAGCGGGAGAACAGCATCCCCAGGGAGGAGATGCCCATATCCGTGAGAAAAAGCGTCGGACCGGCCAGATAGGCGTAGGCCAGAAGCCCCAGGGCCGCGTAGACGTTGAAATCCGACAACCGGCTGAGACCGCGCTTGAGCCCCAGGTACGAGGTGACCGAAAAAACCAGGGTCACCGCCAGCAGCATGGCGCATTGCAGGGAAAAGGACAGCTCCAGCCCGAACACCGAAGCCGCCGCAGCCGCCAGAATGGGCGTTCCCAGGCCAAGGGCCGTGGCCGACCCGCCCACCAGGCCCGCCATGAACAGGACGTCCACGAGCTTGCCCGGCCAGCGATGGGCGTATTCGCCCAGAACCGGGACGCAGACCTCGGAAATGTTCAGGATCGGAACCTTTTTCACGTAATAGACGTAGCCGATGGGCACGGCCAGGGTGGCGTAGATGGCCCAGCAGACCGGCCCCCAGTGGAACATGCCGTAGGCGCAGGCCAGCATGGCGTTTTCCGTCGAGCCCACGGGCGCGCCCTGGAGGGAATAGCGCAGGTAATAGGCCCAATCGATGGAGCCGCCGAACATGATGCCCGCCCCCACCCCGGCGCAAAACAGCATGCCGAGCCAGGTGAAGGTGGAATATTCCACCGCCTCGCCCAGGCGTTTTTCCCGCAGCGGGCCGAAGGCGAACCAGGCGATAAGAGCCAGGGAGCAAAGCCCGGCCAGAAGATAGAGCCAGCCGAGCTTCACCGTGATGACGGTGAACATCGCGCCGATGACCCGCCCGCCCGCCTCCGGGAAAGCCAGCAGGGGCGCGCCTCCGGCCAGGACCAGGCCGAAGGTTCCCAGAAAACACATCCTGCGGATGCCGCCCCCCGAAACCGGAGGGGACGCGGCCGCAACGCCGTTCCGTGATTTCGTACTCCGCGACATGACGCCTCCCGCCCGGCCGTGTTTCATGCCCGTGAGGCATGGGCCGGTTTCATGGCGCTCCCCGCCGGACGGGGGATGTCGTACAGCGCCAGCAGCCGTTGGTATTCCTCGTGCGTATCCACCCCGACAAAGGGCCCGGGATCGTCGATCTTCACCAGCCGCAGGGTCAGGCCCCGCATGGCCGCCAGCTTGCGCAGGACGGCGTCGCCCGTGATCTCCATGGCTGTTTGAAACCACCCGGCCGGGGTGATGACCGGGCCGCCGCACAGCCCCTCCTGGACCGGGGCGATCATGTATTCCGGTTGCTGGGAAAAAGCCCAGATCAGGTGATTGAGGGTTTTCGCGTCAAGCAGCGGCTGATCGCCGTACAGGACCATACAGCCCTCGGCGTTGTCCATGGCGCGCGAAAGCCCCGCCCGGAAGGAGCTGGCCTGGTCTGGCGGGTCGCGGATGAGGACCACGTCGCAGCCCGAGGCGTCCACGGCGTCCTTCAGGGCGCCGTCCCGGGGAAGGACCAGGACCACCCGGGCCAGATCGGCCTCGCGCGCGGCGTTCACGACGCGTTGCAGCAGCGGGGCCCCGCGAAAGGGCAGGGACAGCTTGTCCCGGCCCATGCGGCTGGAGGGGCCCGCGGCCAGGATGAGACCCGTGACGGAGGCGATGCGTTGTTTCATGTCGAAATCCGTCCGGTTTGCGGCGGATGCTTCCCGTCCGCCGGCGTTTGGCGGCGCCGCCCGCCGGTCCCGGGAGGGAGGCGGACGGCGCCGTCTGGGTGGAGAATCAGGCGCAGTCCATGAGGACGTCGGCCACAATGGCCTTGGCCATGGGAACCTTGAAGGCGTTCATGAGAAGGGGCTTGGCGCCGTCCACGGCCAGCTCCCCGGCCAGGGCGGCCGAGGCCGCGTCGAGGGGCTTGCCGATGAGGGCTTCTTCCGCGGCTTCGCAGCGGCGCGGGTTGTTGTGCACGCCGTTGAGGCAAATGCGCGCGGAGCGGATCGTCCCGTCCCGGACGGCCACGGCGGCGGCGCAGTTGACCACGGCGAAGTCGATGGACTTGCGGATGGCGATCTTCCTGAACGCGCTTGTTCCTCCCGGCGCCTGCCTGGGGACGAACAGCCCGGTCACGATCTCGTCGTGGTCAAGGACGGTGGACTGGGGTCCCCGCTCGGCGGAGAAAAACGCGTCGATGGGGATCTCGCGCTTACTGGTCCTGACCACGGCGTCCAGCGCCACCAGGGCCGGGGCCGTGTCGCTGGGGTTGACGGCGATGCATTTTTTCACCGCCCCGAAGATGGAATGGTAGCGATGATCGCCGGTCACGGCCAGGCAGCGCGCGCCGCCCTTGCGCACGCAGTCGATCCGGCCGCCGAGCTTGTGGGGATAGCGGTAATACCAGCACCGGTTTTCCTGGCAGATGTTCCCGGCGATGGAGCCGATATTGCGCAGCAGGGGCGATCCGGTCCGCCGGGCGGCTTCGGCCAGCCCCGGCCAGCCTTGGCGCACGATTTCGGACTCGGCCAGCCGGGTCAGGGTGGCCAGGGCGCCGATGCGCAGGCCGCCATCCTCCACGCGGATGTCCGCAAGCCCCGGGATGGCCTTCAGGTTGACCACGGCCCTGGGAAAACGCATCCACAGATTGTCCTTCAGGCCGCCCATGAGATCGCTGCCTCCGGCGATGAGCCGGGCTTCGCCCTGATACGCCGCCAGGATGGACGCCGCCTCTTCGAGGGTGTCCGGGGCGATGTGCGTGAACCGTTTCATGCGCGTTTTCTCCCTTTGGTTGCGATCTTGCCGAGTCCGGCCAGGATCCTGGCCGGGGTGAACGGGGTTTCGATGAGCCGCACGCCCACGGCGTTGTAGATGGCGTTGGAAAAGGCGGCCAGGGTCGGGCAGGCCGCCCCCTCGCCGCAGGCCGTGGCCCCGAAAGGATGGGACCGGTCGCCGGGAATCTCCAGGATGAAGGGCTCCACGGCGCAATCCAGGCTGGTGGCGTGCTTGTAGTCGATGAAATTGGCGTTCAGGAGCCAGCCGTTGCGCGGGTCGGCGATGCATTCGTCCGCCAGGACCGCGTGCTCCACCCCGTGGCGGGCCGTGAGGAACTGCCCTTCCACGATCTTGGGATTGAGCGCCCGGCCCACGTTCTGGGCCATGATCACCCGGACGTTCGAAACCATGCCGGTTTCCACGTCCACATCCAGGGAGACGAACTGGGCGCCCTTTTCCTTGGGGATGAACAGTTCGTCCTTGCGGCCCTCGCGCAGGCAATTGGGATGGGGCGAGTCGTTGACGTAATAGCCGATGATCTCGTGACGGCCGCCGTAATGCCCGATGGTTCCGAAGGCTTCCTTGAAGGAGACGCTCGTCCGGGGCGCATCGATGCGGCGGACGCCGCCCTCCCAGATCTCCAGGTCCCCGGGCGCCGCGCCGAGCTTGTCCGCGGCCAGACCAAGGAGCTGGCGCTTGGCGTCCATGGCCGCCTCATAGGTGGCCCAGCCCTGGATCCAGGTGCCGCAGCTGTTGGAGACCAGGGTGGCGAACGGCGTGGAATCCGTGTCGTGGCAGACCAGACCCACTCTGGAATAGGGAATGCCCAGGGTTTCGGCCACGATCTGGCATTGCACGGTGTGCTGGCCCTGGCCGATGTCGGCCACGGCGCAGACCAGGGCGGCCGAACCGTCGGGGAAGATCTTGACCATGGCCTCGCTGGAGTTGCCGGGACCGGGACGGCCCGCGCCCATGGCGAAAATGGCCACGCCCAGGCCGTGACGGATGCGTCCGGTCTTCCGGCCCGGATGCTCCCAGACGTTTTTCCAGTCCAGATGCCTTGCCCCGAGATCCAGGCATTCCTCGATGCCCGAGGAGGAGATGTAGGCGGATTTGTAGGTCAGGGGATCCCAGCCCGCATCGACGTCTCCGGCGCGCATGCAGTTCATCTTGCGCAGTTCGAGGGGATCGATCCCGAGCTTTTCCGCCGCCATGTCCATGGTCGTCTCCACGGCGAAGATGCCTTCCGGCGCGCCGTAGCCTTGCCAGCCCACCGAGGCGAAGCGGTTGGTGTAGACGTAGCGGATTTTGCCGCGCAGGTGTTCGCAGTTGCGGGAATAGAGCACGGCGCCGGTGGCCAGCATGGCGTTTTTCGGGGGATATTTATCCCCGCTCGCCCCGACCTCCTGCCAGTGGGAAAAATCCATGGCGGTCAGGATGCCGGTCTTGGTGAAGCCGATCGTCACGTCGGTGATGGTTCCCCGGGACCAGCCGCAGAGCATCTCCTCCTCGCGGGAGTAGCCGCAATGGACGGGCCTATGCAGGGCGAGCGTGGCCATGCCCGCGATGGTCAGGTAGTGGGAGGGCATGTTGGGATTGAGCGGATCGGCGTTCTTGCCGCCAAAGCTCGATCCGGTGAAGGGCGAGATCAGGTTGACCATGTCGGAGCCGATCCCAAGCGCCTGGGCCAGGCAGTATTTCTCGTCGTGCAGGCCCTGGGAATGGGTGTACATCCGCAGCTTCACGCCGTCGAAATACGCGGTGCAGCCGCGCGGCTCCATGGCCGGGGACTTGCAGAAGGCGTAGCGGAACCCCTTTTGCTCCACCACCACCTCGGCCTCGGCCAAGCCCTTCTCGATGTCCCCGAACCCGTTGTACTCCGACGGGGTCTTGGTCTTGAAAAGCCTGGTTTCCGGGTCCCGGTCGCTCAAAAAGGCGTGGAATTCCCAGTCATGGCAATTGTCCTCGCCCTCGAACGCCTGGGGCGCGCCCGGCTCGATGGCCTCCTTGAGGTCCAGCACGAAGGGCTTTTTCTCGTACGTAACCCGGATGAGCTCCAGGGCTTCCTCGGCGATCTCTTCCGTATCCGCGATCACCGCCGCCGCCAGGTCCCCCACGTAATGCAGGGCCGGACGGAAGATCCCGGGGTAGTTCTCGTGGGTCATGACCAGGCGCACGCCGGGCAGGGCCCGGGCCTCGGACGCGTCCAGGGACGTGATGCGGGCCGCCGGATGGGGCGAGCGCAATATGCGGGCGTAGAGCATGTCCTTGAAGGCGAAGTCGGCGTAATACAGGGCCTGTCCGGTCACCCGGGGACGGCCGTCCTTCTGGCGCACGGATTTTCCGACGGCTGCGGTCTCAGCCATGGCGAACCTCCCTGGCCATCTTCCCGGCCGCGCTTTTGACGGCGGCGATGATGTGCTCGTAATTGCTGCAGATGCACAGATTTCCGCTCAAGGCTTCCTTGATCTCCTCTTCCTCGGGGTCGGGATTTTTCAGCAAAAGCCCCAGGGCGGACATGATCATGCCCGGGGAGCAGAAGCCGCACTGGGCGCCGTATTCCTCAAGCCAGGCTTCCTGGATGGGATGCAGAACGCCGTTTTTGGACAGGCCCTCGATGGTGACGATGCGCTTGCCGTCCTGCTCCACGGCCAGGACCATGCAGGAGGGCGTGGGCAGATCGTCGATGAGGACGGTGCACGCCCCGCAGGCTCCTTCGCCGCAGGCCTCCTTGGCGCCGGTCAGCCCCAGCTCCCGGCGCAGGACCCGGGAAAGCGTCCAGTTGACTTCCGCCAGCAGCGTGCGGGGCTCCCCGTTCACGATCAGGCGGATCGTTCTTGCCGTTGATTGCTCGTGGTTCATTGCGTCATTCCTTCACGTTTTCCGTATGGTTCAAGACGAGGGATCAGGCGGCCTCGGCGGCGGAAACTCTCTGCCTGACCTTGCGGCTGGACCAGACGATGCCGCCGACGATCAGGACGCCGCTTATGAGCTGCACCAGGCCGATGACTTCCCCGAGAAAGAAATATCCAAATATTCCGCTGAGAAGCGGCATACTGTAATAGATCATGCCCGCCCGGGTGGGACCGGCCTTTTCCAGCGACAGGTTCCACAGCCACCAGGCGATGAGCGAGTTGCCCACGCCGGTGTAGATGACGCTGAAGATCACGATGCCGCTCCATTCGATATGAACGTCCGGCTTGGACCATTCCCAGCCGAGGAACGGCATGAGCATGATCAGGCCGAAAAAGACCATGAGGGTGAGAATGGTGCTTTGGGACAATCCGTCCGGGACCTTGCGCAGGACCATGCTGTACACGGCGAAGCCGATGGCCGCGGCCAGCATGAGGACGTCGCCCACGGCGAACTGCATGCCGATGACCCGGCTGAGCTGCCCGTCCGCCACCAGATAGATGGAGCCGAACAGGGCGATGAGGCTGCCGGTCCAGGTGTTCGCGGACTGCCTCTCCCCCAGCATGGCGGAGATGATCACGATGAAGATCGGCGTGGTGACGGAAATGAGAGACAGGTTGAGAGCCGAAGTGCTGGCCGCCGCAAGGTAGCACAAGGGGTTGAACAGGGTGACGGCCGTAAGCCCCGCCACCAGGATGGGGACGATGAAGGCCTTGGCCACGGGCCATTCGCGTTTGAGCTTGGGCAACGCGAAACAGCAAAGAATCGACAAGGCCACCAGCCAGCGCAACGCGCCGAGGGTTATGGGGGGAATCTTCCCCACGGCCAGACGCGCCACGACATAGTTGCCGGACCAGATCGCGGTGGTCAGAAAGGCGTAAAAACTGCCCATGAGAATCGGATCCTTGAACATGCGCCCTCCGGTACTGCTGCATATGATTGTTTTCCAGGTTTCTAACGCCACGCCATCACCCCTCGCAGGCCTTGCGATGCATTCCTTCCGGGACAAACAGGTGGAACATGTTCCTCGCATTGCGCACAACGGCATAGCCGCCTGTCGATGGATGCATCGTTGCGCTTTACGTCGCCATGTCGCATCCCGTCGCCTTCATGATTCCTTTCCCTATGAGCAACAGCCATGCCAAGCGGCCAGCCAAGTCTGATTCAGCTATTTATTCTTTTTATTTCGAATGATTAGGAGATATTCGACGGGCTGGGCCGTTCTCATGGGCGGGTTGAGTGAGTCTGATCCGACTCACTCAACCCGGAAACAGAACGCTTCGTGACAGGCGAAGGGGTGAGTCTACTCCGACTCGCTGAGTCGGTTTTGATTCGTTTTTGCGAGGTGTTTCTTGATGAGCCGGGAGGCGCGGGTCTGGCTGATGCGCAGGGCGGCGGCCACTTTCCGGGTGCTGCCGTACAGGGCGTGGGCGTCCAGGATCAGCTTGCGTTCCATGCCGGCCAGGGCGTCGTCCAGGGCCGCGTCGCCCAAGGCGGAGGGCGCGGCGTGGGCCGAGGTCTCGTAGATCGAGGCGGGAAGATGGTCCACGGTGATCGTTTCGGCCTCCACCGTGACCACCAGGCGTTCCATCAGGTGGGCCAGCTCCCGGATGTTGCCCGGCCAGGAGTAGCGGCTGAGCAGTTCCTGGGTCTCGTGGGACAGGCGGGCGCTCTTGCCGTGCTGTTTTCCGAAGCGGTTGAGGAAGTGGCACAGAAGCGGCACGATATCGCCGCGCCGCTCCCGCAGGGGCGGGATCAGGATATCGAAGACGTTGAGGCGGAAGAAGAGGTCCTGACGGAAGGCGCCGCTTTGGACCATGTGCTCCAGGTTCTTGTTGGAGGCGGCCAGGATGCGCACGTCGGCCGTGACGGTCTGGGAGCTGCCCACGGGGCGGTATTCGCTTTCCTGGACCGCGTGGAGGATTTTGGGCTGCATGGGCAGGGGCAGTTCGGAGATTTCGTCGAGAAACAGCGTGCCGCCCTCGGCCTTGGCGAACAGGCCGCCCCGGCGCTGGATCGCCCCGGAAAAGGCGCCGCGCACGTGGCCGAAGAGTTCGGATTCGAAGAGGTGTTCGGGGATGGCGGCGCAGTTGACCACCACGAACGGTTTTTCCGCCCGTTTGCCGATGGCGTGGATGTATTTGGCGAGCAGGCTCTTGCCGCAGCCGGATTCCCCGAGCAGCAGGCAGGGGGAGCTGATGTTGGCCACCTTGCGCGCGGATTCCACGGCGATTTCCATGAGTCTGCTGCGGTAGATGAGATCGCTTGGCGGGGCGTCCTCGATCTCGTCCTGTTCCATGGCCAGTTCGTCGCGGCTGGGGATGACGCCTTCATGATAGTCGTCGCGCACGCTGAAGACCACGAATTCGACCTCGCCCCGGTCATCGAGGATGGGAATGGCGATGGAGAGGACGTTGAGGCCGAGGCAGGTTTTTTGCTCCTGTTTGACGGGCCGCTTGTATTTGTAGGCCAGGGGGAGGATCGAGCGGTCCCAGGCCCGGCGCCGTCTCACGACCTCCCAGAACGGCAGGCCGGCCATTTCCTCCTGGGTGAAGCCGTAGTGCCGTTCGCAGGCCTTGTTGACGTACAGCATCCGGTAGTTGTTGTCGTAGATGATGACTTCGTCGTGCAGGTTGTCGATGAGACGGACGAAGGTGGAGAAATCGACGCCGTAAATTTTCCGGTCTTCCATGTACTGCTCCGGCGCGGCGCCGCGCCGACTGGCGAAGCCGCTTCCCAAAAACGTCCCGGGGGCGATCGCGCCCGCTCGCGCGTTCCGCGCCCCGGCTTGGCGAGCCCCGCGCCGCCGCCCGCGTCCGTCCGTTAGAGCCCCTCGGGCCCTTGGCCGGGGAAAAGGCTTCCGGCGGCCGGGCTGGCGATCCGGCTTGCGGCCGGACTGGCGGCCAGCCGGCGGCGGACCCGGCGGCCTGATTGGCGGGCGAACGAACCGGCACCCTACCCCTTCCGCGGCGATGTTTCCAGACCGCATGGGCGGTATTTTCGCGAACGCGCGATGAAAAGGCGAAAAGGGGCGGGACGAAGGGAAAACGCGCGGGAGAAGGGGTCCCTGGAAACCGATGACCGGGCTGAAGCCGCGAAGGGTTCGCGCGCGGGCGAAGGGGGAGCGAATCGCCAAATCGCGCGCATTGATTCCTGAGATTTGGGCCACACGGCCGCTGCGGGAACAATGCCCGCGAGGGGGCGCAACAACGGCGCAGACGGTTCATTCGCCGTCAACGCCGCCGTCATCCCCGGATCGAACCGGCCAGCCCGGCCGGGATCATTTCAGAAGCAGGTTCATAAAGGAGGAGGTCGCTGCGGCCGCGTAGCCGGGGGCGCCGATCAGGCCGATGAGCGTGGGTTCTGATTTCAGCGAGTCGCCCCGCTTGCCGTCGCACACCCGGACCGTGATCCGGGTCCGGGCCGCCTCCCGGTAGATTTGGGCGCCCGTCGTCCCATCATAGGCGAAGTCGATCCACTCGCCGCCGTCATAGGCGTAGAAATCGGTGATGCGCGCATCGTTCGGCAAATACAGCGTATAGGTCAGACAGGCGTTGGTCGAGGTCGGATAGGACGCGGAAACGTCCACCGCGCCGTAGGGGCAATGCGCGCAGGACGATGGGGCCGTCCGGGCCGAGGCGGTGAGAAGGGGCCTGGTCCCGGAAACGCCCACGGTGAGATATTTCCCCGTGACCGTTGGCAGGGAGGCCACCCGGTCCTCCAGGTAGTCCGCCACCCCGCTTCCGTCGCCGTCATACGTGAAAACCCGGCCGCTTTGTCCCGCCTCGGTCACGTCCGAAAGGGGATCGGCGTCGGTTTTCCCCCCCGTCGCGCCGAAATGAGCGGTCAGGGCCATGGTTCCGGTCATGGTGAAGACGTGGGGATTGTCCGTCCCCGCGTAGCCCCCGGACCAGCCGAGAAAGGCCCGGCTTTGCGCCGCGTAGGCCTGGACGCTGGCCGATCGCCCCAGACCCAGCGTTTTCTGACAGTCCGTCGCGCAGGAATCCGCGCCGCCGAGCGTCACCGTCCCCGAGCCCTCCGGGGCCACGGACAGAACCACGGTTCCATAGGCGCCCACGGTCGTCGTGGCGGTCAAGATGTTGCCCACGGCGTCCGGCGCATAGCGGAAATCCCCAAGCGTGGAGGACGACAGGGTCATGTTGGCGGCCACGAGACGTCCGTCCGCGTCGTAGACGTAGGTCGTTTCCGTGGCCGCCCAGGCGGCCCCCGCCGTAAAAAGCCACAGGAAAAGAGCCGACAGGACCGGCGCAAGACCCGCCGGAAGGCTTCCGGCCAAGCCGCCCGCTCCCCTCCCGTTCGGTCGCCGCGTCGTCATATCCCCTCCCGGGTTCCCCGGTTTCACGCCGCGTATCGGATCAAGACCGGCAAGGCGCCGCGTTCGATCAATCATACGGCGACTCCACCTGGAGCATGTTGAGCAGACCCAGTTTTTCCATCTGCTCGATCTTGGCGTCGATGCGGGCGGCCGTGGCCTCTTTCTTATCGATGAAGTCCCGCCACCATTTCTTGCTCACCAGATCGTACGAATCCGGATAGATGAAAAAGACTCTCCCGAAACGGGTCACATGGGTCTGTACGCCCGGAATCGAGTTGATGATTCCGCCGATGAGAAGCCCTGTGTCGCCGCCCGGGAGCTGCCCGATGATGCCTTCCTCGATGGCCACGATGCGGTCGTCGCTGGTTTTGGCCACATAGATCTGTATGCCCGTCAGCCCCAGGTCGACCAGGGGCAGGTATTTGCCAGCCTTGGTCAGGGTCTTGGCGACCTTGGGCGAGGTGGCGATGGTCTTCTCGATGTATTTCGCCACGTTCTTGTAATACTTCTTCTCCTTGAAGGTCGTGGCGCCCATTTTCTTGGCGATGGCCTGGATATGGGCGTTCTTGAGCTGGTTTTCCGCCCAGGTGAACGCGCGTTTCACCTTGGGGTGGGACTTGACCGGCTCTTCGAGCGGGGTGATCACCGTAGCCAGGACCTTCATCAGCGTGTCCGCGCTCTTGACCGTGGTTTCCACGGCGTCCAGGCCCGTGGGGTCGATGCGGTTGACCGGATCGGCGTCCGCATAGGCGTAGAGGTTGATCCCGGCCTCGAGCCCCAGGGGATCCTCGCTCACGAAGCGCATGGCCTCGGGATCGTAGTAGCGCGCCCCCATGTGAAGCAGCCCGGTCTCGTCGGTCATGACCCCGTGCCCCCCCAGAAAGCCGAAGGGATCGGCCAGGGTCCCGCTCGAGCCGATGAGGGCTCCATACGGCCCGTAGGCCATTGCCTTGACCAGGGTCTGATCGGCGTCCGCCAGCCCGGTCACGCTGCCCCGCTCGTCCTCCAGGTAGACGTACCGGGCGCCCGAGGCGTCCAGGCGATAGGCCAGGGGCCCGATGTGGATGTAATACGTCTGGGGAACGTTGGACGCGTTCAGGGCGCAGTAGGTCCGCCCGGCCTGGGTCAGGTAGCGGGTCTGGACGCCGCCCACGGTCTTGGCGATCCGCCCCCCCAGATTGTCGTAGGCGAAACTGGCGGCGCTCGCGCCCGAGACCGAGGCCAGGCGGCCCTGGGCGTCAAGGGCGTAGGCCGTGGCCGTTCCGCCCGCGTTTTTCGAGATCAACGTTCCGTCGGCGTCATAGACATAGGAGGTCGTCTTTGCGGCGGCCATGGTCGTAAGCCGGTTCTGGGTCGCGTAGCTCAGGCTGGCCGAGAGGGACGTGGGCGCCGGGGCGAACGCGCCGCGCTCCTCGGATCGGGAAACGATCCGGCCGGCCGCGTCCCGGCCCAGACTGACGGAATAGAGGTTCGTTCCCGCGCTCGTGGCGTAGGCCACGCCCACGGGCCGTCCGGCCGCGTCGTAGGCGTTGGTCCTGACCACGCCGTTCGGCAGGGTCATGGCCGTCACGCGCCCGGCCGCGTCGTAGGTCAGGGCCGTCGTTCCGCCCAGCCAGTCCGTGACCGTGGCCAGGCGCCCGGCGTCGTCGTAGGCGTAGGTCAGGGTCTTCCCGCCGGGGTACGCGACGGAAGCCAGCCGTCCGGCGGCGGTATAACCGTAGGAAAGGGCGTTGCCGTAGGGGTCCACATAGCGGGTCAGCCGCCCGGCCTTGTCGTAGGTCATGGCCGACTGGCCGTCCGGTCCGCTGACGGCAAGCGGATTGCCCGCCGCGTCATAGGTCGTGGTCACGGTCCCGGCGCCGTCCGGCAGCGTGGTCGAAGCGGGCAGGCCGGCCAGCGTGTAGGCGTACGTGAAGGTCTTGCCCCGGCGGGTGGTAAGGGAGGTCATGTTCCCAAGGGCGTCGTAGCCCCGGGTTTCGCTCGTCCCGTCCGGGAAGCTCAACCGGGTGGGCAGCCCCTGGCTGTTCACGGTGAAGCCGTAGACCTTGCCCAGGGGATCGGTGATGGAGGTCAGGCGGTTGGCGGCGTCGTAGCCGAAGCGCGTCTCGGCCCCGGAGGGCGAACGGCTGGCCGTGACCCGGCCCAGAGCGTCGCGGTCATAGGAAACGGTCCGGCCTGTCTCGTCCGTCATCGAGACGAGCCCGCCGTCCGCGTCGTAGGCATAGGCGGCGGCGCCGCCCAGGGGATCGACGGTCCGGGTCAGTTTGCCGTCGGGATCGTAGTCCTGGGCCCAGACCGCGCCAGATCCGTCGGTCATCCGCGCAAGATCGCCGTCCGCGTCGTAGGCGTAGGTCTCGCTTTCCCCGCTTCCGGTCCGGGAATAGACCAGGCGGCCCGAGCGGTCGTAATCCTGGATCACGGTCACGCCGTCGGCGTCCACGATGCGGACCGGCTGTCCCATGGCGTCGTTCTCGAAGGTCGTGGCGCCGCCCAAGGGATCGGTCAGGGAGACGAGCAGGCCCCGGTCGTCGTAGCCGTAGACCATGGAGGCGTTAAGCCCGTCGGGATCGATGGTCGTGCGAATCCTGTGGTCCTCCTGGTCATAGGCGTAGGTCGTCTTGCGTCCGCCCGGGTCGAGGCGCGTGGTCACGTTGCCGTTGGCGTCGTAGGTCCATTGCGTGAAGGACCCGTCGCTGAAGGTCATCCGGGTGATCCGGCCCAGGACGTCGTAGGCGTAGGAGATGGCGTCGCCGTTCACGTTGGTCAGCGCGTCCACGTAGCCCTTGGCGTTCAGCGTCACGGACTGGACGCCTCCCGCCGGGTCCGTCATCCGGGTGATCTGTCCTGCGGCGTTGCGGGTGAGGGTCGTGGTCTTGCCGATGACGTTCTTGACGGTGGTCAGGTTTCCCACCCCGTCGTAGCCGAATTCGGCCGAAGCGCCGCCCGGCTTGGTCAGGCGGGTGGGCCTGCCCTTCGCGTTCTGGATCAGGGAAACCGCGCCTCCGCCCCTGCCTGTCACGCCCGTCACGGCGCCCGAGGCGTTGCGCGTCATCCCGATGCGTCCGCCGGACTTGGCCGTAAGCCCCGTTCTGCGGCCCGAGGCGTCGTAGTCGAAAGACGCCGTGCGCCCTTCTCCGTCCGTGGCTTCCACCAGGTTGTGGAACCCGTCGTAGACGTAGACGACCGCGTCGCCGTCCGAGCGCGAGACGGTCACCCTGCGCAGGCCGTAGGCGTCGGCCGCTTCATAGGCGTAGGAGACGGTTTCCCCGGCGGCGTCTGTCTGGGAAACGATCCGGCCGTTCCCGTCGTAGACGTTGGTCGAGGCGGCCTTGCCCCGGCGGTCGGTCAGGACCAGGACGCGATGGCTCCCGTCGTAGGCCAGGACATAGGCGTTGCCGCGCGGATCCGTGATGCGCACGGGGTTGCCCGAGGCATCGTACTGGAAGGAGACGGAAATCCCGGCGGCCGCGACGGAAACCGAGGAAAGACGGCCCGAGGCGTAGGTCAGGGCGACCGCGTTGCCCGAGGAATCCGTGATCTGGGTGGGCCCATAGGCGCCCTGGACGTACGTAACCTTGTTGCCGTTCGCGTCCGTGACGCTCGCGAGCGCCCCGGAGCTGGTGAAGGCGTAGACCGTCCCCTGGGGCAGGGTCAGGGCGTAGCCGCTTCCGGAGGCGGCCAGGGCGTTTTGGGTGACGCAATCGGCCGGGGCGAAGCCCGCGCCCACGTTCTTGAAATATTCTTCGCGGCCGTCGCCCCATTTGAGCGTGGCCTTGGTTCCGCCGGTTATGGCGGCGAGCGTCAGCTTCGTGGCCAGGGAATGGGACCACCCGTAGCCCAGGGCCGTGCTCGAGGAAACGCCGGCGGAGTTGTAGTTGATGGTGAAATCCACCGGCAGGGAGCGGCCGCGCAGGGTGAAGAAGGTTTTGGAGAAAGTCCAGTTGCCGATGGCCGGGTTGACCGGGTCGGCCACGATGGGGTTGTCGATGTCCTGGCCCAGGGCCGTTTCCTCGGGCAGGGTCTTGTCCACGTCCACCAACACCTTGGTCGCGGCCGAATCCGAAGCGGTTTTCCCGTCGTCCCTGGCCGCCCTGGCCGTGGCGGTGATGGTGGCAGCGGTCTCGAAAATACCGTCCACCACGACGCCAACGGCCAGATAGCCCGGATTGGATTCGCCCGCGTCGAAGCGCCAGCGCACGGCGTCCCCGTCGATGACGCCCCCGCCCGAAGCTCCGGTCAGGGTCGTCCCCTGGGGGGCGGTGAACGTGAGATCCAAGCCGGAGGCCGAGCGGCTTTTGTAGCTTAACAGATAAGTCAGGAGCCCGCCGGGCTGGATGGCGCCGTTGTCCACGGACAGGTCCACGGAAAGCGCGCCCTCCGGCGCCACGCTCACCGAAGCGGTCCGGGACGCGCCCGCTCCGCCGCCAGCGCCGCAGGAGTAGTTCCATTCGCGGTCGCATCTGTAATAGTCGTCCGCCGTACCGGCGTTGTCCACCCAGACGCAGGTGGCCGTGGCGCCCCGGCCGCAGCCGCCAGCGCCGCCGCCCCCGGCCGCGCCCGTCAAGGTCGCCTGGGTCGCTTCGGCGTACAGCGCGAGATCGATGTCCCCGGCCGAGCCGCCGGGCGATCCCGAGCCGCCCGAGGCGCCCTGGCAGGACGCTCCCCTGCAGACGGGGGATCCGCTCACGGATTCGAACTCGCAGTAGCATCCATAATTTTCACCCGCGCCGCCGGATCCGCCCGCGCCGCCCGAAGCGGCCGCCGTTCCGGCGAAGGATTCGGCGTCCACCGTGATCTGGCCGCCCCGGCCGCCGGACGCGCCGCTGAAGCCGATCAGGCGGCCCTCTCCGGCCAGTTCCCACACGGAATTCTCCTTGCCGCCGCCCTTGCCGCCCGCGCCGCCGGAAACGTTGGCCGAGAACGCGGACCCCACGCCGCCGTGGACATAAAGCGCGATTTTTCCGCCGTCGCCGCCCACGGACGGCGCCCCGGCCGCCCCGCCGGTGCGGCCTTCGGGGACGTCGCCGCCCGCGCCGCCCGAGCCGCCCTTGGCCGAAAGAACGCCTTTCCCGATTTCCCTGGCGTGAATTTCGATCCGTCCGGCGTCGCCCCCCCGGGCGCCCAGGCCGCCCGCGCCGTTGTTCGCGGGTTCCTGGTCCAGTTCGCAGTCGGCGCAACTCAACCCCTGAAAGCCGCCCTGGCCCGAGCCGCCGCCCCCGCCCCCGGCGCCGCCGTCCACGAGAATCCCGCCCAGGAATTGTTCGGCGAAATTCGCCGCGCCGTAGGCCCACAGGGTGAACGACCCGCCCCGGCCGCCTTCGGCCCCGGCCCCTCCCGCGCCGCCCGAGCCGCCCGCGCCCCCGGTGCACAGGCAGCCCCCGCCTTCGCAATTTATGGATTCGCAGGAATGGCCGTTACCTCCGGCGCCGCCCCCGCCGCCCGAACCGCCCGCCCGGCCCGCCAGATCGATGGAGCCGTACTGGAGATTGAAGTCGCCGTAGACGATCATCTTGAGGGAACAGCCGTTGGTCCCTCTGGACCCGCTCGTCCCCGAGCCGCCGCCGGCTCCGCTTCCGTCCTCGCCGGAAGAGCCGGTCCTCCCATTGGCGCCCTTGGCTTCGCCCTGGCAATAGATGCGGCTCCGGGAATTGTTCATGAGAAAGGCCTGGGAATCCGGATGGTCGGCGTCGCCCCAGCCCCAGACCACGATCTCGGCGTCCCCGGCCAGGATGACGTCGTAGCCGTTCTGGATCTTGACCCGGCCGTATTCGTGCCTGCCGCCGGTAAGAACGAGGTCCGCGGTGGACACGGTCAGGTCCTGGTAGGGCCGTTCCTCCACCGTGAACGAGCCCTGCATGCCCGCCTCACACCGGCCCGGCGTATCGCTGAAATAATGGAAGGTTCCGAGATCGGAGAATCCCCAGGTGAATTCGCCGCCGTACGGATAGAGCGTGTCCGATTCGCTGATGATCGGATCGGCCAGAATGGGGATGGAGCCGTCCGCGACGCAGTTCTGGCCGCCCATGAGGTGTTCGACCTGACCGGTGAGGTTGACCCAGCGGATGGAGTCGCCCTTGTAGAGGGTCACATGGGAGGGGCTGAATCCCGTGGGGGTCACGGCCACGTCCACGGTTTTGGCCAGGCCCGGCGCGGCCGCAAGAACAAGGACGGCCCATACGAGGACCGCAAGCCGCCGGGCGGGAGAGAAATAGCAGGCGGAGTCCGGGGCGCGACGCATCGGCTGCCTCCGTGGTTGGAGCGTCGGCGGGGCCGGAGCCGAACATGGACCTGAAAAGACCGGTGAAGCGTCGGGCATGCTCGCCGTGACCGGCGCCGCTTGAAACGACGTCAAATCAAGCTGCTGTCGCGTCCTCGAAGAAAGCGTGAACCTTCTCCGAGGATAATACATGCATTTCGTTCTTTTTCTTCTTAAAAAATACGATGGTATTTTTTAAGCGCGCCACGTTCGGGACGCCCCGGATCGCTCCAAAGCGCTTGTAAACGTCTGAGCGCGACCCAGGCGAGTAACGATGCATGTTTTGCATAATATATTCAACAGGAGATTTTCGTCAAGATACTTTCGCAATTCGAAGGCCAAGAAAAATGGTAAGTCTGTAATTACCCGAAAACATGCCTCTTTCCATTACGCTTTGCATCCCAATTCTCTACAAAACAGGCTGCATCTTTCGCCGCATTCAGATGGAATGACGCAGTTCTCTCCTATCCTGCAGGCATTTCAAGAAAATGAATGCAATCCTGGGCTGTTGTAAATTGCTCACGATTCACGCCATTTTGTGTCATCCGTCATCCCGGCGGCCGGGCATCCAGGCGCCACGCCGCGATGACGACTCGCCGTCCTGTCCTTGCGTCGATCCATCGTCTTGTTTCAGCGGCGCTTTCCGCAGCCATTCGCGCCCCGCCTCCAGCCGCAGCCGCCCAACCGGAGCCCGTCCTTGACCGGCGTCGCGTTTCATCGGAGTATCGGGATCGCCGCGCTCTCCTCCAACATCATCCAAACGAGGCCCTCATGCGCGTGTTTCCCGCTTTGATCCTGCCGGCGTTTCTCGCAATCTTCGCCGTGCCGCGAGCCCCCGCCGGGGCGGCTGGGTTCGACTGCGCCAAGGCGGCGACGCCCATTGAAAAACGCATCTGCGCGGACCCGGCCCTATCGGCCCTGGACGACCAGCTGACCGCCGCCTACAAGGCCGCCCTGGCCGCCGCTCCTTCCGGCCGCGAAGCCGTCAAGGCCGACCAGCGCGCCTGGCTCATCACGCGCGACGCCTGTCCGGACGACGCCTGTCTGAAAGACAGCTACGCCGACCGGACGCGCGTCCTGACGGATGCGGCCAAGGGACCGGGCGCAAACGCGAACTCGGCCCGGGTTACGAACGCCCTCAAGCGGCGGGAGGCGCTCTATCAGCGTCTCAAATGGCCCGGGGAATGCGAGGAGGAATTTCAGGATGAGGCCAAAAACGAGACTTCGGACGAGCTTGCGTCCGCCGATGAAGGCGGCGTCCCTGGGGTGGCCGTTTATCCTCTGGCCGGAAAAACGCGCTTAGCCGTGGTCACCTGCGGCCTGGCCGCCTATCAGACATCCTTCTGCGCCGTCCTTTTCGACGAGGGCGCGTCCGGTCCCGGCAAGGCCGTGACCTTCACGGAATACGGCCGGGACCCGTCCGGCAAGGTGGAGGCCGCGCGGACGGAAATGACGGGCGGGCTGCCTGAGTTCGATTCCAAAACCGGGACCCTGACCGTATTGAGCATGGCCAGGGGCGTGGGCGACTGCGGCTGTCTCGTGGTCTACGGATTCGACGGCGGGACGCCGCGCGTGCTTTCGGCCAAGGCCCAGGCCTGCTTCGACGACGATCGCCCCTTCGTCGAGCCGGAGAACTGGCCGCCGGTGAAGACGCCCTAGCGTCGCCCAAGCCGCCGTCCACGCCCGAGACCAACCCGGTCCCGGCCGTTTTTTCCCGGATTCGGCCATCCGTGTCCGCCCGGCGCGCGAAAGCCCAGCCGTTTCGCCGTCCGCGCCGCCCCTTCTCGCCTGTCTTCAACGAACATCGCCCGCGAAACGCCTGAAAAAGCGTCTCGCGGGCGATGCGCAACCCTGATTTTCAAAAAAACGGCCCGTGCGAAAACCCCGCCCGGACGCTAGCCCGGAAATGCCGCCTTGAGGTTCTCCACGTAGGGCGCGCGGATAATGCCCTTTTCCGTGATGAGTCCGGCCACCAGCTCGTTGGGCGTGACGTCGAAGGCGGGGCTTCTCACCTTCACGCCCTCGGGGGCCACCCGGGTTCCGCCGAAGGAGGTCACTTCGGCCGGGTCGCGCTCTTCGATGGGGATGTCCTTGCCCGAGGGGCAGTTGAAATCGATGGTGGAGGACGGACAGGCCACGTAGAAGGGGATGCCGAAATGCTTGGCCAGGATGGCCACGCCCATGGTCCCGATCTTGTTGGCCACGTCGCCGTTGGCGGCCACCCGGTCCGTGCCCACGATCACCAGATCGATGAGGCCCTGGGACATGATGTGGGCGGCCATGTTGTCCGTAATGAGGGTCACGTCCACGCCCGAGCGCATGAGTTCCCAGCTGGTCAGCCGGGCGCCCTGCAACAGGGGCCGGGTCTCGTCGGCGTAGACCCGGAATTTCACGCCCTTTTTCTGGGCCACGTACATGGGGGCCGTGGCCGTGCCGAGCTCCGAAGTGGCCAGCGCCCCGGCGTTGCAGTGGGTCAAAACGCCCATGCCGTCCTTGATGAGCGGCGCGCCGCTTACGCCCATGCCCAGACACAGGGCCCGGTCCTCTTCATGAATCAGTTCCGCCTCGGCGGTCAGCGTCTTGAAGATCTCGGCGGTCGAAGCGTCCGTGAGACTTTCGGCCTTTTTCACCATGCGCCGAAGCGCCCAGCCGAGGTTCACGGCCGTGGGGCGGGAGCTGTCCAGATAGGCGGCCTTTTCGCGCAGAACGTCCATGAAGGCGGCGGGCGCAAGGCCGGTGAAGCCCTCCACGGCCACCACCAGGCCGTAGGCGGCGGCCACGCCGATGGCGGGCGCGCCCCGCACTTTCAGGACCTTGATGGAATCCCAGACCTGTTCCACGGTCTCCTGGCGCTCCTCGATCACGGTAAGCGGCAGGCGGGTCTGGTCCAGGAGGAAAAGCTTGCCGTCCTCCCAACGGATGGCGCGGGGAAGGCTGTCGGCGCTGAGGTCTCGCATTTCGACCATATGGCGGATTCTCCTTTTGATGAACTGTAACGGCCTCATCCGGCGCGCGTTTTTCGGCGCGGGCGGCGGACGAAGGGCCCCGGTCGGGGCGTCAGGCCAGCCAGAACCGCATAGCCCACCCGGGGCCTGGCGTCAAAAAGCCGAGAAGGCGAGCCTTGCTCATGAAGACGAACCAGCGGTGGGAGGAACGCCGGGAAAATAAGCCAGGACAATCCCGCCAGGCTGCGAATAAGGCTCCTGCCGCCATATCCGAACGCCAAAGCAAACCCAACTCGTTGAAAAAACGCGTTCCGGGATGGAAATGATTCCGCGTCCCGACCCTGCGCCATGAAAGGGGTCTGCCCCGGTATTTCCAAGAGATCGGCCTCTCCTTCTTCCAGCTACGAGCAAAAGGCGTCTGCCCAGCTCGAAAACGCGTTGACAGAATTCCCTGAAATATCTACAAGGACTACATCTGAAACATTAATTTTTCCGGTAAGAAAGCGTGAAATATGGAATCAAATTTTTCTTTCATGACACATAAATCCGGAAAATTCTCATTCTCCTCAGCCCATGACGTGGAACTCGTCAGGAAGAAAACCTGGGAAGCCGAATCCCTCTTTCGCTCGTTCATCGAACTGCCCATACTCCCCAAACTCGCAAGCAGGCTCGACGAGGAGACCATCATAAAATCCGTGCACGGAACCGCAGCCATAGAAGGCAACCCGTTGAGCGAGGATGAGGTTGGCGAAATCATAAAAAGCGGGAAAGCCGAAACGCAGTTCGAGGAATCAAAGCAACGCTCCCTCCAGGAAATCATTAACCTGAAATTTGCATATGTCATATTGACAGATGCTAAAGCCGGGCAAGACCGTTTTGAGATCACTGAAGACTTCATACGACGCATCAACAGCCTGATTACCGCGAATATAAACTATGAACTCCATGAACCAGGGAAATACCGTAATACACCTGTAAAGGTTGGACATAGCAACTATGGGGGCGTGTATTCTCCGCCAAAATGTCTAAAAGACATAAAGGATCTCATGAACTTTTTTGTTTCATGGATCAATGCGGAGGAAATCATGAACCTTGGGCCCATGGTGAGGGCGGCTCTGGCCCATTACCATTTTGCGACAATTCATCCTTTCGGAAATGGAAATGGTAGAACCGCGCGGTTGCTGGAAGCGGCGATACTGTCAGCTGGAGGGATGCTATACGCCCCAAAGATGCTTTCGAACTACTACTATAGAAATATGGAAGACTATTTCAGAAGCTTTCGCCTTGTCCAGAAAAGTAGAATTTCTGACATGACCCCTTTTCTGATTTTTTACTTGAATGGAATGTTGGAGTCATTGCGTGCGATAAAGGAAAGCGTCCTTTCGGATATCAGAATTCTTGCCTTGAAAGACTACTGTGACACCCTACGAAGAGACAAGATACTGACGAAGCGCCAACGTGATTTCCTCAAGCTGCTGCTGAACATGCATAAAAAAGTCATATTCAACGCAAAAAACCTCCCGGCGACGTCTCCCTTTGATTTGCTTTACAGGCAAGTCACCTACAATACGGCTAAAAACGATATCAATAGGCTTCTTGGATTGAATCTCATAGAGCCGGTTGAGCATGGCTACAGAATTAACCTCTACGCGCTTGACGGCGACCGCCGCCCCAACAAGCCGTAATCATCCCGCCGCTTTTCGGGCCCCAGGCGCGCCGCCAGACCGTTTCGGCCTTGATTTACCATTTTTGAAAATCACCCCACGATATTGACTCCGGCCCGTCTGGCCACGCCGCGCACGTGGCGCTCCATGGCCGACCGGGCCTTGCCGGAGCGCCTTTCGCGGATGGCCTCCATGACGGCCTCGTGCTCCGCCATCGTCTCCGCCAGGTCGCCGTTCATGCCCAGAGGCAACGTCTGGCTCTCGAAAAAAAGCCCCAGAAACGGCGCCATGGCCTCGGTGAAAAACCTGTTGTTGGCCGCTTCTATCATATGGGAATGAAAGGTGAAATCGAGCCTGGCGAACCCCGGCTCGTCTCCCGACTCCATGGACCGGCGCATGGCCGCCGCCACCACGGCCATGTCCTCGATCTGGGCGGCCGTGGCGTTCATCGCCACAAGCCCGGCGATGGCGGGCTCCACGGCGTAGCGGAACTGGTACATCTGGGCCTCGCGCCCGGCCAGGGACGACAGCCCGGATTGGGCCGGAAGCCCGGCCTGAACCGGACGGCCGGGAGAGAGCGGCGCGGCGGATGTCGGATCCGTGAGGAAAACCCCTTTGCCGGGGCGGATGACCACGCGGCCCAGGGTCTCCAGGGCCACCAGGGCCTCGCGGATGGTGGGGCGGCTGAAGTCCAGGCGCTCGGCCAATTCGCGCTGGGACGGGAGCTTTTCTCCGGCGGTCCAGCCGTTCTCGGCGGCCATGGCCTCGATGCGGGCCGCAGCCTCGTCGGGCCGGGACAGGCGCCCGCGCGCTTTCTCGTAGATAACATCCTGTTTTTTCATTATCTTACCCCTCGTTCGAGCAGTTTCCGCGCCGGGCGCTCCACGCCGCTGACTGGTCATACCAGTAAAGCCTGACGAACAAGATTGCAAGCCAATCTCCCCTGATCGACGTATATTTCCCTCCTGTTTTCCGCCATTTTACAAGTCAATTCTCTTTTTTGTTATTTTTATGGATGAATTTCCTGTATTTTTTGGTATTGACAATTTTTGTAACATGAACCACCAAGGACTTACCGGTCATACCGGACAGCTGTCCGGGCGCCCGCAACCACAACCCCGCTTCCGGGAGGTAGCAATGAAAACCGTCCTTTCCTCCGCGTTCCGGACCCTGATCGTGGCCCTGGCCCTTTGCGCCGTCCCCCTCGCCCAGACCGCCCGCGCGGACGGCGACGCCCTGGCCGCCGTCAAACAGGCCGGCGTCCTCAAGGTGGCCGTGCCCCAGGACTTCCCCCCCTTCGGCTCCGTCGGACCGGACATGAAGCCCATCGGCTACGACATCGACATGGCGGAACTCATCGCCCAAAAGCTCGGCGTCAAAGCCGAACTGGTCCCGGTCACCAGCACCAACCGCATCCCCTACCTGACCACCGGCAAGGTCGATCTGGTCATCTCCTCCCTGGGCAAAAACCCCGAACGCGCCGCGGTCATCGATTTCTCCGAAGCCTACGCGCCCTTTTTCAACGGCGTGTTCGGCGCCAAGGACGTCAAGGTCGCCGGCGCCAAGGACCTGGCGGGAAAGACCGTGGCCGTGACGCGCGGCGCCATCGAGGACATGGAGCTGACCAAGATCGCGCCCGAATCCGCGACCATCAAGCGCTTCGAGGACAACAGCTCCACCATCGCCGCCTACCAGTCCGGCCAGGTGGACCTGGTGGCCACCGGCAACGTGGTGGCCGCCTCCATCAACGGCCAGAACCCCGACAAGCCCCTCGAAACCAAATTCATGATCAAGAACTCCCCCTGCTACGTGGGCCTGGCCAAGGAGCAGCCCGCCCTCTCCAAGGAGGTCAACGCCATCATCGCCGCCGCCAAGAAGGACGGCGAGCTCGGCAAGATCTCCGAGAAATGGCTCCACAGCCCGCTTCCCGAAAACCTGTAGTTCACGCGGGGACGGGCGGCGCCCCCGGCCTCCCGTCCCGCCAAGGTCGGCCATGTCCTACGCCTTTTCCATAGAGCCCATTCTGGACAACTGGGAAATCTTCGCCCAGGGGGCGGCCATGACCCTCCTTCTGACGGCGCTCGGCGCCGTGACCGGAGTGGCGGCCGGGATTCTCGGCGCCGTCTCCCGGGCCTGGAGGCTCCCGGTCCTGAGCCCGTTCTACGCGGTCTACGTGGAGTGCGTGCGCAACACCCCGTTTCTGGTCCAGCTCTATTTCATCTTCTTCGGCCTGCCCTCCCTGGGCGTGAAGCTGAGCGGCTGGGAAGCCTCGTTCCTGGCCATGGCGCTCAACCTCGGCGCCTATTCCACGGAGATCATCCGGGCTGGGGTCATGGCCGTGCCCAGGGGACAGATCGAGGCGGCCGAATCCCTGGCCATGGACAGATGGCAAATATTCCGCTTCGTCATCCTGCGCCCGGCCCTCAAGACGGTCTGGCCGGCCCTTTGCAGCCAGATCATCATCGTCATGCTGGGCTCCTCGGTCTGTTCCCAGGTGGCCGCCCAGGAGCTGACCTACGCCGCCAACCTCATCCAGTCGCGCACCTTCAGGGCCTTTGAAATCTATTTCTTCAGCACGCTCCTGTACCTGGGGCTGGCCATCCTGGTCCGCCGGTTCCTGAAGGCCTTCGGACGCCGGATCATCGACGGGAGGACCGCATGATTTCCTTTTCCCTGTGGGACATCGTCCGCCATCTGTGCGTGGGCGCCGCCTGGACGGCCGGACTCTCGCTCGTCGCCTTCGCCCTGGGTGGGGCGGCGGGGCTCGGCGTCCTTTTCGCCCGCATCTCCCCGCGCCGCCGTCTGTCCGCGCCCGCCAAGGCCTACATCGAATTCTTCCAGGACACGCCCCTGCTCATGCAGCTGTTCCTTATCTTTTTCGGCTTCGGTCTCCTGGGCCTCGACATCTCCCCGCTTCTGACCGCGGCCATCGGGCTCACGCTTTTCACCAGCGCCTATCTGGCCGAAATCTGGCGGGGCTGCGTGGAGGCCATACCCAAGGGCCAGTGGGAGGCCTCGGACTGCCTGGCCATGAGCTCCCTGCAGCGCATGCGCTTCGTCATCCTGCCCCAGGCCCTGCGCACGGCCATCCCCCCCACGGTGGGCTTTTCCGTCCAGGTGGTCAAAGGCACGGCCGTGACCTCCATCATCGGTTTCATGGAAATCACCAAGACCGGCTCCATGATCGCCAACGCCACTTTCAAGCCCCTTCTGGTCTACGCCCTGGCCGCCGTTTTTTATTTCATCATCTGCTTCCCGCTCTCGGCCCTGGCCCGGCGGGTGGAAAGGAGGCTCCATGCCGCTTGTGCTCGCTGAAGGCATTCAAAAGAATTTCGGCAGCCTGGAAGTCCTGAAAGGCGTCGATTTACGCGTGGAGGAAGGCGAGGTGGTCGCCATTATCGGCCGCAGCGGCTCGGGCAAGAGCACGCTCCTGCGCATCATAAACGGCCTGGAGACCTTCGACGCGGGCATCCTCAGCATCGACGGCGAACGCCGCACCGGCCTGGAGAAGGACCTGCGCCCCCTTCGCCTCAAGGTGGGCATGGTCTTCCAGCAGTTCAACCTTTTTCCTCACCTGACCGCCGGGGAAAACGTCATGCTGGCCCCGCGCGAGGTGAAAAAACTCTCCCAAAGGGCGGTCCGCGAACTGGCCGAAGAGACGCTCTCCAAGGTGGGGCTCGCGGACAAATTCAAGGCCTACCCGGACCAGCTCTCGGGCGGCCAGCAGCAGCGGGTGGCCATCGCCCGGGCCCTGGCCATGCGGCCCAAGGCGCTTTTGTGCGACGAGATCACCTCGGCGCTGGACCCCGAGCTCGTGGGCGAGGTGCTGGACGTGGTCCAGCGCCTGGCCGCCGAGGGCATGACCCTCATCATGGTCACCCATGAAATGCGCTTCGCCAGGAACGTGGGGAACAAGCTCATCTTCATGCACCAGGGCAAGGTCCACGAAGAAGGCGATCCCAGGGAGCTTTTCGCCCATCCGAAAACCCCGGAGCTGGCCTCGTTCACCAGCGCCATCCAGTAACTCCAACCCATCGGATCATCATGAAAATACTGCGGACCAACCCCCAACGCCTGCGGCGCTTTCTGACGGAAATCGCCGCCTTCGGGGCCACACAAAAGGGCGGCGTCACCCGGCTCGCCCTAAGCGACGAGGACAGGGACGCCCGCAACCAGCTTGCCGCATGGTTCAAGCAGGCCGGATGCGGGCTTCACGTGGACCGGATGGGCAACATGTTCTTTGTCCGCCCCGGAAAAAATCGGGCCCTGGCCCCGGTCATGACCGGCTCCCACGGCGATTCCCAGCCGCTTGGCGGCCGTTTCGACGGCATCCTGGGCGTGGTCGCCGGGCTCGAGGCCGTGTGCGCCCTGAACGACGCGGGCCTCGCCCTGGAACGCGATCTCGTCGTGGTCGACTGGACCAACGAGGAAGGCAGCCGCTTCACCCCGGGGGTGACGGGCTCCGGCGTCTTCGCCGGAAGGCTCGACCGCGAGGCGATGTACGCCCTGACCGACCGCGAGGGCGCGACCTTCGGCGGCGAACTGGAACGCATCGGCTACAAGGGAATGGAGGACTTTCCCGCCCCGCTCCCCCACGCCTACTTCGAATGCCATATCGAGCAGGGGCCGGTCCTGGAACGCGCCGGAACCACGCCCATCGGCGTTCCCAAGGGCATCGTCTGCCTGCGCTGGTACGACGTCTTCGTCACGGGCCAGGCCAACCACGCCGGAACCACGCCCATGAACGAACGGCGCGACCCGGTCTACGCCTTCGCCCGCATGGCCCAGGCCGTGTTCGAGACCGGCCGCCAGGCGGACGGCGTGGTGGCCACCGTGGGCGAGGCCCACATCACCCCGAATTCCCGCAACGTCATCGCCGGGAGGGTCCATTTCACCATGGATATCCGGGGATGGGACGAGCCCCTGACCGACCGGGTCTGCCGGGACATCGAAACGGCCCTGCGGGACATCGCCGGACAAACCGGCTGCGAAGCGGACATCCGCCGGACCTGGGAGGTGGAGCGCGCGCCCTTCCACCCGGCGCTCACGGCCATGGTCCGCGAATCCGCCGGGGAACTGGGCCTGCCCGCCCTGGACATGGTTTCCGGCGCCTCCCACGACGCCGTGTACCTCAATCAGATCGCCCCGTCGGCCATGATTTTCGTCCCGAGCATAGGGGGCCGCAGCCACGCCGAGGAGGAGGAAACCTCCTTTGAGGACTGCGCCGCCGGGGCGGACGTGCTTTTGCGCTGCCTCATGAAAACGGGCTGCGACCTCGCCGAATAACCCCGCGCCCTGCGCGGACAAGAACAAAGGAACGCCAATGAGCGACATCGCATTCGAAAAAATCTATCGTGACGAGGACGTGGATCTCGGCGTCCTTACGGGAAAAACCGTCGCCGTCATCGGCTACGGCAGCCAGGGCCGGGCCCAGAGCATGAACATGCGCGAAAGCGGGATAACGGTCATCGTGGGCGCAGGGGACCGCAAACGCCATTCCAGCTGGGACAAGGCCCTGGCCGACGGCTTTTCCGTCTTCCCCATCGAGGAGGCGGTCGAAAAGGCGGACATCGTCCACATCCTGCTCCAGGACCCGGCCCAGCCCGCGGTCTATTACGAATCCATCCACGCCAACCTGCGCCCCGGCCAGACCTTGAGCTTCGCCCACGGGTTCGCCATCCTCTACGGCGCGATCAAGCCGCCCAAGGACGTGGACGTCATCCTGTTCGTGCCCAACGGCCCGGGGCCGGTCACCCGGCAAAAATTCAAGGACGGCTCGGGCATCTGGGGCTGCGTGGGCGTGGACCAGGACGTCACGGGCAAGGCCATGGACACGGCCCTGGCCATTTCCAAGGCCGTGGGCTCCACCCGGGTGGGCGTGGCGCTCATGAGCTTCCAGCACGAGACCGAGGGCGACAACTACGAGGAGCAGGTGCTCTACGGCGGCGCCATCCACCTCATGCGGACCATGTACGCCATCATGGTGGAGAACGGCTATCCCCGCTCCTTCGCCTACGCCAAGGCCATCCGCTCCATCCGCTCCATCATCGACGATATCGACGCGGTGGGCATCGAGGCGTATCTCACCTCCAGGGCCAGCCGCACCTGCGAATTCGCCGTGCGCCACAGCGGCCCGCGCGTGATCAACGAGCAGGCCATGCGGGACATCTTCGAGGAAACGCAGCGCGGCGCCTTCGCCAAGAACTGGCTCCAGGAGTTCTCCCTCGGCATGCCCACCCTGCACCGCATGCGCAGGACCTGGGCGGATTCGGACATGGAGCGCACAGGAGAAATCTGGCGCGAAAAATTCGGAAAATAGCCCAGGCGCGGCGCGGGGAAAAGGCTTTCCCTTGCGGCGCGCCGCCGCGAGGGAAAGCCGCGCCCTCCTTACTGAGAGCGCAAATGTTTCTCATTTTACCGCTCGGCGTTATAAGAGCGGCCGCGCGTTCGGGGTTTCGGGGCGTTTGCCGCGGGAGCGGGCCGTCAAAGCCTTTTCCGCTCCCGGTAACAGCTGGATGAAAGGAGTCGTCATGCCTTATCCGCAAGGATTTCTGAAAAACCGTTCCGTGTTCCAGCCCGGGAAATACGCCGTCATTTCCACGGAAGGACGCGTCGTCAACGTCATCCCCGGCATCAAGGGATGCGCCTTGTCCATCCTGGCCTCGCCCAAGCTCGGCGCCCGGTTCGTGCAGATGGCCGGAACGGTCTCCACAACGGGGCGCACCACCATCCCCTACGGCCGGGCCGAGGGCGTGGAGACGCTGCTGTTCGTCATCGGCGGCGAGGGCGCGCTGACGGCGGCCGTGGACGGACAACCCCAGACCCTGACCGCCGGCGGCTACATCTACGCTCCTCCGGGCGCGGGCATCGACTTCGCCTCCACCGGGGACGCGGACGTCAGCATCCTGCTCTATAAGCAGCGCTTCATCCCCCACCCGGACCCGGACGTCAGGCGCCCCTGGATGGTGACCGGCTCCATCCGGGAGATCGCGGAGCGGCGTTACGACGGCATGGCCAACGTGTTCGTGCGCGACCTTCTGCCCGTGGACGAGGCCTTTGACATGAACTTCCACACCCTGGCCTTCCTGCCGGGCGGCTGCCATCCCTTTGTGGAAACCCACGTGCAGGAGCACGGGGCCTACATCTACCGGGGAGAGGGCCTGTACCTTCTGGACGAGACCTGGATTCCCGTGGAAAACGGCGATTTCATCTGGTTCGCGCCCTTTTGCAAGCAGGCCTGCTACTGCACGGGCCGGGAGCGCATGGAATACGTCTATTCCAAGGACTGCCACCGGGACGAGCCCCTTTAGTCCGCCGCGTTCACGCCTTCCCCGCCCAGGGGACCGTTCGCGCGCCGGGGAGACCCGCTCCTCCCCGGCGCCCGGGCTGGAAAGTCTTCAGGCCGGGCGCTTTTGGGCCCGCGGGACGGCCCGCGCCGCCAGTCCGCGGCATAGCGCCGCAAGCTCTCCGCCCCGGTCGATCCCGTCGATGAAGCGCCGGGGAATGCCGGACAGACCGGCCCGGGCGCCCGCCAGGGCTCCGGTCAGGATGGTCCGGGCCTGGTTCTGGCCGCCGCCGTTGAGGCTGTTCAAGACGGCTCCCTCGAAATCCTCCCCGAAACGCGCGACCAGGGAATAGGCCGCCGGGAGCATATGGCGGATGGCGCAGGACATGCCGTAGACCAGGGAAACCTTCCAGGCGGGTTCAATGCGGATGTCCGGATAAAGGGCCGCTTGGTCCGCCGCGCGTTCACCGCTCACGCCCGCTCGCCGTCCTGTTCGCCCGGTCCGCCCTGTCCGCCTGGTCCGCCGGGCGCTCCGGAAGCGCCGGCCGCTCGCATCGCCGTCTGATACAGGCTTCCCAGAACGTTTTGGCCTTTGGCCAGCCGGTTGACCATGGAGGGGTCCGTGTCCGTGACGGCCATCCAGAGCCGGAACAGTCCGGGATGGCGCAGGGGCGCCGCGCGGACGGCCCCCAGGCGGCGTTCCAGGACGCCGCTTTTCGAGCAGATGCGCAAGGCTTCCCCCACCACCCGCCGGACGTCTTCCTCGCCGCTTTTGCCGTCGATGACCTGGGTCAGAAGATGGGAGAGGTAGCAGGCGAGGTACTGGTCGCAAAAGGAGTCGGCCAGGGCGAGGCCCTTGTGCGCCTTGGCCTCGTCGTAGAAGATGTCCACGCATTTGAGATAATCGAAATAATGCTCCGCCGTGTACACGGTGTTGGACAGGGAATCCCGGCGTTTGAGCCAGTAATAGACCGTGTCCGGAATCCAGACCAGCTTGTCGATGTGGAAAAACAGCCGCGCCAGAAAGATGATGTCCTCGGCCGTGCGGAGCTCCTCCTCGTTGGTCACGCCAAGGCGCTGGATCATTTTCGTGGGGAACAGCCAGGTCCAATGGGCGCAGACGAAGGGGTTCACGCCGATTCTTCTGGCCTCCTCGCGCGGCTGGCAGACTGCGGGCAACCCCTGGGGCCGGGTCTCGTGGTTGAGCATTTCCCCCGTGTCCAGGGCCTCGTCGTGGCAGGCCCGCACGATGGCCTGATGGGCGCGAAAGGCCTCGTACCGGACCTGCAGGGAGGTTTCCGGCAAGAGATCGTCAGGATCGGCGAAGCACAGGGTCCGGCCTCTGGCGGCCCGGATGCCCGCGTTCCTGGCCGCGCCCGCCCCCAGGTTGCGGGGAAGCCGGATCAGCCTGAGCCGGGGATCGCGCGCGGCCAGGCCCTCGATGATGGCCGCCCCGCCGTCCGTGGAGGCGTCGTCCACGAAGATGGCCTCGAAATCCGAAAGGGTCTGGCTATGCAGCGAAGCCACGAAGCGCCGGGCGTATTTCCCGGCGTCGTGGAAGGCGATGACGATGGAAACGGCCGTCATGCGATCCGCCCCGTTTTCCCGTGGCGTCCGCCCGCCCGGACGCGCGCATGGCCTCCCCTTCTCATGAACGCTCCAGGAGGGCCTCGTGGACCCGGCGGCAATTCTGGCCGTCAGGCCTGCCGTAGAAGGAAAGGGCCCGGCTCTCGTAGGGCTCCTGGCGCGCGCAGTCGAGGCCGATCATCTCCTCGATCCAGGCTTCGAGCCCGGCCTGCTCGCGAAAGACCGGCCCCAGCCCGTCCCGCGCGTAGTCGAAATACCCCAACCGCCGCTCGTTGGAGGCGTACATGTCCGGGACCTCGGGGAAATGGTAGTAGGCGATGGGACGGCCGATGTAGGCGGCGTCGAAGACCAGGGAGGAATAGTCGGTCACGGCCATGGCGCAGCTGGCCAACAGGTCCTGGACGGATTTGAGCGTGTTCCAGTCCAGATAGGTGAAGGCCTCGGAGCGCGGGAAAAGCGGCAGGAAGCGCACGACCTCGGGGTGTGGCAGGAAGAGCATCTTGTAGCCGGTCTCGCGGGACAGTTTCGCGAGCGCGGGGCTGCCGGCGAGGGCGCTCCAGGCCTTGAAAAAATGGCTCTGGCCGAAAAGCCTGGCCTCGCCCGCCTGCATGCCCGGGACGTGGACCGGGGTGCGGCGCAGGTGCTGGCGCCAGGTGGGACAGAACAGGATGGTCCGGCCCTTTCGCATTGTTTTGGCTTTGGCGAGCAGGGCGTCGAGCCGGGGCAGTCCGGTCAGGACGATTTCCCGCTTCGTGAATTTGTAGCGGCCGCTTAGCAGGGACTCGTATTCCCGCCGGGCGCTGGTCACCATGACGTCCAGAGAAATCTGGTTGAGCCAGCGGGAAAGGTCCTCCTTGATGATGCCGTGCTGGAGAAACGCGACCTTGTAGGCCGGTTTTCCGAAAAGAACCCTGGTGTGAAAGGGATCGATCACGGGATCGTCCACGTGGGTGGAAATCAGCCAGGCGGCGCCGGCCAGGGCCGCCAGATGCTTCTTGCTCAGGTACGCGACCAGGGGAAACCCCTCCCTGGCCAGCCGGTCCCAGTCCTTGGATTTGCGATCCAGGACGAAGACGGCCTTCGTTTCGGGATGTTCGCGCATGAGCCAGCGGCACAGATGTTCGGCGCTGTCGTCCGCCTTGTGCACCCGGTCCATGAGAATCCAGCAGTTCTTGAGCGCGTCGGCCCCGGGCGTCTCCCCGGCCGCGAAAAGCGCCCGCTGCTTGTCTTTCATCGCCTCGGGCGGCAGATAGAACAGGCGCCGGATGATGTCCGGATCCAGAGTTTCCAGCATCTCGCCCCGGCAGAGAATCCCGACGCGGCGGCCGTCGGCCTCGGGCCAGCGGGCGGCGCCCCCTTCAAGCGGCGCCCAGCAGCGATATTCGTGACACAGGACCCTGCCGCCGAAGGCGTGGACGATCCGCTTTTCCCAGGGCATGGGGGCCTCCCCGTCCGGGCCGCGCAAGACGGAGGCGACGGGGGCCGTGGACCAGTGGATCAAATGGGCTTCCCGTCCCCCGGGGGACAGTTCGGCCACCATGAACGGCATGCCGTTGAAGGCCACGCCCTTGAAGGCGGCCAGCATGGCAACCCGGCTGCGCAGCTCCAGGGAAGGCAGCGTGGACAGGATGATGCGCTTGACGTCCACGTGTTGGAAAACAAGGGCTTCCAGTTCGAAAAAGGCGTTGGCCTCCTCGTCGGTGAACGCCCTGGGCGGCGCGTCGTCCAGGAGCCGGATCAGGTACCAGTGGGCCTCGTAGAGGACGAGATTCTGGATGAAGTCCGGAACATGACCCAGGACGCGCTTGTATTGGCGCAGCAGATCAAGATAGCCGAACAGGAGCTGGTCGCGGTATTTTTCCGCCTTGAACCAGCCGCCCTCCACCAGCCCCGCTCCCAGTCCCCGCTTGCGGTAGAAATAATGGGCCTCCTTGATGAAGGCCATACGGAAATCCCGGGCGCCGAGAAGGACCAGGTTCAGGAAATGGGCGTCCTCGAAGGACGGCTTGACCCGGGGGTCGAAGCGCAACCCCGTGCGCGCCAGGAGGTCCCGGCGCACCACGCAGGCGTTGACGAAGAGCTGGATGAGGTCGGGCTCCCGCAGCAGATCGGCCACCCGGGTTTCCTTGAACTTGTAGCCGAGCGGATGCCAGTCCGCCGCGCAGTTTTCGGTTTCCAGATAAAACAGCGTGTTGCAGGCCGCGACCGGACCGTCGAAGCCCGAGGTCTCCAGGAAATTCCGTATGATCTCGAAATAGTCCAGGGAGACGAAATCGTCCGAATCAATGAAGGAAACCCATTCGCCCCGGGCCTCGGCCAGGCCGCGGTTTCTGGCGGCGGCCGGTCCCGCGTTTTCCTGGCGAATCAGGACGATGTTGCCGGGAAAGCGCTCGACCCAGCCCTTGGCGATGTCCGGGGTCCGGTCCGTGGAGCCGTCGTCCACCAGGACGACCTGGATGTGGGCGGTGAAGTCCAGGGTCTGCTTCGTCAGGGCGCCGAGCAGCGTATCCAGCCAGGGCGAGGCGTTGTAGGCCGCCGTGACCACGCAGAAGAGGAAGGGCGCCTTGGGGGAAGGGGGATTTTTCTTTGCCAGATCGTCGCCGGCGGTGGTAGCGTCTTCCACGTGCGGATTCCTTTGCGCAAGGGTTCAAGCCGCCCTGTTCGCCGGACGGCTTCGTTGTTTTTCGTAAAAAACGTCCGTAGTTTCCCGTAAGCCAATGCGGGCGCGCAGTCCAGTCCCGGGCGCTTTCGACGGGTCATCGCGCGAGGTCCCCGGGGCCTCGCGCAGAGGTACGATACGCATGTCCATTCCACAACGTCCCTTCGAGCCGTTCGCGGGACCTTTTGCCGCCCCCATCGCCCAGGGCTTCGCCTTTTGCGGCAACGTCACGCGCGACCCGGACGAGCTTCCGCCGCGAGAGTACGCCCAGGAGATGCTGGCGCCGGTTCTTCAGCGCCTGCGTCAGGGAGACCTGGCCGCCGCCCGGCGCGCCGCCGAACGGCTGTCCGCCCAGCGCCCGGATAAAGCGTTTTTTGCGGTGGAGCTGGCTCGGCTGTACCTGACCGAGGGAGCCCCGGACGAGGCCGTCGCGCCTTTGGAGCGGATCCTTTCGAAGAACGCCGGCCATATCGAAGCCCTGAAGCTCCTGGGCTTCGCCAGGCTCCAACAGGGCGACCCGCCCCAGGCCCTGGCCTTTTTCAATGAAGCCGCGAAGCTTTCCCCGGCGGACAGTTTCGCCCAGATCAACCGCCACGCCCTCTTGCGCAAGCTGCGTCCCGCATCCGCCAAGCCCGGCCCCGGAAGCGCCCTGCGGCCCGTGGTCGCCACCAGCCTGCCGCCCGTCAACGTTGAGGTTTCCCGGATGGCCGTGGACTCCTGGCTTGCGCGCGGCTTCGAGGTCCTCTCCGTCAACACCGCCAGGGAACGCGAACGTCTGGCGCCGCATTTCCCCGACATCGCCTTCAGCGTGTGCGAGGACACGGCCAAGGAGGCCCTCGGCAAGGATTACCAGTACCTGGACGCCCTGTTCGACGGCCTGTACGCGACCGGCCGCCCCCTTTGCGGCGTCATCAACGCGGACATCGTCCTGCGCGGCGAAAAGACGGTCTGGGACCAACTCTGCGCCGCCGCCTCGGACAGGCTGGTCTACGGCTCCCGGGTCAACGTGGACCGGCTGGACGCCCGCCATGGGGCGCTGCTGGAGCCGGGCTTCGATTTCTTCTTCTTCCCGGCGCGCTTTTTGCCCCGCTTTCCCCGCACGGGCTTCATCATCGGCCAACCGGCCTGGGATCTTTTCGTCCCGGCCTTCGCCGCCGCGCGCGGCATGGAGCGCGCCTTCTGCTACTCCCCCGTGGCCCTGCACGTGGAGCACAAGGTGCAGTGGAGCCGCACCAACAACACCCGGTTCATGGTCATGGCCCTGTCCTGGCTTGCGCCCGAATACGCCGCCCTCTTGTCCGGCGACCCCGGATGCCGGACCTATCTGAAGCTCTTCACCAGCGGCCTGTCCCAGCTTCTCAACCGGGCGCCCAAGGCGGGCGCCGCGCCGCTTTTTTGCGTCTCCCCGGAAATGGACGCCTGTCTGGCCGCCGTGGACCCCTTTTATTGGGAGCGCAAGACCAAGGAAACCTTCCTCCTCCTGCGCCAGGGTTGACCTCGCCCGGAACGCCCCCTTTCCCGAAGGCGGCGCCGGCCGCAATCCGGACTTTTTCACGCCCCGTCCGATCCGCGCCCTGGGCGTGAGCATTCTCCTCCCCGCCGCCGTTGCGGCTTTCGCTTCGCTTTTTCAAGACAACGTACCCGAGGGTTTCATAAAATCATGTTGCGATTTTTTACTCATTTGGTATGAATCCTGGTGAATGTCCCACCTATTCGCCCGTACAAAGGAGAACGTCAAAAACACAAATCGCGCCTGCTTCATGGCCGTCCCATTACGAAGGCATCCTGAGCGTTTGCTCAGAAAAGGAGCAATGAAATGAACGTCACGAAAGTCAAATCCTTTTTGCCGCGGATTCTTGTTTGCGCGATATCTCTCGTATTCCTTCTTGCCGCCGCGTCCTTTGCCCAGGATTATACGTTCAAGGTGCACAACAATTCCGGAGACAAAATCGTCAAGATCCTCGTTTCCGAGGACGGGAACAACTGGGGCTTTTTCGACATCGGGTCGGGCATTCCCGCGGGAAAGACCATGGAACTGGCCTGGGACAATTCCACCAACAATGAAGAATGCAAACAATACTTCAAAGCCGTCTTTTCCGACAATTCGGAATCCGAACCCGTGATCTTCGACTTCTGCGAGCAGGGCCTCATTCTGGAATTCGAGTAATTCCCGCTGCGCGCCGCTGGTGACGCGGCGCGCCCGCATCGGCGCCTGGGGCGAGGATTCCCCCCGCCCCAGGCGCTGGCCGGCATGACGTCATTCCCCGCCGCCCTCCGCATCATTATTATTGAGAGCGCAAAATGTTTAACATTTTGTTGCTCGAAGTTATAAGAGCGGCCACGCGGAGCGGGGCCTGCGGCGAATGCCGCGGGAGCGGGCTGTTAAGCCTTTTCCGCTCCCAGTACTATGCTTGATCCTGAACAATAAAGAGCTATAGAATTCATCTATTCACCGACGCCATACTCCTTTGATTTATCAATTGTACATCATCTTCCCATCCATGTACCCAATGCCAATCGCACTACCATATTTCGAGCATGGAGGGACGTATGCGTCTTGGCGGATCAATCAAAAAAGATTTCACTTCGGTGACGTGGGCGCTCATGCCGCTGGCCATCTGCATCAACATCGTGGCCGGACAGGCCGTCTCCATGCTCAAGCTGCCCGTGTACCTGGATTCCGTGGGCACGATCCTGGCGGGAGCCGTGTGCGGCCCCTGGGCGGGCGCGGTCACGGGCGCGCTTTCCAACATCGTCTGGGGGCTGTTCTCCCCCGACGCCCTGCCTTTTTTCCCGGTGGCCGCCTGGATCGGCTTCATCGCCGGGTATTGCGCGATCTGGGGGCTTTTCAAGACCTGGTGGAAGGCCGTCATCGCCGGTCTCATCATCGCCGTGACCACGCCCTTCGTCGCCACGCCCATCGTGGTTTATCTTTACGGCGGGGTGGAAGGCAGCGGCGCCTCCCTCTTGACCGGCGTGCTCATCAAATCCGGCATGAAGATCACCTCGGCCGCCTTCTTCAAGAACCTCATGATCGAGCCCCTGGACAAGGTTCCGAGCGCGGTGTTGGCCTTCATCCTGGCCCGGCGCATGCCCCGGCGCTTCGCCGCCCGCTTTCCCCGGGCTGAAAACGTGATCTCCGGGAACGCTTAACCGCATTTCTTGCGTCACGCCCTCGAAGAAAGCGCATGCTTTCTTCGAGGATAATGCATGCCTTTACGTCTATTCCCTTAAAAAATGCAGTGGCGCTTTTTAAGGGACGCCACACGAGGACATGACGCGCGCGGGCCGGACGCGTCCGGCCCGCGCGAAAAAGCCCCATGAACGAATCCATCGCCTTGTACCGGGAGCGGCCGGGAGCGTTGCACGGCCGCAATCCCGCGACCAAGCTCGCCGCCGCCCTGACCATCCTGGCCGCCGCCTTTCTCGCGCCCTGGATCGCGGCGCCCTTCGCTCTGTTCGCCGGGATCATCGTTCCCCTGGCCTTCGCCGGGCGGGTGGCCGGAGCGTTCCTCAAGGCCGTGTTCCTGCTCTACCTGCCCTTCGCCTTTTTCCTGTTTTTGATCCACGGCCTGTTCCACCCGTCCACGGACGCGGCCTTGTGGCGGGTATGGATCTTTTCCGTCCAGCCCGAAGCCTTGCGTTTCGCCGCCGGGGTGGCCGGGCGGACCCTGGTCATGTTTTCCGTCTTCGTCCTGCTTTTTCTGACCACCCATCCGGGCAGGCTCATGCAGGAGCTCCAGAACCGGGGCGTAAGCGGCCTGGCAGCCTACGTCATCTGCGCCACCCTGCAAATCCTGCCCCTGATCCGTGAGCGCGCCCGGACCATCCAGGAAGCCCAAACGGCCAGGGGATTCGCCGTGGGCGGTTCGGTCCTCCACAGACTGCGGGCCGTTTTGCCCCTGCTGGGGCCGCTTTTCCACGGCGTCATCCTGGACGTGGAGGACCGGGCCCTGGCCCTGGAGGCCCGGGCGGTCATGCGCAAGGGGAAGCGGACCTTTCTGACGGAAATCCCGGATCCGCGCTGGGAAAAAATATTTCGCCGGGGCTGCCTGGCCGCCGTGGCGGCCATGGCCGTTGCGCGAGGAGTCGCGGCATGGCCCTGGTAAGCCTTCGCGGCGCGACCTGCCGCTACCCCCAGAACAAAACGCCCGCCCTTTCGGACCTGAGCCTCGATCTCGAGGCCGGAGAAATCCTCCTGGTCCTCGGCGCCTCGGGCTCGGGCAAGTCCACCCTGTGCCGCCTGTTGTGCGGTTTTTTCACCCATTTCTACAAAGGCGCCTGCGAAGGCGAGGCGAGCGTCTGCGGTCTCGATCCCCGAACCGCCCCCCTGTGCGACGTCATCCAGCGGGCGGGCATGGTCTTTCAGCGGCCCGAAACGCAGATCACCGGCGCGCGCTTCAGCGTGCGCGGGGAGATCGCCTGCGGCCCGGAAAACCTGGGGCTCCCGAGGGAGGAGATCGCCCGCCGGGTGGACGAGGCCATGGGACTGACCCGGCTCGAGTCCCTGGCGGACAGGTCTCCCTTTTCCCTCTCCGGCGGAGAAAAACAGCGCCTGGCCCTGGCTTCCATCCTGGCCATGCGGCCGGGCCTGCTGGTTCTGGACGAAGCCGCCTCCCAGTTGGACCCGGCCGGGGAAAACGATCTTCTGGAGGTCATGCGGACCCTCGCCGAAAACGGGACCGCCCTGGTCGCGACCGCCTGTCTGCCCGGTAAGGCGGCCGCCCTGTGCCACACGCTGCTCGTTCTCGACCAGGGACGGCCGGTTCTGTACGGGACGCCCCGGGAGGTCCTGGCGGCGGACAAGACCCGGATCCTCGACGCCGCCCAGACAGCCAGGCCCCTGTGCGCCCAGGCCGCCGTGGAAGGATCGGCCATGGGGCTTTGGCCGAAAAACGCCCCCCTGCCCTTGAACGTGGAAGAGGCGGCCGAAGGCTTTCAAGCCGGAGAGAAGCATGCGTTTTGAGGCCAAGGGGGTATGCTACGCCTATCCCGGCGGCGGCCAGGCCGTGCGCGACGTCCATTTCGCCGTGGATCCGGGCGAGCGGGTCGCCCTGGCCGGGCGCAACGGCGCCGGAAAATCCACCCTGGCCCGGTTGTGCTGCGGGCTTGCGCCCCCATGCGCCGGAAGCGTCCTGCTGGACGGCCGGGAGGCGTGTTCCCTGCCCCCGAAAATCCGCGCCCGGCTCGCGGGATACGTGTTCCAGGACCCAGCGTCCCAGCTTTTCGCGGCCACGACCCGGGAGGAGCTGGCCTACGGACCGCGCAACGTCGGCTTTTCCGGGGAGGCGCTCACGGCGGCCGTCGAGAACGCGGCCGCCATGGCCGGGCTCTCCGGGCTCATGGAGGCCAACCCTTTTGAGTTGAGCCTTTCCACGCGGCGCATGGTCGCCCTGGCTTCGACCCTGGCCATGGGCCCCGGGCTGCTCTTTCTCGACGAGCCCACGGCCGGTCTCGACCTGCCCGCCCGGCGTCTGCTGGAGGGGATCCTCGCCCGCCTGGGCCGCGAAGGCGTCGCCGTGATCGTCATCAGCCACGACATGGATTTTTGCGCCGCCAACCTCGACCGCATCCTGGTCATGGCCGGCGGCGCCCTGGCCGCGGACGAGCCGGCCGCGCGCTTTTTCACGAACGAAGAACGGGCGAAGGAGCTGGGGCTGGTCCAGCCCGAGGCCGCGCGCCTCGGACGGCTGACGGGTCTTGCCCAAGCGCCGCGCGACGCGGACGACTTCTTGCGGCTTTTCGCCGCCGCCCGCGCCGAAGGATGATCCCATGAACCGGGGAAAACGCATTCTGGCCGTGGCCAACTGCATCCTGAACGCCAACGCCAAGATCACGCCCTACGCCTTCTATCCGGGCGCGAACCTGGCCGCGCTGCGGCCGTTCCTGGAAACGGGCGCGGGGCTTTTGCAGCTGCCCTGCCCGGAAACCTCCTATCTCGGCCTTTCCCGCTGGGGCGCGGCCAAAGAGCAATACGACGTCCCCGCTTTCCGGGAGCATTGCGCCGCCATCCTGCGCGCGCCGCTCCTGGAGCTTTGCGCCTACCGGGACGCGGGCTACGAACTCCTGGGGATTCTCGGAGTCAACGGCAGCCCGAGCTGCGGGGTGGAAACCACCTGCTCCGGGTATTGCGGCGGCGAGATTCCCAAGAACATGGACGCGCTTTCCCGCCAGACGGAAAACCTGCGCATGGTTCCTGGCATGGGCGTCTTCATGGAGGTTCTCGCGCGGGAACTCGCCCGCTACGGCCTGGACGTTCCCCTGCGCGGCCTTGACGAGGACCCGGACGGCGCGGCCTAGACTCCAACAAAAAAAAGCCCGGACCATAGGCCCGGGCTCCCCGATCGGCGTGATATGAGGCGGCGCTATCTGGCCAGTCGCAGCACGGCCAGCACGCCCTCCTTGTCGAGCTTCACGAAATTGCCCACGGTTCCGGCCGGATTATCCACGCATTTGGCGGCCATCTCCGCAAGCTTGTCCTCCCCGACCCCGAGTTCCGACAGAGTCACGGGCATGCCGATGGACCGGAAAAACGCCGTCAGACGCTTCACGCCTTCGAGAGCCGTGCGGCGCGGGTCGAAGAAATCGTGGTCCGCGCCGAACACCCGGGTGGCGAACTGGGCGAAGCGGTTCACGTCATGGTCGAGAACATGCTTCATCCAGGCAGGGAAGACCGTGGCCAGCCCGGCGCCGTGGGTCACGTCGTACATGCCGCTTAGTTCGTGTTCGATGTCGTGGGAAGCCCAGTCGCCCACCCGGCCGGTATTCAGAAGGTTGTTGTGGGCGATGGTCCCGGTCCACATGATCTCGGCCCAGGCGTCGTAATCGTCGCTTTTGGCCAGAACGGCGTGGACGTTGTTGATGACGGTCTTCATGCAGGCCTCGATGAGCCGGTCCGTGGTCTCAACATGGGGCGAGTTGGTGAAATAGCGCTCCATCAGGTGGGCCAGGATGTCCGAGACGCCGCAGGCGACCTGGTAGGGCGGCAGGGTGAAGGCCATCTCCGGGTTCAGCATGGAAAAACGCGGGTAGACCGCTTCGGAATTGAAGGCCCGCTTGTAGCCGCCCTCCTCCCTGGTGATGACGCAGCCGGTGCTGGCCTCGCTGCCTGCGGCCGGAATGGTCAGGACGACCCCCACGGGCAGGGCTTTTTCAGGCGGCGCGGCCTTGCCGGTGAAAAAATCCCAGACGTCGCCGTCGTAGAGGACCCCGGCGGCGATGGCCTTGGCCGAGTCGATGACGCTTCCGCCGCCCACGGCCAGAACGAGCCCCAGACCCTTTTCCCTGCACAGGGCGATGCCCTCGCGCACCAAAGACAGGCGCGGATTGGGCTTGACCCCTGCAAGCTCCACGTATTCCACCCCGGCTTTGTCGAGGGACGCCGTGATCCGTCCCAAAAGACCGCTTTTCTTCACGCTGCCGCCGCCGTAGTGCAGGAGGATCTTCCTGGCGTATCCCAGGCACTGGGCGCCCGCCTCGTTCTCGGCGCCCCTGCCGAAAATGATCCTGGTGGGATTTTGATAGCTGAAATTGTCCATGGCGAGATCTCCCTGGGGTTTGCCGGCTCCCGGCGGGTTAGTGATTCAACCGCGCGCCAAGGCGCGATTTATCCTCAAATCTTATATAATAAGCCTCATATTTTTGAAGTAAACCCCTTCGAATATCTTGCGTTTATTTTGCAATTCCCTAGGATGACCGAACCTCGCGGCCCCTTCCGGCCGCCCCGCCATCCCTGGCCGGACCGGAAATCCCGCCATGCTGGACGGTTGCGATTGATCCATGTATCAAAAACGTTCCCGCGTTAACCAGACCGCCAAAGGGTTTTGATGGACAAGCCGCTCATCGACATATTGTGGGTTCTCCTGGCCGGCGCGCTCGTCTTCATCATGCAGCCCGGATTCATGTGCCTGGAATCCGGACTGACCCGCTCCAAGAATTCCATCAACGTCGCCATCAAGAATTTCGCGGACATGGTCATTTCCGTGGCCGGGTTCTGGATCATCGGCTTCGGACTCATGTTCGGCGGCAGTCTCGGCGGATTGACCGGCGCCAGTCTGTTCCTCCCGTCCCTGGACCAGGCCTGGCCCGCGGCCTTCTTCTTTTTCCAGGCCATGTTCTGCGGCACGGCCACCACCATTTTTTCCGGCGCCGTGGCCGAGCGCATGCGCTTTTCCTCCTACATCATCACGGCGGCCTTCGCGTCCTCCCTGGTCTATCCCCTGTTCGGCCATTGGGCCTGGGGCGGGCTTTTCCTCTCCCAGGCCTCGGGATGGCTGGAAACCCGGGGATTCGTGGATTTCGCCGGATCAACCGTGGTGCATAGCGTAGGCGGCTGGGTGGCCCTGGCCGCCCTTCTGGTCATCGGCGTCCGGCGCGGCCGCTTCGACGAAAACGGCCGCCCCCGGGAGATCAACGGCTCCAACCTGCCCTTCACCGTGCTTGGCGCCTTCCTGCTGTGGGCGGGCTGGTTCGGCTTCAACGGCGGCAGCGCGCTGGCCATGTCCGGCCAGGTTCCGGGCATCATCAGCCGCACCGCCCTGGCCGGGGCCATGGGCGCCGTGTCCGGCATGACGCTGGGCTGGATCATGGACAAGCGGCCCATGATCCAGCACCTGATCAACGGCAGCCTGGGCGGCCTTGTGGCCATCACCGCCAACTGCCATTGCGTGAGCGCGCCCTCGGCCGCCGTGATCGGCCTGGCCAGCGGCCCGGTCTGCCTGTATGCGGACAAGCTCCTGTTGCGTCTGAAAATCGACGACGCCGTGGGCGCCATTCCCGTGCATCTGGCCTGCGGCGTCTGGGGAACCCTGGCCGTGGCCTTTTTCGGCGATCCGGCCCTGACCGGAACCGGGCTTTCCTTCTGGCCCCAGCTACGCATCCAGCTCATCGGCGTGGGCGCGGCCTTCGCCGTCTCCTTCCTCATTCCCTACGCTTTCATCCGGTCGCTCAACCGGTTCTTCCCCATCCGGGTGACCGGGGACGAGGAGGAACGCGGGCTCAACATCTCCGAGCACGGCGCCAAGACCGAATTCAACAGCCTGCTCGGGGCCATGGAAGAGCAAGCCCGGACCAGGAACATCGCCATCCGCGCGCCCGAGGAGGCCTTCTCCGAAGCCGGGGCCGTCGCCAAACGCTACAACCAGGTCATGGATTCCCTGGAGGCGGCCCAGGCCAGAACCGAGGCCATCGTCTCCAAGGCGGCGGACGCCATCATGACCTTCAGCCAGGACTCCCTGCGCATCCTCTCCGCCAATCCGGCGGCGGCGCGCATGTTCGAACGCGGGATCAACGAACTGACCGGCGCCTCCTTCGCCGGTCTCCTGCCCCGGAAAAACCGCAACCAAGCCCTCAAGGCCCTGTTGACCGAGGAGTACGTGGAGGTGGATTTCGCCCGGACCGGCGGTTCGGATTTCCCCGCCGAGGTTATCATCAGCCGGGCCCACGACAGGGACGGCCCGTTTTTCACCGCCGTCATCCGCGACATCTCCGAACGCAAGGCGGCGGAAGCGGAAATCCAGCAGTCCGAACTGCGCTACCGGGCCTTTTTCGAAAACACCGGCACGGCCATCTGCATCGATTCCCCGGACGGCACCGTCACCCTGGCCAACAACGAATTCGCCCGCCTGACGGGATACGCAAAGGATGAAATCGAGGGCCGCCTGCGCTTCTTCGAGCTGCTCGCCCCGCAAGAGGCCGAACGGGTCAGGGGCTTTCACCAGGCCAGGCTCAAGGATCCGCAGGCCGCGCCGGGAAACTACCAGACGGTTCTGCGCGACAGGAGCGGCCGGGACATCCCGGTCTTTCTCACCGTCTCCATGATCCCCGGCGGTTCGAGCTGCCTCAACTCCTTTCTGGACATAAGCCCCCTCAAAAAGGCCAGACAGGCCCTGGACAAGCAGCAGGCCTATTTCCGGCAGCTCTTCGAAAATTCTCCCCAGGCCATCACCTTGGTGGACCCGGAAGGCCGGGTGGTGGAAATCAACAACGGCTTCACCTCCATGTTCGGCTACGACGCGGAGCAGGCGCGCGGGCATTACAACCGCAGCCTGGTGGTTCCCGAGGACCGCCGCGAAGAGGTGGAAGCCTTCCGCAAGGCCATATTGGCCGGTTCCCCGGTGCACAGGGAAACCGTTCGCCGCCACAAGGACGGCCGGCGCATCCCCGTGTCCCTCCTGGGCTATCCCGTGTCCGTGGACGGGACGATTGAGGGCGTCTACTACATCTACACCGACATTTCCGAGCGCAAGACCTTCGAGGAACAGCTGGCCCACCAGGCCTTCCACGACTCCCTGACCGGCCTGCCCAACAGGGCGCTGTTCCTGGAACGCCTGAACCGTTCCCTGCGCTGGACGCGGCGGCGGCCCAACGCCACATTCGCGGTTCTTCTGATCGACCTGGACGGCTTCAAGAAGATCAACGACAGCCTGGGGCACCTGGTGGGCGACGCCTTCCTGGTGGAGACCGCCAAGCGGCTCGCCTCCTGCCTGCGCGAGGTGGATACCGTGGCCAGGCTCGGCGGCGACGAATTCGGGGTCATGGTGGAGGAGTATTCCTCGATCCGGGAAGTGTTCACCGTGGTCAAGCGTCTCATGAACGCGGCGGCCCAGCCCATGATGGTGGGGGAAAACGTCCTGGCCGCCTCGGCCAGCGTGGGCGTACTCCTGCGCGCCGGCGGCTACGAGAAGCCCGAGGACATGCTGCGCGACGCGGACACGGCCATGTATCGCGCCAAGGAACAGGGCAAGAACCTGTTCAAGGTCTTCAACCGCCGCATGCACGAACAGGCCCTGCAAAGCCTGCGTCTGGAAAACGACCTGCGCGAGGCGCTGGAGCGGGACGAGGTGGAGCTGGCCTACCAGCCCATCCACCGGCTTGAGGACGGCGCCCTTCTGGGGTTCGAGGCCCTGGCCCGCTGGACCCACCCCAGCCTGGGACCCATTTCGCCCATGCGCTTCATCCCCCTGGCCGAGGAGTCCGGTCTCATCCAGCCGCTGGGCGCATCGGTCATCCGCCGGGCCTGCCGGGAGCTCGGCCAGTGGCGGGCGGAATCGGAAACCGCCCGGGGCGTGACCCTCAACGTGAACATCTCCGCCCGCCAGCTTTCCCAGGAAGGCTTCCTGGAACACGTGGCCCAATGTCTGCGGGAGAACGGCGTTCCCCCGGACGCCATCCACCTGGAGCTGACCGAATCCTCCATCATGGACAACCCCCACCGGGCCATCGAAAGGCTTCACAAGATCAAGGCGATGGGTTTGAAACTCGCCGTCGACGATTTCGGCACGGGCTACAGCTCGCTGGCCTATCTCCAGCAGTTCCCCCTGGACGCGCTCAAGATCGACAAATCCTTCGTGAGCGGGGCGGGCGATACGGCCGGAAATCCCGAAATCATCCGGGCCATCGTCAATCTCGCCCGGACCCTGGGGCTTACGGTGGTGGCGGAAGGGGTGGAAACCGAGGATCAGCTTGCGCTTTTGCGGACCATGGGATGCGACGCCGTGCAGGGCTATCTGTTTTCCAGACCGCTCCCGGTCAATGATGTCCTCCCCCTCTTGCGCGGCCTGGACGAAAGACCGGCCGCACGGCGCGGCGCCCCCCTGTCCGGTCCCGGCGAACGCCCGCGCCTTGATTGAGAACGCGAGGTTCCAGGCCTAATCCTCCGGTCTCACCAGCCGCCTTGGCCGACGCCCCGCCCAGGCGAACCGTCTTTTCCGAACGGGCGGCTCATACAGGATATCCCCCGCCTCCAGGCCGCGCGCGCTTACATCCATAAGCGCGCGCAGAAGTCCGGCCCGGGCCGTGAGCGCGTCCGCGGCCCACATTCTGATCTGCGGAGAAAGTCCCTCTTCCCGGGCCTTGCGGCGCAGGGTCCCGGCGTCCCTGTCAGCCTCCTCCTCGAAATCGCCCAACGCGTCCCGTATGGCCGTAAACGGCCATGTCCCGGCGGCCTGAGCCTCGGCCATGGCCAGCCCGGCGCGCTCGATCGGTCCCGCCGCCCCGTCCCCGTCCGGACCCTGACCGGCCGGGCCGGGATCGCCGGGAGAGGAACCAAGAACCAGACCTGTCAACGCGGCCCGGTCCGCATCGGGCGTCCCCCAACCCTCGACGCCCAGTTCCGGCAGGCGCCGTGCGTTGGCCAGGGCCCGCTCCGCATCGGCCATGATGTCCTGAATCCGGGCGCTGCGGCTTGCGTCGAGCCCTCCCTGCCAGAGCATGGCGTTCACGCAGGCCTCCGCAGCAATCAGATGGGCCTGGGCCATGGCCAGCGCCTCCCGGACGCCGGACCGGCCAAGCCCGCCAGGCGCCCCGGGCTCGCGCTCCCGGACCATGGCCCTGGCCAGGCAGACAAGCGCGTCCCACAGCCGCCGCGAGAAATCGCGCCTGGGGTTATCGCCGCCCAGAACCGCGTTGACCACGATCAGAAGCGCCAGTCCCGTCAGCACGCTGGCCAGCCTTTCCACGGGCGGCCCGAGATTCCCGGACGGCCCGAAGTCCTGGATGAGGGTCAGGGTCAGCGCGATGCCGCCCTGCAGGCCCACATAGGCGCACCGGGAATCCCCGTGTTCGATGTAGGAAAAGCAGAACAGGCTGATGAAATAGATGGTCATCATGGGGATGAGCAGCGAGCCAGCGGGCGTCCCCAGAACGAACAGCCCCAGGGCCCCCCCCGTCATACAGCCGGTTAGCCGCAAAAATCCCTTGCGCCAGGTTCCCACGGGATCGGGCTGCAGCACCACCGCCGCCGTGACCGCGATCTGCACCGAGCCCGGAAAATAGAACCATTTCCAGATGAGCGGCACGAGAACCAGGACAAGCCCGGCGCAGAGGGCCTGGCGCGCGGCCAGGGATTCCAGGACAGGACGGCGCGCCTTGGCAGGCCCGTCCCCGGACGCCGGACCGGAAACGCCCGCCGTCCGGACCAGCTCCCCGGCCAGGCTCATGACCTCGCTCCACAAAAAGGCCTGGCGTACGGGCCGTCCGGCCAGGCGTCCCGTTTCCTTCAGCTCCTCGTGCCGCGTTGCCAGGATTTCAAGGGCCTGACGGGCCGCCGCCTCCGGGGCCGGATCCCGCGCCGCGCTTCCGGGCTGCCCAAGCCAGGCGCAGGCCGCGCTCGCAAGCCCGTTCAGCCGTTCGGCGACCTCGCGCACTGCGCCGGCGTACAGGGGAGCCAGGGCGTCCGGCCGTTTTTCGGCCCGTTCCAGCAGAAGCGAAAGCCGTTCCCCTCCGGCGGCGGCCGCCCTGCGCAGGCGCGAGGCCAGCCCGGCCTGTTCCGGGCTGAAGACGCCTTCCGCCCGGCCCTGGATAATAAGGGCGGCCAGCCCGTCTCCGTTCGCGCGAAGGCGCCGCCTCAGGGACGCGGCCTCTTGCTTGTCCCAATCGGCGGAGCTTGCGGCGAAAAGCGCCAGACCCCGGGCCAGATCGGCGAAGGCTCGCTCCAGACGCTCCCGGGCCCGGTCCGCCGGAGACTCGGGATTGACCAGGGCGCTCATGACCACGGCCGCGACCGAGCCCAGGGAAATTTCCACCGTGCGGTAGAAGGCGAAATCAAAGGTTCCCAGGGGATCGTTCAGCCCGGCCAGGGCGATGAGCGCCACCATGAAGCCGCACATGAAAAAGGCGTAGGAATCGGCCTCCCGGTAGGCGGCCACGAGCGCCGCGCCCGAACTCGAAAAAAAGATGAGCCCGAGCATGGCGAAATCGTTGTTCACGCATAGCCCGGTCAGGACCAGGGCCAACAGGCAGCCCGCCACTGTGCCGATGACCCGCAGGACGCCCTTGACCAGGGAGGCGGCGTAGGCTTCCCGGGAGACCACCAGGGCGGTGATGCCCGCCCAATAGGGCCGGTCGAGGGCGAGGGCGTTGGAAAGCAACACCGCGAAGGAGGCGGCCAGGGCCGCGCCCAGGGCGGCTCTGGCCTGGTTGTTGTGAAATGAAAAATCGCGGATCTCGGCGGACAGACCCTGGTGGAAGTCGCTGAGCAGGCGGCGGACGCGCATGGCCGCCCCCCTAGTAGATCACCAGGACGCGCGCGTCGGAGCCGCTCAACAGGCGCGCGTCCTCAGGGCGCCGTTCGAATTCGATGCGCACCGGAAAGCGCCGGGACAGCCTGATCCAGTTGGTGGTTGGCTCCACGTAGGGCAACAGCTTGCCGGGATCCGGCTCCCGGGACACCCCCCGGGCCACGCCCTGGACCACTCCGGAAAAAAGCCGCCAGGGATGGTTGTCCAGATGGACGATGACCCGCTGTCCGGGCCGTATGTGCCGGACCAGCTGTTCGCGGTAGTTGGCGATGACCCGCCAGTCCACGTCCGAGACCACGGCCATGATGCCCTGGCCCGCCTTGGCGTAGTCCCCGGGCTTGATGTTGAGCGCGGTGATGAAGCCGTCCACCGGGGCGTAGAGCGCGGCGTGGTCCAGATCGAACCGGGCCAGATCCAGTTCGGCCCGGGCGGCGGCCACGTCCATGGCCCGGCCCTCAATGGACCTTGCGGCCTCGTTCACCCCGGCCTGGGCTTCCTGACGGCGGTCCGTGGCCTCCTTCAGGGCGCTGTCGATCTCGTCGTAGGCCTGTTGGGCGATGGCTTTTTCCTTGATCAGGCCGCTGTAGCGCTTCTGGGTGGCCGCGGCCAGCTCCAGGGCGGCGGAAGCCTCGTCCAGCCGGGCCCTGGCGGAATCCAGAGCGCTTTGCCCCAGGCTCAACTGTGATCTGGCCTGATCGAGCCGGGCCTTGGCGTTTTCCACGCGCAACCTGAAGGGCTCGGGATCGATAGTGGCCAGGACCTGCCCTTTTGCCACCCGCTGGTTGTCCTTGACGTCCACGGTTTGCACATGGCCCTCCACCCGGGGGGCGATGCGCACGATGTCGGTGGTCAGGTAGGCGTCATCGGTATACGCGGCGAAATAGGTGGAGGCCCAGTAGAGAAGAAGGAGGACGAGACAGGCCAGGAGGAGTTTATAGACCGTTTTCCTGGACATGGGCGCCTCGCTGTTACGCGGCCTCGGCCGCACTGTCGCGGGGCGCCGGGCGCGATCGCGCGACAAACCGCAAAATAGCCCAGCCTTCACCCCGAGTGACTACAACAATCGTTTTCCTCGCAATCACAAGCACGCATGAGGCGCTCCCAGCGAATGCGACAGCCTGGAAGTTCAACGCACAAGGCCGATGCGGGAGCGCCTCATTTTCATTCATATCCCTGGAAAATAAAAATGGCAACAGGGCGCGGCGCCAAGCCTTTCTCTTTTCCTAGGAAACCTCACTCTGTTTGTTCACGGCGGTCAGCCGAAGGCCATTTCTGGGTATTTTCACCTATTGCATGACATCTCCATATTGTTACTAGAAGAATATATTCTTCTATGATGGAGGCCCCCCGTGTCCGCGGCCCGAACCTCTCACAGGCGGCCTGCGGCAGGAGCGGTATCAGGCCTGCTCAGCTCCCTTCTCTCCCGGCAAGCCCGCTTTTTGGCTGCAACCATCGATCACGTCCGCGACGCCGGCGGCCAGCCCGGTCAAGACAAATGTGAACGCAAACGGCTCTTCCAGCATCCTGGCCCGCGTGACCGGAACCGAACCGTCCACAGCCCGCCGTCTCCCGGCGAGCGTTCCGCTCCCGCACATGCCTTCGTTTCCGGCCAAGGAAAGGGAGCAAGCCCCTCGCCGCAACACCCCCGCGCCAAGGAAGCCCTCGCCATGCTGATTGTCCAACGGCTCGTTCCGGTTTGTCTGGCGCTCTTCGCCTTGTTCCCGTTCACCTGGGAACGGGCGGAGGCGATCACGGTGACTTACAACGGGACCATAGTGGAAGTGGAGTCTCCGATGGAGCTGCGGGAACACGTCCTGATCGATCCGCATGAAAGCTTTTGTGACTGGGGGGGAATACATTGTCTCGTAGCATCGCCCGTGGATCCGCTGACGGGAGAAATACCGCCGCCCGGTTCAACCTTCCCCGTGACATTGACCCTGCTCGCCACGAATAGCGAGGCCATCACGTTCAATGATGGCCCGCACGGTATTTGCGAGACGGAACCAAACATTTACGCCGACTGCCTGGAACCCAATTTTTCATCCCCCTCCGCATCTTGCGCTGGAAAATCCCTTTCCATCGATGACGCGGTGACGGCGACGGCCTTTATCGACCCGCCCGAGTCCAGAAAGGATGCGGCCCTTGGCCTGCGCGGCTACCTCACCGACGTATATCTCGAAGACGACGTCTGCATGTCGGAGACCAATGACGCATTCACCATTTTGATCCTGCTCGACAAGGACTATATCGACGCCATGGGGCAGGCCGAAAGCTGGGGCGGCCCCGGGGACAATCCCGACACGGTCTTTGACGGCGGCGGGACTGGGACGTGCTCGGCGCAGGGATTGCCCCGCTATTACGTCAACACGGCCGCGCTCAACCTGGTCATTGAGGATGCGGATTTCGTCTGGACCAGCTTCGGCCATGAGGCGGCCCTGCGCCGGGTCTGGAACCAGATTTCCAGGACCGGCATGTTCGGCGCGGGCTGGTCCTTCGCCTTTGAGTCCACCCTGAGCGCCAAGGCCTACGACGCGGGCGGGGCTTCGGTCCGCCTGGGCTCGGGCCAACTCCTTTCCTACGCCGTGGATTCCGTTACGGGGGCGGGCTCCGGCGCGGTGACGGCGGTCTACGCTTCTCAAAACGCGGGCAGACGCCCGCTCTTGACGGCGACCCTTTCCGAGGCGACCAGGACCGGCGTCTACTCCCTCTACGACAAGGTGAAAAAGATCACCTCGACCTACGCCTATTCCGGCGTCGACCTGGCCACGGGGGAGTTTCTCTACCGGCTGTCCTCGATCGCCGACAAAAACGGCAACGCCCTGACCCTGGCCTATGACGGGGACGGCCATCTGGCCAGCCTGACCGACGCCTCGGGCCGGGCCGTGACCTTCGCCTACAACGAGGCGGGACTCTGTTCCGGCTTCACCGTCTTCAGCGGCCAGTCCGCCTCCTTTACCTACGACGCCGGCGGCCATCTCATTCAAAGCGTGGATCTGGCGGGCAACGTCACCGCCTACGCCTACGACGCGGACCACGCCATCACGTCCATGACCTCGGCCGGAAAGACCACGGGCTTCTCGTACGCCACGGTCCACGGCCTCAAAAGGGTCGTTTCGGTCACGGATGCGCAAAGCCGGACGACCGCATACGCCATGGACGATGCGTACGAAGTGACCGTGACCGGCCCCGGCGGCGCGACCCGCCTTTACGCCCACGACAAGGGCGCGACGACCCGGGTCGAGGGACTGCCCGGCGGGACGGTCCAAACGGCCTACGACGCACACGGCCTGCCGGTTTCCGTGACCCGCGAAGGCGGCGCCGTCACCTCGTTCGAATACGATGAAAACGGAAACATGACCAGGCGCACGGGCCCCACGGGCGGCGTGACCAGCTTCGCCTACGACGCGAACTGGAACATGACGAGCGCGACCGACGCGCTGGGCCATGTCTGGCGCTTCGCCTACGACGCCAAAAACAATCTCGTCTCAAGGACCACCCCCTTAAACCGGGTCACGGCCTATTCCTACGACGCCAAGGGCGATCTCACCAGGATCACCCACCCCGGCGGCGGCCAGACGAACATGACCCACGACGCCCACGGCAACCTCCTCACCCTGTCCGATCCCACGGGAAAAACCACGACCCTGACCTATGACGACCGTGGGCTGAACATATGGAAATCCCAGGATCCCAGGGGCAATGAGCGCTCCTACGTCTTCGACGCCAACCGCCGCCTGACCAGGACCAACCTGCCCAACGCCACGGCCATGCAATACGGATACGATTGCTGCGCCCTCTCCTCGGTCACGAACCCCGCCGGATACGAAACGACCGTCGGCCGGGACGCGCTCTTGCGCATGACCGGCCTGACCGATCCGCTGGGCCGGTCCACGGCTTACGCCTACGACGCGGACGGGAACCTCGCCTCCATCGCCGATCCTCTGGGCCGGACCACAGCCTTCGCCTATGACGGAACGGGCAGGCTGGCGTCCGTGACGAGCCCCCTGGGCGCGGTCACGTCCTTCTCCTACAATGCCCGGGGCGGCCTCGCCTCCCTGACCACGCCCACAGGACAGAGCAGCCTCTTCGACTACGACCAGGCGGACCGGCTGACCAGGACGACGGACTCCCTGGGCGAGTCCACCGGCCTGACCCTGGACGCCCTGGGACGCGAAACCGTGAAAACCAACGCCCGGGGGCAGACCGTGTCCTTCGTCCGGGACGCGGACGGCAGGATCACGGCCAAGAAGTACGCAAACGAGGTCGTGGCGTCCTTTGTCTGGTCCGACGCGGGATTCCTGTCTTCGGTCACGGACGGCGCGGGAACCACGCTCTTCACCCGGGACGCGGCGGGCAGGATCACGGCCATACGCTACCCGGACGGCAAGACCCTGGAGCTTTCCTACGACGCGGCCGGAAACCTCGCCTCCCTGACCTACCCCGGCGGCCTGACCGTGACCTATGTCTACGATTCGCTCAACCGCCCCACCCGGGCGAGCTTCGCCGGACGGACCATCGATCTGGCCTACGACGTCTCGGGCAATCTCGCGACGGAAACCCATTCGAACGGCGTGACCAGCCGCTACAGCTACGACGCCGCCGGACGGCTGACCGGCGTTTCCCACAAGAAGGGAACGGCCGTGATCGCGGACCTTGCCTATACGCGAAACGCCGCCGGGGAGATCACCCGGGAATCCGGGACCTGGCCGCTGTATCCGGCCTTCCACTCGGATGCGGACACGGCTTCCTACGACTCCGCGGGCCGCGTGGCCTCCTGGCAGGGAGACCTCTTCAGCTACGACGCGGACGGCGGCCTGACGTCCATCTCGGGCGCGCGGAGCGTTTCCGCCGTCTATGACCCCGAGAACCGGGCGACCGCCCTGACCATGGGCGGCGTGACGCGCGAGTATCTCTTCGATGGCCTGGGGCGGCGCGTGCGGATCACGGCGGGTTCGATGACCCGCAACCTGCATGACGACCCCGAGGGCCGCCTGGCCTTCGAGACCGACGCCCGGGGGAACGTGACCGTCTGCTACGTCTATGCGGGCCCCTTCCTTGTGGCCCAGGGGACGCCGACGGGCGGATTCGCGCGGCTGTTGCGGGACAAGACCGCGAGCATCCTGGCCCTGACCGGCGATTCGGGCGACGTGACCGCCGCCTACGCCTACGGGGACTACGGCCAACCCGCCGGAAAAACGGGCTCGGCCGAAACCTCCTTCACCTACGTGGGCGCCCTTGGGGTCATGGACGAGGGCGACGGAATCCATTTCATGAAGCATCGCCTCTACGACGCCGCCACAGGCCGCTTCTTCCAACGCGACCCGGTGCTCTTCGGGGGCGGCGACTTCAATCTGTACCGCTATGCCCGTTCCGCCCCGATAAGCCGCGTCGACCCTTCGGGACTGGCGGATTTCGAGATGAACGACTGGGGCTACGGCTCGGGCGTCGCCGAGGGAACCTTCGATCCGGTGACGGGCGCCAAGCCGCACATGGCGGATCCCGTTTCCTACAACGACGTCTATGATTTCATGGCGACCGTGGACATCGCGGCTTCAGCCGCCCCCGGCCCGGCGGGCAGGGCGTATGTCACGGCGAAAAGCGCCTGCATCCTCGTCGCCGGAGGAGGATTGAATTCGGTGGGCGTGGCCGACGACATCCTGTGGGAGTTCGGGAAAATGCTTTCGGGACCAGCCGGAACCATCGCCGACTTCTTCGACCTGGAAGCCGGCGTCAACGCGGCCAGGGCCAAGGAGACGCAGGAACAGCTCCTCAAAGGACCGCAATGGCGGCCGAAACATTATTCAGGCGGGGCCAGATAAACGCGCCGGAGCGCGGAAAGCGGCATGGGTCTCGCGGTCCGGCGCGGGACAAGAGGCATTCCTTGTTGCGCCGCCATGAAAAATGAAAACGAACATGCACTTGATAGGATCATACCATAAGGAGCGCGTATGTCCGCGGACCTGACTTCTCACAGGCGGCCTGCGGCGGGAGCGGTTCTTGGCCTGCTCAGCCTTCTCCTTCTCTGGCAAGCCCCCCTTGGAGCTGCGACCATCGATCACGTCTACGACGCGGACGGCCGTCTGACCGGCTCCTCCTACAGCGACGGCCAATCCACCCACTACGGGCTGGACGATTCCGGCAACGTCACGAGCTTCACGGCCTCGGGCGCCCTGGCCGCTCTCACCCATACGATCTCGGCCTCGGCCACGGCCGGGGGGCAGATCATGCCCTCGGGCCAGGTCCAGGTGGAGCATGGCCAAAGCCAGTTCTTCACCATCATGACCCTGCCCGGCTACAAGCGGGCCTACCTCCTGGCGGACGGGGTTCTGGAATCCATGGGGCCGTCCTATTCCTTCCTGAACGTCACGGCGGACCACGCCATCAAGGCCGGATTCATTTCCATGACCGACGATACGGACAACGATTTTCTTTCCGACGCCTGGGAAAGGGCTTCCTTCAACACCCTCGCCCGGGACGGGACCGGGGACTACGACGGCGACGGCCTGACCGACGCCCGGGAGCAGGCGCTCACGACCAGTCCCACCAAGCGGGATACGGATGGGGACGGCCAGGACGACGGCTGGGAGACGGCATACGGCCTCGACCCCCTCGTCAACGACGCCTCAAACGACCTGGACGGGGACGGCTACTCCAACATCCGGGAATACCGGGCAGGAACCAATCCGGCCAGCGCCTGGTATTTCCCGACGGCCCTTCCGTCCCTGCCCATGCTCCCGTTGTTGCTTTTGGGCGGATAACCCGGTCCGCCCGCTAACCCCCGGCAAGGAGGCCACGCCATGCCACATTATAGAAGCCCGCTGGCGGCCTGCCTCGCGCTCGCTTGCCTCTTCGCGCTGACTCCGGGCCGGGCCTATTCCCTTGATGTGACGTATGAACAGACCACCCTGTCCATCGACGCCCCGGCGCTCGGCGGATTGCGCCTCTACGACGGCGGGGACCCGAGCTGGGACGACATCTGCTCCCAGGCCAGCCAACCTTGCGTGATCGCCGACCTCAGGGATCAGGAAACCGGAGAAACCCGCTTCCCTCCCGGCGGCTCCTTCACCATTTCCGTGACGCCGATCTCGACCGACGGAATAGGAAGGCGGTGCGAACTGAATGACGAAGGCGAAAACATCTGCAAAACCTATCCCGCCATCACCCTCTCCTGCGTCAATTTCAACTGGTCAACGGACATGGGTCCTTGCGGGAATACTGAGCTTGAAGAGGGAATGTCTCTGCCTATAAGCTCCAGCATCCGGCCAGACGCCCTTGTTCCAGGCAACATGAATTCATTCGCCTCACTTTACGTAACGTTATACGACTATCCTCCTCCGGATTATATGCCCTTCTCGTTCAGCTCATTCCAACTGTTTGTCATTCCTGACCAGTATTACGGCGATAACCTGAACATGGCGGAAAACTGGGGCGGCCCGGCGGACAACCCGGACACGGCGTTCGACGAGGGCGGGGCGGGTACATGCTCGGCGCAGGGGCTGCCACGTTATTTCGTCAACACGGCCTCGCTCAATCTGGTCATCGAGGACGCGGATTTCTCCTGGACCAGCTTCGGCCATGACCTGGCCCTGCGCAGGGTCTGGAACCAGACGGCCAGGACCGGCATGTTCGGCGCGGGCTGGTCTTTCGCCTACGAATCGACCCTCAAGGCCAAGGCCTACGCCAACGGCGGAGCTTCCGTCCGCCTGGGCTCGGGAAGGCTGTACGACTACGAGACCGCCACCATCTCGGGACAGGGAACCGGAACGGTTTCGGTCGTCTACGCCGCCGCGAGCGACCCGGCCCGAAAGCCGCTTTTGACGGCTTCCATCACGGAAGCCACGAACGTGGGGACCTATGTCCTTTACGACAAAACCAGCAAGCTCGCCTCGACCTACGCTTATTCAGGAGTCGACCAGGCCACGGGAGAGTATCTCTACCGGCTATCCTCGATCGCCGACGGAAACGGCAACGCCCTGACCCTGGCCTATGACGGGAACGGCCGCCTGACCAGTCTGACCGACGCCTCGGGCCGCGCCGTGACCTTCGCCTACAACGGGGCGGGACTGTGTTCCGGCTTCACCGTCTTCAGCGGCCAGTCCGCCTCCTTCACCTACGACGCGGACGGCGATCTTGTCCGAAGCGTGGATCTGGCGGGCAACGTCACAACCTACGCCTACGACGCGGAGCGCGTCATGACCGGGATGACATCGGCCGGAAAGACCGTCAGCTTCGCCTACGCTTCGGTTCGCGGCCTCAAGAGGATCGCCTCGGTTACGGACGCGGCGGGACGGACCACGGCCTACGCCATGGACGCTTCCGGCGTTGTGAGCGCGACCGATCCCGGCGGCCGGGTCCGGACCTACGCCAGCGAAAACGGCAGGACGACCCGGGTGGACGGCCTGCCGGGCGGGACGGTCCAAACCGCCTACGACGGAAACGGCCTGCCGGTCTCCGTAACCCGGGACGGCGGCGCCGCGACCTCATTCGAATACGATGAAAACGGCAACCTGACCAAGCGCACGAGCCCCACGGGCGGCGTGACCCGCTTCGCCTACGACGCCAACTGGAACCCGACGGCCCTGACCGACGCCATGGGCGGGGTGTGGCGTTTCGGCTACGACGCCAAAAACAACATCGTCTCCAAAACCACTCCCCTTGGCCGGGTCACGGCCTACGCCTACGACGCCAAGGGCGATCTCACCCGGAGAACCGATCCCGGCGGCGGCCGCGCGGACATGACCTACGACGCCCACGGCAACCTCCTGACCCTGTCCGATCCCACGGGAAGAACCTTCCGGCTGACCTATGACGCCGAGGGCCTCAACCTCTGGAAAGCCTCGGACCCCCGGGGCGATGAACGTTCCTACGTCTTCGACGCCAACCGCCGCCTGACCCGGGTCAACCTGCCGGACGCCAAATCGGAACAGTACGGATACGACTGCTGCGCCCTGTCCTCCGTCACCGATACGGCCGGTCTGGAAACCCGGATCAGCCGGGATGCGCTCCTGCGCATGACCGGCCTGACCGATCCCCTTAACCGGACCACGGCCTATTCCTACGACGCGGCCGGAAACCTCGCCGCCGTGACCAGTCCCCTCAACCGGAACGCGTCACTGGCCTACGACGCCGCGGGCAGGCTGACCTCGGTCACGAGCCCCCTGGGCGCGGCCACGGCCTTCGCTTACGGCGACCGGGGCCTACTGGCCTCGCTGACCACGCCCGCGAGCGGGACCTACGCCTTCACCTACGACCTGGCGGACCGCCCGCTCACGGTCACGGATCCCCAGGGCCGGACCGCGTCTTCCCTGACCCGGGACGCCCTGGGCCGGGTGGTCTCCAGAACCAACGCCCGGGGCCAGACCGTGACCATGGTCAGGGACGCGGACGGCCGGATCACGGCGAAGAAATACGCAAGCGCAACCGTCGCGTCCTATGGCTGGTCCGCAGCCGGATTCCTGACTTCGGTCACGGACGGCTCGGGCGCCACGGTCTTCACCCGGGACGCGGCGGGCCGGACCACGGCCATACGCTACCCCGACGGCAAAAACCTGGGGCTGGCCTACGACGCGGCCGGGAACCTCGCCTCCCTGACCTACCCCGGCGGCCTGACCGCGACCTACGTCTATGACGTCCTGAACCGGCCCACCCGGGTGAGCTTTTCCGGGCGGACCATCGATCTGGCCTACGACGCCTCGGGCAATCTCGCGTCGGAAACCCATTCGAGCGGCGTGACCAGCCGCTACGCCTACGACGCCGCCGGGCGGCTGACCGGCGTTTCCCACACGAAGGGCGCGACCGTGATCGCGGACATTTCCTACACCCGGAACGCGGCCGGGGAGATCACCCGGGAATCCGGAACCTGGCCCCTTTTCCCGGCCTTTCATTCGGATGCGGACACGTCCTCGTACAACGAAGCTGACGCCGTGACGTCCTGGCAGGGCGACGCCGTCTCCTACGACGCGGACGGCAACCTGACGGCCATTACCGGCGCGCGCGTCCTGTCCGCCAGCTATGACGCCGAAAATCGCCCCGTGTCGCTCACCATGGACGGCGTGACCAGAACCTCTCTCTACGACGGCCTGGGCAGGCGCGTGCGCCTCACGGCGGGCTCCGTTGTCCGCAATTTCCATTACGATCCTTTCGGCCGCCTGCTGTTCGAAACCAACGCCTCGGGAACGGTCACCGTCTGTTATCTCTACGCGGGCGCCTTCATCCTGGCCCAGGGAACGGTCCAGGAGGGGTTCGCGAGCCTGTTGCGGGACAAGACCGGCAGCGTTCTGGCCCTGGCCGGGGACGCGGGAACCGTGACCGCGGCCTACGCGTATGGAGACTACGGCCAGAGCGCCGGAAAAACGGGCGGCGCCTCCTGCGCGCTGACGTATGTGGGAGCGCTTGGCGTCCTGGACGAGGGGGACGGCGTCTTCTTCATGGAGCATCGCCTCTACGACGCCGTCACGGGACGCTTTTTCCAGCGCGATCCCTCGGGTTTCGCGGGCCGCGATCCCAACCTCTACCGCTACGCCCGCTCGGCCCCGATAAGCCGGGTGGATCCCCTTGGGCTCGAGGATTTCGAAATGACCCACTGGGGCTGGTACGACGTGAACACGGCCGAAGGGAGCGTCGACCTCGCGACGGGCCGGACGCCCCACATGGCCGAGCCAGCCTCGGACGAGGAGCTCGTGGCCGCGGGCGTGATCGCGGCCGTGGGACTGTCCGGCATGGCGGGATTGTATATGGCCAGCTCCTCCGGGGCGGCGGTCTGCGCCGCCGGAGAAATGGCGGCAGCCGGGGAGGCGACGGTGGCCGTCGAAGCCTCGTCCGATCTCCTCATGGCGGAACAAATCGTCGCGAATCAGGCCGTGGTGGAAAACATGGTCCTGGACTCAATGGCGGGCAGGATAAATCCAATAACCGAATTGCTCCGGATTTCCAACTGCGGGAAGGACGGACAACTGATCCTGCGGGCCATCAATAAAAGAGCGGCCGATCTTCTTGTCCAGGGCGTCAAAACAGGAAAGGGGCTCATCCACTCCATTCACGATATGTCGCGTTTTCTTATGCGCTAAAGGCCGGCCGGATGAGGAAGCGACAACGAAGCCGCGCGGCTTTCGCGGGCAAAAGGGATTGGCCCTTGCTACCGCTGCGCCGCTCCAAAGCGAGAGCGAAGGAAAACGCATCCCGCAGGCCATCAATTCGCGGGCGGCCCAAATGCTCGCAAGCGGCGGGAAAAAGGCCGGGGGATCATCCATTCCATCCACGGCATGGCCCGTTTTCTCATGCAGGAGACGGCCTGGCGAAGGACCGCCCTTCCCGGCGCTGTCCCGTAAGGCGCGGCCCCATTCGAGCGGCTTCGGGTTCGCGCCGCCCCGTTCCATTTCAGGCGCGCGGCGCTGCGAACCCGCGCGCGATTGCGCGATGCGCCCCAGGCTGTCGCAACCATCAAGTGAATTCCATCTTTTCTTGAATTCTTGCGATGCTGGATATATGGCGGATAAATACTTCGCCACGCGCTTTATTCTTCCGCCGCCGTATTCTTCTCGCGACGAAAAGCGCCGCCTCCGGCTGATGTCTGGATCGCTGGCCGTTTTCCCGGCCGCTTTTCGCGGCCATGCCGCCCCCATTGGGACAACGAGACGATATGAAAGCTGAAAAGCCGCAAACACTGGCCGACCTGCAAGACGAAAACGACAAATTCCGCCTCATTTTCGAAAACGCCCTGGAGGGCGTGGCCGTCACCCAAAATGGGCGCGTCGTTTTCAGCAATCCGGCCTTGCGCGCCATGTTGGGCGTCACGAAGCAGGCGTTCCTGGATCATGACGTCTTCAGCTTCACGCATCCAAGCGAAACGCGGCGGGCCAAGGCCAACTACGCCGCCCGGCTGCGCGGCGAACACGCGCCGGAACGCATCGAGTACCGGATGCGCGACAGGGAGGGCGAGGAAGTCTGGGTGGAGCTGGCGCCCTCGCGCATCCTCTGGGAAGGATCGCCCGCCATCATGACCTTCGCGTCGGACATAAGCGCGCGCAAAAAAGCCCAGCGTCTGGCCGAAGCCCTGGACGCCTCCAACGACGGGGTCTGGCGCCTCAACCTGACCACGGGCGCATTCCAGTACTCCAAACGCTGGGGCGAAATACACGGGTATGCGCCGGGCGAAACCATCGATTACGCAAAGCTGCTCAAGGAAAATCTCCATCCGGAAGACGCCGAAGCCGTCCACTCGGTCTGGGATCGGTTTCTCGCCGGAAGCATTCCCGCCTACGAACTGGAGTTTCGTCTTCGCGGCAAAGACGGCCGCTATCGCTGGCTGTACTCCAGATTGAAAGTCGTCAGCCGGGATGAAAACGGCGCTCCGGAATGCGTCATCGGCGTCCACACGGACATCTCCGGCAGGCGATACGCCCAGGAGGAAAACCGGCGGCTCAAGGAACGTCTCCAGGGCCTGTTCGACCATCTCGCCATCGGGGTGGCCGTGTACGAGGCGGTGGACGACGGCCAGGACTTCCGGTTCCTCGACTTCAACAAGGCGGCGGAATCGTTCGACAACATCACAAGCGACAAGGTCCTCGGCCGCACCCTGACGGAAACGTTTCCCAACGTGATCTCGACCGGACTGCTGGAAGCCTTGCGCTCCGTCTGGCGCACGGGCAAGCCCATCCACATCCCCGCGTTTTATTACGAGGACGATCTGCGCCGGGGCTGGCGGGAAAACCGGATCTTTCGCATCCCCTCGGGCGAGGTGGCCGCCCTTTTCGAGGACGTCACCCCCCGAGTCGAAGCCCAGGAAGCCCTGCGCCAAAGCGAGAGCGATCTGCGCCGCGCCCAGCGCCTGGCCAGGATCGGCGCCTGGAATTACGACATCGCAAGCGGCAAGGTCGTCTGGTCCGGCGAATTGTACGAAATCTACGGCTACGTTCCCGGCGAGATCGAACCGTCCTACGCTTTCACCGTGGACGTCATCCTGCATCCGGACAACAAGGACGCCCTGGACGGACTTCTCGCCCGATTCAGCGGCGGCGTCCGCGAAGCGACCTTCACGGGCAAGATCATACGCAAGGACGGCGCCGTCCGGTGGATGAAGTCCTTCGCCGAGCTGGAAACCGGCGAGGACGGAAGGCCGAAGCGGCTTCTCGGCGCCTCCCAGGACGTCACCTCGATCATGATGGCCGAGCAGGCCCTGCAGGCGGCCAAGGAGCGGGCCGAAGAGGCCAACCGGGTCAAGACCTCCTTTCTGGCCAACATGAGTCATGAAATCCGCACGCCCTTAAACGGCGTCATGGGCATGCTCCAGCTGTTGCTCATGGGCGATCTGGACGCGGAGCAGCGGGAAATCGCCGAAGCCTCGCTTTCGGCCTGCGCACGGCTGGAGCGGCTCCTGAGCGACATCCTGGATTTGTCCTGCATGGAGGCGGGGGGGATGCGTATCAGCGAGGAGCCCTTCGCTCTTTTGGAAATCATGGACTCCCTGGGCAAGCTGTTCGCCCCGGCCGCGGCCAAGGCCGGACTCGAGATCGAGCTTGTCACGAGCCCGGACATTCCGCCTCTCCTTCTCGGAGACGGAGGCCGCGTGCGGCAAATCCTCAACAACCTCGTCGGCAACGCCGTCAAATACTCCTCCAAGGGCGTTGTCCGCGTATCCGCCCAACGTCTCGAAGGCTCGCCGCCGCATCGCGCCGCCATTCTCTTCACCGTCAGCGATCAGGGAAATGGCATCGCCCCACAGGACATGAAGCGGATTTTCGAGCCCTTCACCCAGGCGGACCTCGGCTACTCCCGGAGACACCAGGGCGCGGGGCTTGGCCTGTCCATCGTCAAGCGGCTGGTCCAGCGCATGGGGGGAAGCGTCGACGCGTACAGCGAACAGGGCTTTGGTTCGGAGTTCAACGTCCGCCTGGATTTCAAGACGTACGCGGACCTCCCGGCCGGGGACGCGCCTTCCCTCCCGGCTGGCGGGATTCCCCCGGGGTTGCGCATCCTGCTCGCCGAGGATGACGAGATCAGCCAAAAAGCCACCGTCCTGCTCCTGGAGCGCTTCGGCGCGTCCTGCGCCGTCGCCGGAACCGGCGGTCAGGCGCTCGACCTGTTGCGCAAGGAGCATTTCGACCTGATCCTCATGGACGTACAGATGCCGGAGATGAACGGCATGGAGGCGACGAAGGCCATCCGCGACGGGCAGGCGGGCGCGGACAAGACCCGCATCCCCATCGCCGCCCTGACGGCCTACGCCATGGACGGCGACCGGGAACGCTTCCTGGCCGCGGGCATGGACGCCTACGCCCCCAAGCCCCTCAAGCTGGAGAACCTGCTCCGGACCATCCGCGCGGCCCTGGGGCTCGAATCCGCCAGGCAGGGCGCCCGCGCCTGATCCCGCGGTGCTTTTCATAAACCCAGGCAAGGCGGCATGGCGTTCCCGGCATGCGGACGCCCGCGATTGGGCTCCACGGCGGCGGGCGCGGCCTACGGCTCCGAAAGACTCTCGTGCAGGCCGCGCAGGATGGGCTCCAGCAGGTACTCCGCCACGCTGCGCTTGCCCGAAAGGATTTCCGCCTCAAAGGACATGCCCGGAAGAAGCCGGAAATCCGGGCCCACGTCCGCAAGGGACGTCCCCGTGAGCCGGATGCGGCATTTGTAGAACAGCCCCTGACCAAGCCCCGAAGGACCCGACGCCCCGTCCTCCCGGACAAAGGCGTCCGGGCTTATCATGCGCACCTCGCCCGTCAGGAAGCCGTGCTTCTGGAACGGATAGGCCGCGAGCTTGATCCGGACCGGGGCGCCCTGCCGCACGTGGCCGATGTCCTTGTTGGCGATGACCGCCTCGGCCTCCAGGGCGCCGCCCTTTTCGTCCACCGGGGCCAGGGTGAAAAGCGTTCTGGCCTGTTCGATCACGGCGCCTTCGGAATAGGCGCCCACATCCTTGACGATGGCGTCCGACACGGCCCGAAGCTCCACCAGCTCGTTGCGCCTGGCGGCCTTGGCCAGGGCGTGCTCCACCTCGGCCAGTTCCTGCAGGCTCTCGATGAGCCGGTTGGAGGCGTCGGTCCTCCAGCCGCCGATGAAGGCCCGCCGCTCGGCCCTGGCCCGCGACAGGGCCTCCTGAAGCTGGGCGCCGCGCTCGGCCGCCTTGGCGTACTGGTCCTCCACCCGCATCTTCTCGCGCAGGGCGCCGATGTACTCCAGGCGGCTGGTCTTGGCGCCGTCCAGGAGTTGTTTGTACATGCCCTCGATTTCAGCGGCCAGGGCGAACTGCCCTTCCAGGCGTTCCCGCTCCTTGCCGTTGGCCGCGATCATGTCCGCAATGGACGCGATCTCCGTGTCCTTGGCCTCCACATTGGCCCGGTACTCCTCCCTGCGCCGGGAAAAAAGCTCGATCCTGGCCATCTCCTCGGGGTCCGCCGCATTCATTTGCGCCGCGAACGTCTCGGGCGCCTCCCCCCGCTGCTCCGCCTGAAGCATGGCGATCCAGGCCCGCAGGCGCTTTTCGCGCTCGGTCAGCCGTCCCAGGTCGGCCTCGGCGAAGGTGGGATCCAGGGCGGCCAGGGCGGCCCCTTTTTTGACCACGTCCCCGGGGGCGGCGTAGATGGCCCGGATGACCGAGGTTTCCAGCGGCTGGACCAGGATGGGCGGAGCCAGGGTCACGAGCCCCCCCGGGGCGGTCACGACCTGGTCCAGCCTGGCATGCCAGGCCCACGTCCCGGCGCAGACAAGGGCCGCCAGGAGCAGATAGACGGCGAGCCGGGCCTCCAGGGGCGGGCGCCCCTCGCCCACGGCCACGGCGTCGGGCTGGAAATCCAGGGCCTCCCGGCAAATCCGCATCGTTTTCCGTTCGGCCGCCATCAGCGCATCCCCCTGGTCTGCCGTTCCCACAGCCCGGCGTAGATGGGGCAGCGCCCGAGCAGCTCGTTGTGCGTTCCGATGTCCGCCAGCCGCCCCTTGTCGAGCACCATGATCCGGTCGGCGTTGCGCAGGGTGGTCAGCCGGTGGGCCACGATGATGGTGGTGCGGCCCCTGGCGATGCCCTCCAGGTTCTCCTGGATGCGGTTCTCGCTTTCCGGATCCAGCGCGCTGGTCGCCTCGTCGAAGATCATGATCCTCGGATCCTTGTACAAGGCCCTGGCGATGGCCAGGCGCTGGCGCTGGCCGCCCGAGAGGTTGGACCCGTTTTCCTCCAGGACCGCGTCATAGCTCTGGGGAAGCTCGGCGATGAACTCGTCCGCTCCGGCCAGGACGGCGGCCTCCCGGACTTTCTCGAGATCGCCGCCTCCGTCCGCCACGGCGATGTTTTCCCGGGCCGTTCCGTGGAAGATGAAATTCTCCTGGAGGACCACCCCGATGCAGCGGCGCAGATGGACCACGTCCATGTCCTTGAGGCTCGCGCCGTCGAAGAGGATGCGGCCCCGGGACAGGGGATAGAGCCCCTGGATGAGCCGCGTCAGCGTGGTCTTGCCCGAGCCGCTTTTGCCGACGACCCCCAGTACCTCGCCGGGAGCGATGCGCAGGGAGAGGTCCGCGATGGCCGGAGCGCCGCCCGGCTTGTAGGAAAAACTGACGTGATCCAGGACGATCTCCCCGCGCAGCTTCGGGCGCGCCCCGCCCCTGACCAGCCCGGCCTCGGGCTTGCGGTTCATGATCTCCCCGAGCATGGTCACGGAGAGGTGGGTCTTCTGGTATTCGTGGATAAGCTCCACGATGCGGATAAGCGGCATGGTCACGGATTGGGAGAGCATCTGGAAGGCGATGAGCCCGCCCACGCTCAGGGAACCGTCGAAGATCATGAGGGCGCCGACCCAGATCACGGCCACGGTCATGAGCTTTTCCAGGGTCTTGATGACGGCCTGCCCGGCGGCGGCCATCTTGCGCACCCTGAAATTCCCGGTCACGGCCCGGGCCGAGCCTTCTTCCCAGCGGCGGCGGCGCGTTCCCTCCAGGCCCAGGCATTTCACCGTGTTCACCCCGTGGATGGTCTCCACCAGAAGGGCCTGCCTGCGGCCCTCGGCGGCGTAGAGTTCGGTCAGCCTGCGGTAGAAGGGACCGATCATGAGCGCGATGATCCCGGCGGTCAGCCCGGCGAAAGCCAGCACCAGCAGGGTCAGCCTGGGGCTGTAGAGGTAAAGGACAGGCAGGAACACGGCCAGGGCCGAGGCGTCCAGCAGGGCGTTTAAGAGATTGCCCGTCAGAAACTCGCGCACCTGCTCGGTCTGCTGCATGTGCTTCACGATGACGCCCGCGAAGCTGCGCTCGAAAAAGGGCAGGGGCAAGGTGATCATGTGGGCGAAGGTCTCCATGGCCAGCCGCAGGTCGATCTTGGCGGCGGCGAAGCGCAGGAGGTATTCGCGCAGATAGCGCAGGGCGCCTTCGAAAAGGATGGCCATGCCCACGCCCAGGCCCAGCGCGTTCAGGGTGGAAACGGCGTGATGGGCCAGAACCTTGTCCACCACGCTCTGAAAATACAGGGGCGTGGCAAAGGCCAGCCCGTGCATGAAAAGCGCCACGCAGGCCACTTCCAGGAAAATACGCTTCTCCCGGGCGATCTGGGGCAGGAACCAGCCCAGGCTGAAGCGCTTGGCGTCGCCCTCCTCCAGGACCTTCTTCTTGAACAGAAGCGTCTCGCCCGTGAAGCGTCCGGCAAGCTCCCCCTTGGGGATGAAGGCGAAGGGGGAGGCGGCCTGGGGGGAGGCGGCCTGGGACCGGTCGTAGACCACCAGCTCCGCCGCCCCGTTCGCGCTTCGCCGCGCCCCGGAGAGCAGAACCGCCCCGCCGTCCCGGGTGAAGGCCAGGGCCGGGTAGGCGTCGCCCAGGCCAAGCAGGCCCTCCGGCGGGAACGTACGGCGGCTGGCCGCGAAACCGAGCTCCCTGGCCATGCGCACAAGCAGGTTCGCGCCGAGGGGCCGTCCGGCCAGCCCATGGCGCCCGATCAGGGATGCGCGCCCCGCGTCCACGCCGTGGTGACGGACAAGGGCGATGAAATCGTCAAGAACCTCGGGGGGAAGGGTTCGCACCGGACCTCCTTCGCGGCGGACGCCGCCTTTCCGGAATGGTCCTGTGCAAAAAGCGTACGCCCCCGAAAAGGGGGCGTTTTTCATCAAAAAAGCAAAGGATTGCTGGGCATTAATTCTTGAGCGCCGGTTCCCCGGCTTCGCGTTCCTTGAGTTTTCGCCTCAAACTTTCGCGGCTGATGCCCAACATCTTGGCGGCCCGGGTGCGGTTGTCCCCGCATTCGCGCAGGCAGGCGTCGATGGTCTCCTGCTCCACCCGCCACAGTCTGCCCTTGCCATCGCCGTAGCCGCCTTCCGGGGCGCGTCCGGAGCGGCGCACTTCCCGGGAGAGGTCCTCCAGCCGGATCTTGTCCGTGTAGGCCAGCGCCACGGCCCGCTCCACCTCGTTTTGCAACTCGCGGATATTGCCCGGCCAGTCATAGGATTCCAGGGCCTCCCGGGCCGCCCGGTTGAAGCGCATCTTGCCACGGCCGGAATTGCGGGCAAAGGCGGCCAGGAAGGTTTCGGCCAGCAGCAGGATGTCGTCGCGCCGTTCGCGCAGGGGCGGCAGGTCCAGGTGCACCACCTTGATGCGGTAATAGAGGTCCTGGCGGAATTTCTTGCTCTCGATGTCCGTCTTGAGGTCCCGGTTGGTGGCCGAAACGATGCGCAGGTCCACGGAAACGGGCGTGCGCCCGCCCACCGGCGTCACCTGGCCGGATTCCAGCGCGCGCAGCAGCTTGCCCTGACCGGCCAGGGACATGTCGCCCACCTCGTCCAGGAACAGGGTGCCGCCGTCCGCGCCCTCCACCAGGCCCTTGCGCTTTTCCACGCCCGTGGCCACGCCCTTTTCGATGCCGAAAAACTCGCTCTCGAACAGCTGTTCGGGCACGGCCGTGCAGTTGACCGCCATGAACGGCGCATGCCTGCGGCGGCCGGAATAATGGATGACCTTGGCCACCAGTTCCTTGCCCGTGCCGGTTTCACCGGTGATGAGCACGTTGACCGAGGAGTCGGCCACGCGCTCGGCGGCGCTTAAGACCTTGCGCATGGCCAGGCTCGTTCCCACGATCTTGTGGGCGGAGAAGCCCCGGCGCAACTGCTGACGCAAGGCGGCGTTCTCCTGCTTGAGCCGCATCTCGATGTTCTTGAGTTCGGTCTCGCTTTCGTCCAGCCGGTCCACGGCCTCTTCCAGCAGGCATTCGCGCTGCTTGATCCGGCAGAGCATGTCCTCGAAGCGTTCGAGCAGGGCCAGGGTCTCCTGGGCGCCCAGCCCGGGCGAGGCAAGCAGCCTCCGGCATTCGCCGAGCTGGTCCAGGGCAAGGTCGTACTTGGCCTCGCCGCTTAAGGTGGCGAAGGTCAGAAGCTTGAAAAACACATCGGGCGGCAGCGAACCTGTCAGCGGACTGGTCAAGGTCATGAGCGCTCCCTGAAATCAGGCTGGGGACGCCTCAAACCCGGGCGCGGGGCGGCTTGTTTTGAGGCGCTCAGGTCTTAGCGCATTTTTTAAAACATAGCAATTCCGGAACGTTATAAATTGGCATATTCCTGGCAATTTCTTTGCGAACGGCGGGAATCGCAGGAAACCCAAAGAAGGAGGGAGTCATGAGTTGGAGTTCGTTCTGGTCCAAGGTGAAGAACACGGTCAAGACGGTGGTGGAAAAAGTCTCCGAAACGGGCGGGCTTCTGTCGAAGGTGGGCGAGGGCCTGAGTTTCCTCGCGAGTTCGGTCTCAACGGCGGTCAGCTGGGTGGGGGACAAGGTCGCCACCGCGACGGAGTTCGTCTCAAACACGATTTCCGAAGCGAAAACCATTGTCTCCAATGTGACGTCGTCGGGTTTCAGCGCCAGCTCCCTGGCCGAGGCCGGGGAATTCGTCGTGGACACGGCCGTGACCGCCTACGACTGGACCAAGGACACGGTGGAAACGGCCGTGGAATGGACCGGAGATACCATCGAGACGGCCAAGGACTATGTGGAGGACGTGGCGGAACTGGCGGAAGACCTTTTCTCGGACGACGAAAGCGCGGCCGTGGCTGACGCGGGAGGCGACGCGTCCCGGACCGGTACGGGAGAACCGGTCCAGTCCGTGGCCTATCGGGACTACGAGGGGCTTTCCGAACAGGCCTCGTCCACCGAATCCCTGGCCGCCGATTCCTCGTTCGCCGACAAACAGCTCCTGGCCGCCTAGCCGGCCGCGCCAGGGCCCTCCCCGGGCCGCAGAGCGCGCGAAGACGCCCCGATCCCTGCGGGGCGTCTTCCTTTTCGGCGAAACGAAGCGAAAACCTTGTCAGGGCGCCCCGGCCGTCATACTCTTGCGGACGATCCGCCGGGACCTTCCCGGCGCGCCAACACGCCGGAGGCTTCCCATGCGACATCTCGCCTGCCTTTTTCTTCTGGCGGCCGCGCTTTTCATTCCCGGACCCGCCCGCGCCGGGGCCGGGGACGCGGTCTACGCCAACGCCCGCTTCGGCTATTCCCTGACCTATCCGGCGGACCTGTTCACGCCGGGGCCGGAGTCCGAAAACGGCGACGGCCGGACCTTCGACGGCCCGGACGGCGCGCGGCTTCTCGTCTTCGCCTCGCACAACGCCCTTGGGAGCACGGTGGCGGCGGCCTTCGACGAAGAGCGCCTGGCGCCCGGACTCGAGGTGACCTATTCGGTGAAAAAGAAGGACTGGTTCGTGGTTTCAGGAGTCAAGGACGGGATGATCGTCTATCGCAAATCCATCCTGAAGGACGACGTCTGGCATACCTTGGAGCTGACCTATCCCTACGGGCTCAAGGCGCGCATCGATCCGTTGGTCGAGGGCATCGTCTCCTCGTTCAAGACGCCCTAATCCGTCCGCCAGCCACCGGGCCGGCGCCGGCCGTTTCCCGGCATGCCTCGCCCGGCCGCCTGGCCTGAACGGCCCGAGCCTGAAACGGGACCCGGCCGCCTGGCCTGACCGCCCACGCGCCTGCGCCTGGCCTGGACGGGCGCGGCTGGAGCCGGAGGGGCTTCCCCTCGCGGACGCCGCAAAAACAATGCGGGGGACGCGACGATTGCGTCGCGCCCCCCGCATCTACCCGGGTTTTGAGGAGGACATGCCTTACGGCCCGCCGCTCAAATTTTCGGAAACATCCCCGCTTACGGCTCGATTTCCTCGAACCGCCCGGCCTCGCGGTTCTTGCGCACATGGCCCGCTTCGAAAACCTGGCCGCTCATGGCGATGTAGACGCCCTCGGGCAGGCTCTGGACCGCCCCGACGGCGCAGCCCACGTTGAAGGGGGCGTCCGACCCCTTGAACCGGGCCGGGCTCATGGCCCCGGTCAGGACGATGGTCTTGCCGGGAATCCCCATGAGCGCCCTGGCCGTGTCGGCCATGGTGTCCGTGCCGTGGGTCACGAGGATGCGCTCCTCGGGCGCGGCCGCGATCTTGTCGCGCAACAGGGCGCGGTCCCCGGCGGTCAGGTGCAGGCTGTCCTTGCGCATGACCTCGGTCACCGAAAAGGCGACGGCGGCGCCCGCCTCGCGCAGGATCTCCCCGGCCTGGGCCGCGCCCACCTCGTACTCGGACAGGTCGTCGAAATAGACCTTGTCGATGGTGCCGCCCATGGAAAAAATGCCCAGCCGCTTCATGACGCGCCTCCCCCTTTCTTCTTGCGCCCGCCTGAGGCGGTCCGTCCCTTTTGCCCATTGCGCCCGTCCCGCCCGTCCGGGCAGCCTGGGCCGTCCTGGCCCCCGGGGAGGCCATCCTTGAAGGCGACCACGCTTCCCCCGTCCGCCGTATAGCAGAAATACTCCCGCTTGGGCTGGGAAGGCTGAAGCATGGCCTCGGGCGAGAGGGTTTCCGCCAGCCTGGTCTCGTCCCAGCCCAGCATGTCCCTGGCGGCCTGGGCCACGGTCACCCCGCGCGACAAGGCCGACAGGGCCACCTTGGCGGCGGTCTCGTAGCCCACATGGGGGGAAAGCGCCGTGGCCAGGCCCATGCTCTGATCCACGAAGGATTTGCACCGCGCTTCGTCCGCCGTGATGCCCTTGACGCATTTTTCGGCCAGCACGAGACAGCCCTTGCGCAAAAGGAGCAGCGAACTAAAAAGGCTGTGGGCCAGCACGGGCTCCATGGCGTTCAGTTCGAGCTGCCCGGCCTCGGCGGCGAGCGTCACGGTCAGATCCGCGCCGATGACCTGGAAGGCGATCTGGTTGACCACCTCGGGAATCACGGGATTGACCTTGCCCGGCATGATGGAGGAGCCGGGGGCCATCTCGGGCAGCCGGATCTCGCCCAATCCGCAGCGCGGGCCCGAGGACAACAGGCGCAGGTCGTTGCAGATCTTCGAGAGCTTCACCGCCGTACGCTTGAGCGTGGCGGAAAACTGCACGTAGGCCCCGGCGTCCTGGGTGGCCTCCACCAGATTCTCCGCCAGGATCATGCGCCTGCCGCTTATTTCGGAAAGGAGCGCCACCGCGAGCGGGGCGTATCCCTCCACCGCGTTGAGCCCGGTGCCGATGGCCGTGCCGCCCAGATTGATCTCGCGCACCAGGTCCATGGCCTCGACCAGGCGTTTCTTGTCCTCGCCCAGCATCACCGCCCAGGCGGAGAACTCCTGGCCCAGCGTCATGGGCACGGCGTCCTGGAGCTGGGTGCGGCCGATCTTGATGATGTGGGCGAACTCCCGCCCCTTGACCTCGAGCGCGGCGCAGAGCCTGCCCATGGCGGCGATGAGCCGCCGGCCCATGGTGATGAGGGTCAGGCGGATGGCCGTGGGATAAACGTCGTTGGTGGACTGGGAGAGATTGACGTGGTTGTTGGGATGCAGATGCGCGTATTCGCCCCGCTTGCGGCCCAGGATCTCCAGGGCCAGATTGGCGATGACCTCGTTGGCGTTCATGTTGGTCGAGGTGCCCGCGCCCCCCTGGATGACGTCCACCCGGAACTGTCCGCAATGGCGGCCCGACAGGAGCAGGTCGCAGGCGGCGGCGATGGCCCCGGCCTTTTCGGCGTCAAGCAGCCCCAGCCGCTCGTTGGCCAGGGCCGAGGCCTTTTTGATGGCCGCCAGGGACTTGATGAAGTCCGGGTAATGGGAAATGCGGACCCCGGTGATGGGGAAATTGCGGATGGCCCGCTGGGTCTGAATCCCGTACAGGGCCTTGTCCGGCACGGCCATTTCCCCAAGACAGTCGGACTCCAGGCGGTATCCGGAAAGCGGCGTGTCCTCTTGCGCCATGAATGCTACCCTCCGAGATAGGCTTTGCGCACGCGGTCGTCGGCCAGAAGCTCCTCGCCCTTGCCCGACAGGGTGATGATCCCTGTTTCGAGCACATAAGCGTAGTGGGCGGCCTTCAGGGCGGCGAAGGCGTTCTGTTCCACCAGAAGCACGGTCTTGCCCTGGCGGTTGACCTCGCGGATGATCTCGAACACGTCCTTGACCAGAAGGGGGGCGAGCCCAAGGCTCGGCTCGTCCAGCATGATGACGTCGGGCTGGCTCATGAGCGCCCGGCCCACGGACAGCATCTGCTGTTCCCCGCCGGAGAGGGTGCCGCCCTTTTGCTCCTGGCGCTCGCGCAGCCGGGGAAAGAGCTCGAACACCCATTTGATGTCCTTTTCCACCCCATCCTTGTCCGAACGGCTGTAGGCGCCCAGATGCAGGTTCTCCATGACCGAGAGGTGGGGGAAGATGCGCCGCCCCTCCGGGGACATGACGATGCCGGATTTCACGATCTCGACCGGCTGGGTGTGCGAGATGTCCTTGCCCTTGTAGGAGATGCTTCCCTTCTTGTTCTTGACGAGTCCGGCGATGGCGCGCAGGGCGCTGGACTTGCCCGCGCCGTTGGCGCCGATCAGGGTGACGATGGCCCCTTTGGGCACCTCCAGGGAGATGCCCTTCAGGGCATGGATGCCGCCGTAGTAGACGTGCAGGTCCTCGACCTTAAGCATGGCTCACGTACTCCTCTCCGAGGTAGGCCTCGATGACCTTGGGGTTGGCCTGGATTTCCTCGGGCCTGCCCTGGGCGATGGTCACGCCGTAGTCCAGCACCCAGATCTGTTCGCAAATGCCCATGACCACCTTCATGTCGTGTTCGATCAAAAGGATGGTCAGGTCGAAGCGGGAGCGGATGTCCCGGATGAAGGTCATGAGCTCCTGGGTCTCCTGGGGGTTCATGCCCGCCGCCGGTTCGTCCAGAAGGAGGAACGAGGGGGAGGTGGCCAGGGCCCGGGCGATCTCCAGGCGGCGCTGGGCGCCGTAGGGCAGGCTGTTGGCCTTTTCCGAGGCCAGGTCCGCCAGGCCCACCACGTCCAGAAGCTCCATGGAGCGTTTCCTGATGGCGCGCTCCTCCTTCACGTAGGACGGCAGGTAGAGCACGGCCTGGAGCCAGCCGGTCTTCTGGCGCATGTGGCAGCCGATCATGACGTTTTCCAGCACGGTCTCGTTGCCGAACAGCCGGATGTTCTGGAAGGTCCTGGCGATGCCGGCCTTGCAGGCCTCGTAGGGGGGCCTCCCGGTCAGATCCTCGCCGTTTAAGAGGACCCGGCCCTCGGTGGGCTTGTAAAACCCGGTGATCATGTTGAAGCAGGTGGTCTTGCCCGCGCCGTTGGGGCCGATCAGCCCGGCGATGGAACCGCGCTCGATCCCGGCCGAGAACTCGGAAACGGCGATGAGCCCGCCGAAGCGCATGGTCAGCTCTTCGGCCTTGATGATGACGTCGGCGCTCATGAGGCCCTCCTTTTTCCGGTCAGGAGGTTGCGGGCGCCCTGCCAGGTGAATTCGCGCATGCCCATGATGCCCTCGCGTCTGAAGAGGATGATGAAGATGAGCGCCAGGGAGAAGACCACCATGCGCATGCCCGGAATGCCGGGCAGCTCGAAGCTTCCGAGGGAGATCGGATTCTCCACGAAGCGCAGCCATTCAAGAAGGGCCGTGATGCCCACCCCGGCCATGATGGAGCCGGTGATGGAGCCGAGACCGCCCGTGACCACGATCATGAGCACGTTGAAGGTCAGGGTGAAGAGGAACATCTTGGGGTCGATGGTGGTTAAAAGGCTCGCCAGGAGCGCTCCGCCCACCCCGGCGAAAAAGGCGCCGATGCTGAAGGAGAGCAATTTGTAGCGGAACACGTTGATGCCCATGGCCTTGGCCGCGATCTCGTCGTCCCGGATGGCTTTCAGGGCGTTGCCGGTGTTGCTGTTGATGATGCGCACGATGACGTAGAAGGTCACGAGGCACCAGCCGAAGTTCCACCAGAGGTTGGCGTAGTCCGGAATGCCCTTGAACCCGAGGGCCCCGTTGGTGACGCGGGGGATGTTGTTGGCGATGACGCGCACGATCTCGGCGAACCCCAGGGTGGCGATGCCGAGATAATCGTCGCCCAGGCGCAGAAGCGGGACGCCGATGAGGTATCCGGCCACGGCCGCGGTCAGGCCGCCCGCCACCACCGCGACCAGGAAGGGAGCGTGGGCGTTCTGGATCCAGGGATAGGCCGCGTCCAGAATGAAGAGCATCTCCTTCTGGTCCGGGGTCATGATAAGGATGGAGCACACGTAGGCCCCGATGGCCATGAACCCGGCGTGGCCCAGGCTGAACATGCCGGTGAAGCCGTAGATGAGGTTCAGACTGAGCGCCAGGATGATGTTCACGGCGATCAGATTCAGGATCTGAATCTTGTATCCGTCGAGCGACCCTTGAGCCCAGAAGAGGAACAGGCCCAGGGCTGCGGTCACGGCCAGATTGAGGGATATTTTCGTGGACGTTTTCATTACACCTTGTCCTCCGGTTTGGCGCCCAGAAGCCCCGTCGGCTTGACCAGCAGAATCAGGATCAGAAGGATGAACGCGAAGGCGTCGCGGTATCCGGCCAGTTCGGGGAAGAAGGCCACGGTCATGATCTCGATGAAGCCAAGGACCAGCCCGCCGATGACCGCGCCCTGGATGGAGCCGATGCCGCCGAACACGGCGGCGATGAAGGCCTTGAATCCGGGGACCACGCCCATGATGGGTTGCAGTTGGGGATAGCGCAGGGCCCACATGATGCCGCTGGCGGCGGCCAGCGCCGAGCCGATGCCGAAGGTGATGGCGATGACCCGGTTGACGGGCACGCCCATCAGGTAGCTCGTTTCGAGGTCGCGGCTGATGGCCCGCATGCCGAGACCGGTCTTGGTGCGGTAGACGATGTAGACCAGGCCCATCATCAGAAAAAACGACAGCAGCGGCACGAACAGGGTGAGGGGCAAAACGCGTACGTCGCCCATGAGAATGGGGTTTTCAAGCCACTCGGGCCGGTAGACCTCGCGGGGGATGGCCTGGAAGAAGACGATGGCCACGTTTTGCAGAAAAAAGGAAACGCCGATGGCGCTGATGAGCGCCGAGATGCGCGGAGCGTCCCGCAGGGGCCGGTAGGCGATCTGATCCACCAGCATGCCGAGCCCGGCGGTAACCAGGATGGACAGGACCATGGCCACGGGCCAGGGCAGATGAACCAGGGTGAGACCCCAGAACACGAAATAGGCGCCGAGCATGAAGATTTCGCCATGGGCGAAGTTGATCAGGCGCAGGATGCCGTAGACCATGGTGTAGCCGATGGCGATGAGGGCATAGAGACTGCCCAGCGTCAGGCTGTTCAAGAAGTGCTGAATAAACATTGCCGCATTCATGGGGACGTCCTCGCGTAGGGCTTGTGGGGAAAGGGGGAGGCTTTCGCCTCCCCCTGTACCCGCGCGCGATGGGCGCGCGGGGCGCATGGACTACATTTCGGGAGTGATGCTGCCCACGTAGGTCTTCTTGCCGTCCTTGATGACCACCAGGCCCACGGGCTTTTCAGCGTCGTGCGTGGCGTTGATGGAGGTCTCGCCGGTCACGCCCACGAAGCCCTTGGTCTCGGCCAGGGCCTTGGAGATGGCTTCGGGATCGGCGGAGCCGGCGCGCTTGATGGCGTCCATGATGAGCATGTAGGCGTCATAGCCAAGGGCCGCGTTCACGTTGGGCTCCTTGTCCGGGTAGGTCTTCTTCCAATCCTCGGTGAACTTGGCGGCCATGGGGTTCATGTCCTTCATGGACGGATCGTAGGGGAAGGTGGTGTGGGTGAAGCCTTCCACGGCGGAGCCGCCGATCTCGGTGATCTTGGGGTTGTCCATGGCGTCGCCGCCCATGATCTTGAAGGTGGCGCCGAGCTCCTTGGCCTGCTTCATGATGATGGCGCCCTCGGCGAAGTAGGAGGGAATGAAGAGCACGTCAGGCTTTTTGCTGATGATCTCGGTCAGCTGGGCGGTGAAGTCCTGGTCGCCGGACTGGTAGTTCAGCGTGGCCACGA